>MNIJ01000103.1:0-299 GCA_001919715.1 Acidobacteria bacterium 13_1_20CM_58_21
ACTGTAGCATGTCACAAAACGATAGTGGCAATCAAGATGGTCGTTTATTCGGCGGCTCTGGAGTGTTGCTGTAGATCTCGCGCCGCGGAACTTCTTCCGCAGCATCTTTACCAACACGTTCGCGTGTCATTGAATTCCGGCGGAAGTCTCTACCGCCACTTCTCCTAGTGCTCCGCGATCCAGCCCATTGGAATCGACCAGGTGCAGAGAAATCCTGCCCACCCGGCCCGGAACGGCCGCTGTGGTTTCGAACAAAAGGAGATTCCTGGGGTCGACTTGCGTAATCGGTTGGGTCCCCA
>MNIJ01000103.1:467-15255 GCA_001919715.1 Acidobacteria bacterium 13_1_20CM_58_21
GGCGAGTTAAGCTCAGCCTCCATATACAAAGCTGGCGGTTCTTTATCGGGAGATCCGAAACTGGCCGTACCATCAGGGTGCTGCCGCAGTTCGGAACCATTCGTCCAAAATATGACCGAGGCCTTTCCGGGGTATGGTCTGGTTTCGTCGTACCGAAATCGCTCTACCATGGCGTAGCGGCTGTCGCCATCCACGGCAGCCAACCAGCCGTCCTTTGAATCGAGCCACAACTCTGCTGCCAGAGGAACATAATGTAGAGCGAAGAGCCCGTGCTCGCGCACCTCAGCTGCGGCATTCTCCGCGGGACCGAATTTCACATGATACTGGTTGAGGTAGCCACTCGATGAATTCGTTCTGCTGAAGGCCCAGAAATTCTGATTGTGGCGCGTGGAATCCCTGGCGTCAGCGGTATTGTACTGAGAGACCGATTGCACAGACCACTCGATGGGATGCCCGCTCGCGTTCTTTATCACCGCGTGAAAGGTGATGCGCGGCGAGTCCGCCTCGAGACTCACCATCCGCGTAAACTGCAACCCCGTCTGAGGATCAACTGGCCCGGTCATGGAAATTTCGCAGCGTTGCCCTTGGGAGAGAGTTTGGAACTCAAACAGACCATCATCCAGCAAATCAGAATTGCCCGCCCAGTGCTGCTCGTCCTCGCTTCCCTCCGGGAGCACCCACAGCTTGTCGCCGCCATAGTTAAACCATTCGCTGTTGGAGGGCGGAAGATGTTTCCCGGCATACCGCGGATTCACAAACAAATAGGGATGGCCATCGAAGATGACTTGCATCAGCCTGCCGCCGTTCTGCGGCACAAAAATTAGTTTTACCCATGGATTGGAAACCTGCTGCGCTTGCCAGCCCATATACTTGATTTCCTCGACCTGGCAAGCGGCGGCGGCCACCTCGGGCTTCTGTTGCGCGCCAACGCCGAAGTGAACAAAGGTCGTCGGATAAAACGTGAGTACCGCCGCCAAACGCCGGAGAAACATGATCGTTTTCATTGCAGTTCGCTTTTCACCTTGTTTTCTTTCCGAGCTTTAGAATGGATATTGCATCTCGCACGCTCTGCGCGCAATGGCCTTTCCTATCTTCGCTTGCCGCCCTATCCCCACCGCCAAGAGTTCATTGCCAAACAATCGGTAATGAAACGAAATAAATTGCTACACATCAAGAAATATGTGATAAGAACGCCAAATGCGCGGGGAATTCCAAACTCGTTGAGTGCTCAATCCGCCGGAGGCCGGCGAGCGCAATTGCATTGACCAAGAAAGCGGGCGGATTCTATTGCACGGAATGACTGGCTCCATCGAACCTTGCAAAGACCTATTAACCTTTCCGCCGCACGGAGGTTCTTGAATGTCGTTCATGCCTGATTTCAGCCGTAGGGGTTTTATTCGCTTAGCCGCTGCCGCACCGCTGCTGGGCCAGCTTGCCGCTAAGAATGTGCTGGCAAGTGCTGCCAGTGCGCTCGGCAAAGATTCACGCCAGAACGTCTACACGCGTCTCGGCGTAAAGACCATCATTAATTGCCGGGGCACCTGGACATACTTGAGCGGTTCGTTGGAATTTCCCGAAGTGCGGGCGGCGCAGCGAGAGGCTTCGGAATACTTCGTAAACATGTTCGAATTGCAACATGCGGCAAGCCGGCGTCTTGCTGAATTGACCGGTGCCGAAGCTGGCATGGTCACTTCCGGGGCGGCTGGCGCCATGGCGTCCGCTGCCGCTGCGTGCATGGCCGGCAGCGATCCAAAATATATCTGGCAGCTTCCCGACACTACGGGACTGAAGCAGGAAGTCATCATGGTGGGCGGCAGGAGTGCATTTGACAATGCTATTCGGCTGACGGGCGCCAAGCTGGTTCTGGTCGGAACAGCCGAGGAACTGGCTAACGCCATCAACCAGAACACCGCGATGATCTACACCACTCATCTGGGATCCGACTTGCAGACAGAAAATGCCGTAGCAAAAAAATATAATATTCCCATGCTTCTCGATGACGCGGCCGGTATTCCCCCGATAGCCAACATCAAGTTATACGCACAAATGGGTCTGGACATGTACACCTTCTCAGGCGGGAAGGGGCTCTGTGGCCCACAATGCAGCGGTCTTTTGCTTGGCCGTAAGGATCTGATTGAAGCCGCGATGCTGAACACCAGCCCGTGGGAAGGTGCTGTCTGTCGTGCCATGAAAGTTGGCAAGGAAGAAATAGTAGGTCTGCTCACGGCCGTCGAGACCTGGCTGAAAACCGATTTTGATGCTCTCAATCGCGAATGGCACGCTCGCGTCGAGCGCATCGCGAAACTCGTGGAGACGGTGTCGGGCGTTGAAACCGACATTTCCATACCCAAGGATGGCAATCGCTATCCAACTCTTTACATTTCATGGGATGAAGAAAAGTGGGGCTTTACGGTGAAGGACTGTGTACAAAAACTGCGCGCCGGCGATCCGGTAATTGAGGTTGCCGGCGCGGATAATCCCAGCATTGTTCCGGCCGTTCGGGAAGGAAATCCAAAGCAAAGTTCGAAGGAATCGGCACAACGCCGCAGGTTGGAGCTGGTCTCTTCAACTATTCAGCCCCATGAGGCAATCATCGTGGGCCAGCGTATTCGTGAACGTCTCAGTGTCGCTCGAAAGGCTGCACCTGCCGCTTAGTGATCATGAGGATTCGCGAAGTGCCAAACCAGAGAAAATCTCACATCCGGCAATGTTTGCTGGGAACCTTGATATTCGCAGCGGGTAACCTGCAGGCCCAGGTGCACCCGGTCGAAGTTCCCCAGCGGGGACAGCCTTTGAGCTCCCCGCGCTCCGCCGCGGTGGACGCGGGTGATTACGTGTACCTTTCCGGGCAGGGGGCACAACGTCGAGACCACAGTATGCCCGACAAATTTGAAGAACAGGCAAGCCAGGCGCTCGAAAATATCAAAACGATTGTCGAGGCCGCGGGCTTGAATATGGAGCATATCGTCTATGTCCAGGTCTATCTAGAAGACCTAGGCAACTACGAGAAGCTCAACGACGTATTCGCAAAATACTTTCCCGGCACTCCCCCGGCCCGCGCGGTGCTGGGAGTTTACCGCTTATCTCCATCGTCCATCGAGATCAACGCTGTTGCCGTTCGCGATCTCACCGGACGCAAAGCGGTTATCCCCCCCCATTACAAATCCGCCGAACCATTTTCGCCCGGCATATTAACGCATGACCGTTTGTTTGTTTCTGCGATCGAGGGGCGCGACCTACTCGCCAACACGGTTCCCGATGATGCCGCGGTTCAAACGGATCTCGCCCTTGATGGACTCCAGGCGGTTGTCGAGGCAGCTGGCTTGAAACTCAGCCATATGGTCTTCGTGAATCCCTACTTGACCCAGAAAGTACCGATGCGGGTAATGAACGAACGTTACGCTCGTCGATTTGAATTTGGTAACACCCCAGCCCGAGCGACCATAGAAGTCACCGCTTTGCCTCACAAAGCTCAAATCGAATACACCGGGGTGGCCGTGCGCGACTTGAGCCTTCGTCGTGCCGTCCGTCCCAAAAACATGCCGCCAAGTCCCACTGCCAGCCCCTGTGTCTTCGCTGGCGAAACGTTGTACTGTTCCGCGAAGAGTGGATTTATCCCCGGGCCAAACGGCGGCGTCTATGGTGCTACAACGGCAGTACAACTCCGCCAGACCATGCGGAACCAGCTGGATAACCTGGAAGAGGCCTCCCTGGATTTCAGCCAGGTCGTCTCCACAACGGTTTATCTCGACAACCTCTCCGATAGTGAAGCGTTCAACAAGGTCTATGCGCAATACTTCAAGGCGGCTCTCCCCGCCCAAACGATGGTGCAACAGCTTCCATCTTCTAACCGCCCACCCGATGCGGAAGGGCACTTCCCTGACCTGGAGCAGATGTCGCTTATCGCGGTAAAACAGGCCCCTAAGAACTAGAGAAACGTTTTGCGGAGGCCACCGCATGGCAGTTCGACATTCCAGAGAAGCACGTTCATGTTTCGCCGAATTAAGAACAACCGTACAACCGCGGGCCTTATCGCAAATGATTTCACCGTTGCGGCTGTTCCTCTCCGTTGTGACGCTTTAATAGCAAGAGTCGCGGGACTGGAGAAAAGGTGGCAGGCTATTTCGCGTAGCTGGCTGTTCGGGAACAGTCCGGCCCCTGAGGTAACGGTCCCGGAGTGGACATGGTCGCTTTCTCGATCGGTAACGCGTTGCGCGACCTTATTCTACGCGGATCGGTTGAGACAGGCGCGTTTCGGAATGACAAAAAGCATCACTGCTGGCGCAACGCCACCGTGGGGTCAATGCGCGTAGCGCGTCGCGCGGGAATGTAGGTTGCCAACATCGCCACCACCATGATCGCCGTCGGGACGATGAAGTAGAGCCACGGCTCACGAAGGTGGAGGCCATAGAACATGGCGTCAAAAAGTTTGGGCAGGGGCAGCGCCAACGCAAGTCCGACGGCCGCTCCGATGGCGGTCATTTTCATGCCTTCCCACACAAGCATACGAAGCACGTCCGGGTTGCGGGCTCCCATCGCCATGCGTATGCCAATTTCATGCGTTCGTTGGCCCACGGAGTAAGCAATAAGGCCGTATATCCCGATAGCCGCAAGGATCAGGGCTAGAAGTGCGAAGCTGCCCAGCACACGCACGAAAAATGGGTCACCGCCCTGCTGGCGTTCAATCAGAGCTGGCATGCTCATGACACTAGCCAGCGGCAGCTCGGAATCCACTTGCGCAACCGCGCCGCGCAGGGCGGAGGCTAAGCTAGTTGGATCGGAAGTTGCCCGAATCATTAGAGAGAAAGAAGATAGGGGCCGCTGAAGGAATGGCTCGTAGACTTCCGGGTCATCGCGAGTTTCTTCGGAGTAGGTTTTCACGTTGGCGACAACTCCCACGATCTCGCTCCACTCTGGGGTGGCGCCGTTTACATCCAAGCGGATCTGTTTCCCGAGCGCCTCCTGGTCCTTCCAATGGCGATGCACAAACTCCTGGTTTACGACCACTACCCGCGGCGCGGTGGCGTCATCGGTTTCTGTGAACGTCCGGCCGCGCAGCAGCGGGATGCTCGCGGCCTGGAAGTAGTCCGGGCTAACGACGGCATCGAGAGCGCTGAGCCGCTGGTCCGCAGGCAATTCGGGCTGGCCTTTGATTCGGAGAGTAACGCTGCCAGGTCCAGATGCCGGCAAGTCGGAGGCCACTGCTATGGTCTGGGCACTCGGAAGGCGCTGGAGGCGAGCAAGCAAATCCTTGACGAAGAGGGTCTTTTGAGAGGCCTGCTGATATCGTGCGTTGTCTAAGGTCACGCTGGCGGTAAGGAGATGGTCTGCTCGGAAACCCAGATTCTGATGCTCAATAAGAAAAATTCCGCGGAAAAGCAGTCCGCTCCCGAGCAGGAGAAACAAAGCCAGCGCGATTTCGCCAGTAACCATCACCGTCCGGAGACGGCTCAGTGAACGGCTCGGCGAAGCCGCGCGACTTTCATCCTTGAGGTTCGCGTTGATGTCGGTTCGCGACGCGTTCAGTGCCGGCGCCAGTCCGCACAGCACCGCGCAAGCCAACGAGACGGCCAGAGCGAAAAGCAAAACGTTCCAATCCAAGCTCAACGGAACGGCGCTGATTGCTTCGTTGAAGGTCATGCTGGCCCGAACAAAATTGATGCTCCAATAAGCAAGCAGAAGACCCGTACTGCCTCCGAGAAGGGCAAGCAGCAGGCCTTCACTCAGCAGCTGCAGGATGATGCGCAGGCGACCGGCTCCCAGGGCGATGCGGATGGCCAGCTCCTTCCGGCGTCCAGCGGCGCGAGCCAGGAGCAAGCCGGCTACATTGGCGCAGGCAATCATCAGAACAAACCCTACTGTGGTCATCATCACGGCTAGGGCGCTGCGAATGCCAAAATCGTAGATCAGGAAATCGGGCAGCAGGCGCACCGCCGTGCCCCAGCCTTTTTCGGTCGCGGGAAAGTCTTCCTGGGCGCGGCGGGCCAGCGTGACGAACTCGGCGCGGGCCTGTTCGAGCGTTATGCCGGGTTTCAATCGTGCGAACAGGTGCAAAGAACGATCCGTGCGGGCGGCCGCAGTTTGATCTGCCGCGGACAAAACGAGCGGTGTCCATACTTGCGGCGTGAATCCCAGCAAACGGTAACTCGCAGGCATCACCCCGATAACCACGTAGTTTGCGCGGTTTAGCCGGATGGTGCGTCCGATGAGGGAAGCGTCGGAACCAAAGCGCCGCTCCCAGAGCTCCCAACCAAGAATGACAACATTCTCCCGTCCAGGCTGGTCTTCGCCGGATTCGAAGGTACGCCCGAATTGCGGGGAGACGCCCAGCACGGTGAAATAGTTGAGAGACACGGCCGCTGAACGGAGCGCCTCCGGGTGGCCCTGCGCGGTCAAACTGACGGTTCGATACTCGTCCGCGGCGGCCATGTCCGCAAAAACGTGGTTGGCGTCGCGCCAGGCGAGATAGTTGGGGGCGGAGACCAGACTCGCGTCGGCGTGGAAAGCCGGCGCCGGGTTCACGGAACTAACCACGGCCACGCGCTCGGGGTCGCGACCCGGCGGACGCCGCAAGAGAAAAGCGCTCACGAGACTAAACATCGTGGCGTTCACGGCGATACCCAGCGCCAATGTGAGAACCGCAGCGGCTGTGAATCCTGGGCTCTTGAGTAACTGGCGCACCGCGTAACGCAGGTCCTGCAACAGAATATCCAGCACGGGCAGTCCACGCGCTTCGCGATGCTGCTGTTTCGCCTGTTCCGTTCCGCCGAAGCGAATCAGCGCCTGACGCCGAGCTTCCTCCGCGGACATCCCGCGCCGGAGGTTCTCTTCGATGGCTAACTCCAAGTGAGCAGCCAATTCTGCTTCCAGTTCGTGATCCATCTGGGCACGACGAAAAGTGGAAGTCAGGCGGTGGAACGATTGTCGCAGCCATTCAGTCATTTGGTGCCACCTTCTTCCGGCATGGCTAGAACTCGACCCATCACGTCCGACAGCCTTTGCCAGTTCGCCGCATTCTCAGAGAACTGTTTACGGCCATTTTTTGTAATGCTATAAAACTTGGCCTTGCGGTTGTTGGACGAAGTTCCCCACTCGGCGGCAATCCATCCTCGCTGCTGCAGCCTCACGAGCGACGCATAGATCGTTCCCTGATTAAGGAGGACTTTATCCCCGCTTACCTGCTCGATGCGTCGCGCAATGCGCTTACCTGCTCGATGCGTCGCGCAATGCCGTAGCCATGCAGCGAGCCCAAGGCCGCCAGGGTCCGCAGGACCATAAGGTCCAAGGTCCCCTGTAATAGATCGAGCTTCGATTCCGCCATGTGGCCCTCCTGTGGTATGACCACAGTAGAATGCCACAACTTCTGTGGAGATACCACAGGAAGTGGAGCGTGAGCATGGTCTCGCTTTCGTTTCTGAGCCTGGCTTCCAACGCCGGCTTACCGGTGGAATGGCCGGGGCACCGGCGAACCGGCATGGCGCGCAGCACCCTACCTGGGCTATTTCCAGAGTCTGGAGGCAGGTTGGGAGGAAACGCACACCGAGGGAGTTTCGAGCGGCCTAGTGCGGAACCGACTCTCCCGCCCGTCATTATATATTGGTATGTAAATGTGCGCTGCTCGCGCACTCGGGTTCCCGCCCCCCGAGCGTTGGTGCTGTGCCGAGGTGCTGATCGTGTTCAGGCGTACGCTACCAAGAACGGCCTGTTTTTGGTCTCGGCTGAAGTTTTGGCGAACCGCGGCAAAACAAGAACTCGGAACGTGGGATTAGGGATTCAACTTTAGAAGCGTCACGCCGTATCCGTCCAGCGTCACCGATATCTTATGCGCGGGCGTGATGTTCAGGGAGGCCGGGCCGCTCGTCGCGTTCGTCTTCCGGTCAATCGTTATCGACGTCGCGCCAGAGAACGTCCCCAAAGCGGAAACATCCACAATCACCGTTCGCGGATCTCCCGTGCCATTGTTGTCCGTGGATGCATGCACCGCTCGATCCACAACCATAACGACCACAGATCCATCGCTATTCTTTGTACCAAGAATCTCCGCGCTCGACGTCTCCGTCACCGCTAATTGCAAAATGTCAGGCCCAGGAAAACCCGGCGTCGAAGGAAACATTTGCCCCAACCAATAGTCCACCCAGAAGCTCAGATACGTGCTCCCGGTGCTCGAATCCACCTCGCCAGACTGCATATCCGCGCCATAGACCCAGTGATACAGCGCCTGATTGCCGGCTTTTCCAAGTTGTGAAAAAACGTAGGGCCGCCACGCCCCAAAAAAAGCGCTGGTCCCTCGTGGATCCAGCACGAACTTCTGCATCGGAATACAATTGCTCATTCCATTACCGTTGTCATAATCTGCGTTCACGTTATTTTCGGTAACCCAAATCGGCACGTTTTTCAGATCCGCCCGCGTTCCCAGCTCCTGATAGACATAGTTGATGTATTGGACGATCTGCGGCACGCGATCAAACAACGTGCTATCCACGTCTCGCTGGTTGCAGGTTGGATAGAAGTGTGTCGCGACGACATTCACCTGTGCATTCACGCCTCCACTGGCCGGAGGGGCGACGAACGGCGGCAGGTCCGCGGTTGGATCTGCCACGGAAAGTTCCATAGCGGAAATCTTGATCGTGCTGTCTACGTTGAGCATCGCCGGAACCAGCGTGTTGTAAAGCTGTATGTACTCGCTCGGGGTCATGCCGTTGATGTTGTATTCGTTATAGATGCCCCACCAGGTGATCTGGTGTTGCGGATAGCTAGGTGAAACGAAATTGTTCCCGCCCCAGGTGAAACCGCCCTTGTTATAGTACCTGACCAAGTTCGCGCTGTACTCGGCGAACGCCTGCAGGTTTGCGGTGCCAAAAACAAAGTGTCCGCTCGCCGGATCATTCAGAAAGGCGGGCGCCACCGCGATTTGAAACTCCGGGCTGTTATCCCCAACGGTCAATACCGGCTGCACAATCGCATCCAAGATGCTGAAGTCCCAGTCCGTCGCGGACCCAGTATTGGCCTTCATGGGCACGGCTTGGCTGAGCCCCTGCAGGCGAATGTGTTGCGGGCCCAGTTTGTTCAGTAGCGCCGGCTCGGTGGCTGTGTGATTTTGAAAGAACTGATAGTCCCCCTCCGACGGCTGGAATGACGTGGACATGAATTGTTCCAGTTTCCCGCCAACTCCCAAGGTCGTATCCACACTATTCCCAATGGATGCCACGATTGCAATCACCAAGACAAATGACTGGCTCGCGGTCTGAGTCCCATTCGTCACCACGACGCTTGCAGAGTACGTACCTGCCGGCGCCGTACTCCCGGCGACCAAAGAAAGCGTCCCGTGGAGTCCGCCAGCGGCGGGAGCAAATTGCGAAATGACGCCGCTCGGCAAATTGCTCGCCGCAACCGAGACCGAGCTTCCGGTGTTTGCGCCGCTGACGGTCACGTCGACAGTCCCCGGCGTTCCGTCCTGAGGCGCAACCACCGTGCTTGTAGAAAGCGACACCGAAAGCGGCCCGGGAGGCGTCCCCGGCCCACTACTGCTCGATCCGGCGCCACCGCAACCTGTCACAAGGACCGCAGCCGCCAGCACGGCCACAAGCGTCCCGCTGTCGAGAATCCGTAAAGGCTTCATGCCACACCCACCCACCTCGGACTCTTCCTAGTGGCCTTCATCAAAGGCCAGAGCCATCTTACCTCGTGCGTTGCTCTCGGAGAACCTTGGAGTTGAACGCGACAGCAGCGAACCGTCACAATCCCCATCGGTAGGGCATGACTGATGTCGGGTCGCTCCTAAACGTGTAGACAGCCGCCTGATTTACAATCAGACTGGACTCGTGGTGCTGCCGTCTGCATCGGATGACCGATTCGCTCACACTGTGGACCTAAAATGAAGTCTATTTGCACTTTGATTCCCCTGCTTTGCTTCACCGCTGCGGGTATTGCGCAACAGAGTGATACCGGCCAGCCGAAACTGACGGTACGTTCCACCCTAGTTATGGCTCCGGTGTTGGTGACCACTAAGGAAGGACGTGTGGTCTTTGACCTCAAGGCTGACGACTTCCTTCTGACCGACAACGGCGTACCGCAACTTCTTACGCTAGAGCAGGACACTGATTCAGAGCCGCTGGCGTTGGCCATCGTGGTTGAGACGGGCGGCGCGGGGGCACGCCATCTCATTGACTACCGCGAACTGGACTCCATACTTGACGCGCTGATCGGCAACCTAGAGCACCGTGTTGCCGTCATCGGTTTCGACAGTATGCCGCACCTGATCGTGCCTTTCACGCCAAAAACAGACGAAGCTTCCAGTCGGCTCGCCACGCTTTCCGAAGGCGACCATGGCGCAGCCATTTTGGATGGGGTGGCATTCGCCGTCGCGCAGCTGCGGGCACAGCCCCCGCGCTTCCGGCGGGCGATTCTGATGCTCAGCGAAACCATTGACCAAGGGAGTAAAACAACCCTGGATGACGCTCTGCGCTTCACCAGCGATACGAATACGACTATATACAGCTTCGGTTTCTCGAGTACCCGCTCGGCGGTCTCCCACGAAGCATCAAAGTTTAGTAGCAAGAACCCCGGTCCCGAGCACGGCTGCTTCAGTCGTACCGGCGCCAATTCCGAGTACGAAGGTCACTACAGTAAGCAGGTGCTCGACTGCATCAGCCAGCTTGCTCCGCCCCTTCGGCTGGCCACCATGACGTTTCTGACCGCACGCAATGCGCTCCGCACGCAGACCGCTGAATCCATCGCACAACTCTCGGGAGGCGAGTTCTTTCGCTTCCACGATGCCAAGGATTTGAAGGCAGGCCTTATCGCACTCTCGAACGACGTAGCTAATTACTATGTACTTAGTTTCCGCCCGACGTCGCCTACGCCCGGCCTGCACGCGCTACAGGTGGTGACCAAGGATCACCCACAATTCGTGATGAGATCCCGACGCGAGTATTGGATCGACGATAACACGGAGCGCTAGGCACCGAGAGACCCAAGGTCGGGAATAGCCGATAGTAGCTCGGGTTGACCAGGTCGTTAGTGCCGTGGATGGGCGGGAAGTTCTGGCGGATGAGTCGCACATTCGTGAACGTCGCGCCGGCATCTGTAGAGTAAGGAAATTGAGCCGATCGTTGCGCCGGCCGTACCAGCAGATCGGAAAAAGTTGAGAGCGTCACCCGCTAGCATCTTGCGCTGCTCGTCGGAGAGTTTGTTGTAAGAGTCCTGAGGCGCCTTGAAATCTGCACGCACGGCAACCAACTGCTTTTTGGCCACATGAGCCTGGACGACGGCGGCACGGAACAGCCCGATTACCAGTACGGGAATTGCAACACGCAGTTTCATCCTACTCATCGTCGTCTCCTTATTGGCATTTTGTCGGTTCGCAGCGCGAAATTCGGCGCAATCAAGGGTTGAGGGGACAGGATTGAACAACATATTCCACCCGACGTTTCTCGACCCAACCCTGGATACCACGAACCCGGCGAACTTCGGCGTGGTGACCACGCAACTCATCCCGGCGAATCGCAATACGGGCTCCCGCTCCGATTCAATTCGGCTTGAGTGTGGAGTTCTAATTCGCGAAATCTCGCCGAGTGCAGTAAAGTTCGGCGCGCTCTACTTCGTGATCACCCATGATCGGCGAGGCATCCTGCAAGCACGTCCGGTCCGCTTGAAAATGACCCAAAATTACGCCTCGTTAGCTCAGCGGCTAGACAGGTGTTTCTCGTCGGTGAGCCGGATGCGGTTGGCATTGTCATAGTTGGACATGTCGGAGAGGATGACCTTATCGCCCACTTGTAAGCCGTCGAGGACCTCGACCGTGTTTACGGACGAGCGCCCAAGCTTCACCTCGAGGCGCACGGCTTCTTTGCCGTCATTAACAATCTTGAACAGAGAAACCGTGGAATTTGCTGTAGCGTGCACTGGGCGCCCGACGTAGAGAACGTTCTCAAGCTTTTCGATGTCAATGGTGGCATCGATTTCGAGACCTGCGCTGACTCCCTCGGGCACGGCATCCAGGGCAATGTCCACGCCTCGCGTGTCGTTTGACGGGGACGGGCTAATGCCGCTGACATGCCCGTTCGCGAGGGGGCCATTTCGTGTAGCGATTGCGGCGTTTTGGTTAGGCCGCACGTCGACCGTCAGAAAGGCCGGGAGGGTCACTCTGGCGACTAAGTTCGTGGAACCTTCTCCACGAACGAGCCTTCCCATGCCACGAACCTGCCGTAGCATCGGGCCTTTCTTGGTGGTGTCAACCCAAATGGTGGTTTGGTCTACGGTGGGTTCGTCGAGGTGTTGGAGTTTTGCAGAGTCACCGCTGATGCCGCCTTCGATTCCACCCGTTACTCCACCCAAAGGGCCACCAGAAGGGGCGCCGCGGCCTGAAGCTCCCGACCCCACGCCGCCGGAAACGCCTGGGGCGACGACCCCGCGCTGTGGAGGATATGGCCCGAAATGGGGCGCGGCTTTGAGAGGGAAACTCCATACGGCAAAAATTATGGCCAGGGCGATACCGCACGAACTTGCGGTCAACGAAGCAACGAGTCTTGTTCGGGACATTCGAACCTCCTTTAGCATGAGAGTGATGCGCTCGACGAGCTGACGCTCGGCGAGAAAAGGCGGCGCAGGAATGGTTGCGAGGGATCCGCGGGCATTCGCAAATTCAAGCAGGGCTTCGAGATAGGGCTTGCGCGCGTTAGTGAGTCGCAGGACGTCCAGATCAACGACTTGCTCGCGCGCGAGACGGATACGCGCGATGAGCCAGGCGATGCCGGGATGAAACCAGAGGACGGCACCGATGGTTTCCTCGGCCAAGTGATGCGCCCAATCGTGGCGTCGGACATGGAGCAATTCATGACAGGCAATCGCGGCTTGGGACTGCGCGTTCATGGCCAGGAACCGCTCGGGCAAGAGAATCACTGGCGCCGCGAGACCGAAAGTGACGGGCGAATCTACATCGGTGGAAAGGCGGAACTCGGCGCGGGCCCGCAACTGAGCGCGCATTTGTTCGAGAGCCGCGGCAGATTCAGCAGAAAGTGAGTTCGGCGAAGAAGCCCGGCGAAATTGGCGAAGTTTCAGGAGTCCCAGTGCGAGGATTACCATCCTAGCGCCGATTCCGCCCAGAATTGCGACGCCGAGAATCTCGGCGATGATTTGGAAGCTGGAGAAATGCCAGTGAGTAACTGCCGGATTGGTTGCTGAGATGGCACTGCTCCCCAGGCGAGGCGTGAAAGCAATCGAGTCACTGCTTTGCATCCGATGCCAGGGCTCGACAAATGGAAGCACGAGACTGAGGCCAAGAATTGCCCGCCAATACGCGAGTAGTACACGGGGCTGACGAATTTGGAAAAGGCCCGGGAGAAATCCGCCGGTGAGGGCCAGCAGCGCTACTTGGGCGCTCCAAAACAGGAGGTTCGAAAACCACAAAGGCATATTCATTGGCAACTCCGGCCCTCTTTGACCACATCACGGACGCTCATTTTATTTCTTCGATCATGCGCACAATTCCTTGCAAATCTTTTTCGCGGATGTGACGCGCTTTGACGAGATGGACGAGAAGCGGTTCAGCCGAGCCGTTGAAGACGCGATCGATGAACTCGCGGATCATACCGCCGATTACCTGGTTCTTCGGACGGGTAGGGCGGTAGAGGAAGGCGCGGTCCTGGCGGCGCTTCTTCAAATAGCCTTTGGTTTCGAGGATTTTCATCATCGTCATCACGGTCGTGTAAGCGATTTTGCGACGCTCCCGCAGGGCTTCATAAATATCGCGGACGGTGGCGCTCTCACGCTGCCAGACGAGCTTCATGATTTCGAGTTCCTGGGGGGTGAGCGTGATGTGCTTTGGTCTCATGGATGAGAGTTTTATAGTACTAAGTAATTCGTATGTCAAGCGCAAAAAACGTATGACTCCGCTGGGCTCCACCTCTCAGGAATCTGGAGACCACCTAAGGAGCCTGGTGACCAGGGTCGTGCGAGCCATTCTCGTTCAAGCACGACTGAACGGCCTCACTTCCGCGATTAGAGCAGGGCGAACTGCATCACGGTGGTGGAGAGTTGAGATATAACCAGGTCAAAAAAAATGACTACCGCTCGGCATTCGCCCAGCACAATTCACCGACCACGGCTTCGAGCTCAATGGCACAGTCTCATCAAGCTCCGCGGCCTCGATGTTGCGGTGGAGGTTGTGGCGCAGGATGCGGGCATCGCTACGCTGCGCGCGGCCGGGCATGGCCTGGCCGACGAAGGGCATCGTACGCACTTCGCACTATCCACCATCCCGTCATTTCCTCGATGCCTGCGAGGAAATGGGCCTTCTCGTCCTAAGAAGAGATTTCTGGCTGGCAGCACATCGGCAACGAATCCTGGAAGCTGATCTCTATCGACAACGTCGCCCGCATGATTCGCCGCGACTGGAATCATCCCAGCATCATATTCTTCCTGGTTCTCTTGCGAGGAGATTGGAGGGAATAGCCTGGTGGCGAAGTCCATCGCCCTAATCCAATAGACTAATTTGATCGACTAAGCGCTCTGTAGGCAGAATTTTCTTTAAACCAATTAGAACAATCACCGGATTGCGGGCTCTTTTGCTGGTTACTAGCCTGATAGTGACTTCTCAGGCCAAGCTTCGTGTACGAGACGCCACCGGGCCAGAGATGGCCCTGTGCGGAACTGGCCCAGTCGGACGTAGGCGTACAACCCGCCGAACCTTTAGTTTGAAGTCCGGGTCCTGAGTTAACGGAGCAATTCTTATGAACCAGCCAATGCGCTTTTGCGCTATTTTGACCAGGGTTCTTGTCGCCACCTTCTT
>MNIJ01000068.1 GCA_001919715.1 Acidobacteria bacterium 13_1_20CM_58_21
CTTTCTTCGTCTAAGCGCTTCAAGAACTCTTCGAACTTCGGCTTTTGCTCCGGCGTAAGAATCGCCCGAATCTGTTCTCGCCCCTTAAGTCTAGCTTCGTTGATCTGCGGATCCGTTGACTGGTGAATGGCTTTGTACTGGGCTTGCACGCTGGTCATAATGGCGTCAAGCTGCTTCTGCTGGTCGGGGCTGAGATACAATTCCTGGGTTAAGCGCTGCACCTTCTGCGCCCGCTTTTCCGCTTCCGTCAGCTGCGGTGGAGCGGCAATCACACGGTGGGCAAAAACGTACCCGAGCATCCCTCCGAGCGCCGCCCCGAGCAGGAAAACAACGCCGACCCATAGGGCCGCCTTGCGGGTTGCTGACGTACCGTTCATTGCTTCTGCTCTGCCAGGCTAATGAGAACATCATCCTGATTCATGGGTACTTGCGGCGCTTCAAAAAGATATTCCTGGTTCGCCGCAGCGGCTGGCTGGTTCGCCGGCGTCTTAAAAGGCCTTTCATACAACCACGTACGTGAAGCAAACCTCGGCACTGCCAGCCACGTACTTGCCATTTCCGATAATTCCCTCTCACGCGCGGCGATGGCAGCCATAACGCGCGTCGCAAACCATGGCCTAGCCACCTGTGTGGAAGAGGCCGCGCCCTTGAAGATTTCCCGGGTCGCGAAAACATCCTGCGCCGCCTCTCGGCAACTCCTGCACGCGGCGACGTGAGCGCGCTGCGCCGCAGGCCAGGCCTGGCTCAACTCTTCGACAGGCACGGCTTCAGGACGAGCCGATGAGGATCCCTCCAGCAAATCCTGCAACTTCCTGCACTCTTCATCACTTTTTTTCAGCAGGTTCCACATCCCGCCTCCTCGCTGCTCTTGCCTTCATACTGAATCTCCGCGCTTTTTCGCCTGGCTCACCACCCGGCGCCGGGCCCGAAATAGCCGCACCTTCACCGTATTAGCATTCAGATTCAGAACTGCCGCGATCTCCTCGATGGAGAATCCCTGCACTTCTTTCAGGATCAGCATCAGCCGGTCCCGTTCGTCCAGTCCTTCCAACAGGCGCTCCACGCGATCCCGCGCTTCGATTTTCTCCCGGATATCAGGCCCGGGGTTCTCTTTTTCCCCTGACGTGATGACCTGTCTGGCCTGTTCCTCGCTCAAATCGGACTCGTACAACAGGGGTCGAACTTTCTTCTTTCTCAACAAGTCCCAGCACTCGTTCACGGTGATCTTATACAACCACGTGCTGAATGCCGCTCGTTGATCAAATCGCTTCAGCGAGAAATACGCCTTGACAAAAACCTGCTGGGCGATATCTTCCACATCCTCACGCCTTCGCAGGATCCCTCCTGCCACGGCAAATACTCGGTGCTGATGTCGCCGCACCAATTCCTCAAACGCCTCTTGATCTGCTCTCTGCGCCCGGCGAACCAATTCGCGGTCGTCCGTCGCGCCGGCAGGTCGGGAAGCAGGCCCCTGCGCGGTCCCTACCGCAGGGGGCAGATCAAAGGGCTCCACTTTTGGGACGCGCGCCATAGGCATTTGGTTACGGCGACTATCTCCGGTTTGCGCAAACCTGCATCAAATGTTTCACTTCTGCAGCGGCAACTTTGTACTTGCTTCCCTTCTTACCTACATGGAATAATGCCGGCATGATTATCGGTGACCGCCTTCGCGCACTCCGCGAAGAAAAGAAACTCTCCCAGGGCGACATCGAAAAACGAACGGGTCTGCTTCGTTGTTATATTTCCCGCGTAGAGAATGGTCATCTATCAACTCTTTTATGACGGCGAGGAACCGCCACAGTTGCCGAATCTCCCCAAGCGCAAGTCGTCCGATGACATCGCCTGGGGCAGCGTCGGCAAAGATGCACGTTTTCTCAACAAGCTTCGCCGCTTGCTGAGCAAAGTGGAAGAAGGGGATCGCAAACTCATTCTGTACATGGCCCAGAAAATGGCCAACCGCTAGCCTGCGATCGTACTTCTCCGAAGCACACCTTACAGGAAAGGCCGCGCACTCCCGCTGGGCGGCCTCTTTTCTTTCCGGGCCGCAGATTTTCAGCAACGTTTCCTTTCGCGGCTTGAGTGCGCTCCCTCTGGTCATTGCCTGGCCTCCGAGAGAACTATTCCCACTCGATCGTGCTGGGCGGTTTAGAGCTGATATCGTAAACTATTCTTGTCACACCGATTACTTCGTTGACGATGCGGGTAGAGATACGTTCCAGCACTTCCCCGGGCAGCCGGACCCAGTCCGCCGTCATGGCGTCATCGGACTCCACCACCCTCACGGCCACGGTTAGCCCATAGGTTCGCCCATCGCCCATGACCCCCACGCTCCGCACGGGGAGCAGAACCGCAAATGCTTGCCACACTTTGTCATACAGTCCCGCACGGCGAATTTCCTCCACCACGATCGCGTCGGCCTCCTGAAGGGTTACCAGATGTGGACTGGTAATCTCCCCGAGCAGACGCACCGCCAGCCCCGGCCCGGGAAACGGGTGTTTCACCAGGATCTCTTCCGGCAGTCCCAGCTCCTTGCCAATCCGACGAACCTCGTCCTTAAAGAGGTCCCTCAGCGGCTCGACCAACGCAAAAGGCATCTTTTCGGGCAATCCGCCGACGTTGTGGTGCGTTTTGATTGTAGCCGAAGGCCCCTTTACGGAAACCGACTCGATTACGTCGGGATAGAGCGTTCCCTGTACCAGGTATCCGATCTCCCCGTGGGCCTTCCCCGCTTGAAGCTTTTGCGCCTCCTCAGCAAAGACAGCGATGAACTCCCTGCCGATGCGCTTGCGTTTTTCCTCGGGGTCGGTAACCCCTTTCAATCGAGCGAGAAAGCGCTCAGAAGCGTCCACGCCGATGACGTGGAGCTTCAGCCGGTCGCGCAACATCTCAAGGGTCTGCTCAAACTCGTTCTTCCTCAGCATCCCGGTATTCACGAAGATGTTCGTCAACCGGGTGCCCATCGCCCGGTGCACGAGCACCGCCGCGACCGTGGAATCCACGCCGCCGCTGAGCCCGCAGATGGCCCACTTATTTCCCACCTTCTCGCGGATCGCCGCGGTGCTCTGCTCGATAAAAGCTGCCCCGCTCCACTTCGGTTTTGCTTTACACACCCGAAACAAAAAGTTTCTCAATAGCTCCGTTCCTTGCTCGGTGTGCTTCACTTCCGGATGAAACTCAACGGCATAGATCTTCCTCGCCGAATTTTCCACGGCGGCGATGGCATTCTCGGTTCGCCCGATGGTTCGAAATCCTTCCGGAAGCGTTCGAACGTGGTCGCCGTGGCTGTTCCACACGCGCAGCGAGGCCGCAACCCCGGTAAACAGGTCGGATGCACCATTCGCTTTCGAATCGTCAATCCTCAATTGCGCGCGGCCATATTCGCGCCGCTCCGCCTTCTCTACCGTGCCGCCGAGCGTGCGGGTGATCCACTGCATCCCGTAACAAATCCCCAGCACCGGGATGCTGAGTGCCAACACCTGCGGATCGCACTTGGGTGCTTCAGGGTCATAAACCGAGCTCGGCCCCCCCGATAATATGATTCCTGCAGGCTCGAGCTTGCGGATTTCTTCGATCGAAGTAGTGCATGGTAGAACGGCGGAGAACACCTGCTGTTCACGGATGCGGCGCGCAATCAGCTGGGTGTACTGCCCACCGAAATCCAGAACCACCACCCCGCCGAGTTCCGCTTTCATCCTGCCTCCCTGCGCTTGCTCCTCGGCCTGTTTTGCTGCGTTCTCCATGATGCCATCCCCTCATGCCACGACGAGATTCAATAGTTTGTCCGGCACGAAAATGATTTTCACGATGCGTTTGCCGGCGAGATGCTGCGCAATCACGGGATCCGCTTGCGCCAGTCTTACGACCTCTACTTCGCCGCTCCCCGCCGCGACCTGTACTTTTCCCCTCAGCCGTCCGCACACTTGCACCGGGATTTCGACTTTCTCCTCCCGCGTCAACACCTCATCAAATGCCGGCCAGGCCGCCTTCCATAATCCGTCTACATGTCCGAGCATTTCCCAGAGCTCTTCGGCCAGGTGTGGGGCCATCGGCGCCAGCATCAGCGTCAGTAGTTCCAGCACTTCCCTGCGAACTTCCGGTCGCACGTCTTTTTCCAGTGGTTCTTGCAAATAAATCTCATTGGTAAGCTCCATGATCAGCGCAATCGCGGAATTGAAGTGCCAGCGAGTCTCGAAGTCCTGCGTCACGCGCCGCAGTGTCTGGTGCACCTTGCGCAGCAGGGTCTTCTCCTTTGCCGTGGCGGCATGGATAGTGCCGCCCTTCACTCCGCGAACGCTCTCCGCGTGCCGGTCCACCAGTCGATACACGCGGTTTAGAAACCGCCATGATCCTTCGATGCTCTCCTCGCTCCACTCCAGGTCTTTTTCTGGCGGAGCCGCGAACAGTGTATAGAGACGACCCGTGTCCGCCCCATATTTTTGAGCCATGTCTTCCGCGCCGACGACATTGCCCTTCGACTTTGACATGGCCACGCCGCCCTTTTGAACCATGCCTTGAGTAAAGAGCCGCGCCGCTGGCTCGTTATGTTTGATGAGCCCAAGGTCGCGCATCACTTTGCACCAAAATCGCGAATAGAGCAGGTGCAGGATGGCGTGCGTGATTCCCCCGATGTACTGGTCAATTGGAAACCAGTAGTCGGCCATGGCCGCATCATAAGGCGCTTGGTCGTTGTGCGGATCGCAGTAGCGGTAGAAATACCAGGACGAGTCCACAAACGTATCCATGGTGTCCGTCTCGCGCCGCGCCGGGCCGCCGCATTTTGGACAAGCCGTATTCACGAACTCCGGCGTGGCTGCCAGCGGCGATTCGCCCATGCCCGTCAGTTTGGGGTTCGGCGGTAGCAGCACTGGCAAATCCATGTCCGGCACTGGAACCATGCCATCCTTCGAACAATGGATGACCGGGATCGGCGTGCCCCAGTACCGTTGCCGCGAAATGCCCCAGTCCTTCAACCGGAAAATGGTCTCGGCGCGCCCGATTCCTTTTTGTTCTGCGAACGTTGTCATCTTTGCGATCGCCGCTTCCGGCGAAAGTCCGTTGTACGGTCCCGAATTGACGAGTTTCCCGTGCTGGTGCTCGTCGAACGCCGCCATCAGCTTTTCTTCAACTAGCTCTTCGCCTTCGAGCGGCTGCACCACCACGCGCACCGGCAACCCGTATTTCCGGCAGAACTCCATGTCCCGCTGATCGTGCGCCGGAACCGCCATGATGGCTCCCGTCCCATATTCCATCAGGATGAAATTGCCCACCCAAATCGGAATCTTTTCGCCACTAAAGGGGTTGGTGGCGTATCGTCCGGTGAAGAAGCCTTCCTTCTCCATCGTTGCCAACTCCTCGGTCTTCACTGAGGTCTGACGCATTTTGGCCAGCTTAGAGTGTGCTTCCGCCCCCGCGGGTGATTCATTCAGCAGCTTCGGCAGCAGCGGATGTGCCGGCGCAAGGATCACCGCAGTCGCGCCATATATCGTGTCCATGCGTGTGGTAAAAATTTCGATCGGTTCCGCGCCCGCCACGTTCGCCACCGCGAACTTTACCTTCGCGCCCTGCGACTTCCCGATCCAATTCCGCTGCATCAGGATGACGCGCTCAGGCCATCCGCACTCTAGTTGCTTCAAATCATCCAGCAGCTGCTCCGCATACGCGGTGGTCTTTAGGAACCACTGCTCGATCTCGCGTGATTCCACCAGCGTATCTTCGTGCCGCCAGCAGTAACCGCCATTCACCACCTGCTCGTTTGCCAGCACCGTGCAACACTTAGGGCACCAATTCACGCGGCTCTTTTTCCGGTAGGCCAGCCCGCGGTCCAGCATGCGTAGGAAGAACCACTGGTTCCAGCGGTAATATTCCGGTTCGCAGGTGGAGATCTCCCGCCGCCAGTCGTAACTGAACCCAAAGCGCCGCAGCACGCGCTGAAATTCCGCAATGTTCTTGTTGGTCCACTCGCGCGGGTGGGTGTTGTTCTTGATCGCCGCGTTTTCCGCCGGCAAGCCGAAGGCGTCCCAACCCATCGGATGCATCACGTTGAATCCGCGCATCCTCTTCACACGCGCCACGACGTCCCCTATCGCGTAGTTGCGCATGTGGCCCATGTGCAGCGTACCGGAAGGATACGGCAGCATCTCCAGAACGTAATACTTGGGCTTCGTCGCGTCCGCCTCCGACTCGAATGCGCGCGCCTCGGCCCAGCGCCTCTGCCACTTCTCCTCGATTTTGTGCGGATCGTATCCCGACCCCGTGCCCGATATGTTCTGCTCCGCCACGCTGGCTTATCCCCTGTTTTCCTTTGCCGAACCCTTCCTTGCCCCGCCCTTCTTCGTCCGCGGTTTCTTCTCTGAGCGTCTTGACGTCCGGCGCCTGCCCCGAGCCGATCGGAGCGTCTCTCGCTTAGCGTTTCTCTTCTTCTCTGTTTTTCTGTGTAGCGAAATCCTTTTTTGCAGCGCCGCGGTCAGCATGGAGAATCCTTTCTCCGCTTCCGGCTCCTGGCCCTTCAATCCCGCCAGCTGCCACAACATCGCCACGTTCCGCCGGTCATCGCCAGGATCATCGATCGGTGTCTCTGCCACAAAGGCCCGTCCCGGCAGACCTTCCGGCGCCGCCGCGCCGAATCGCGGATGCCGCAAAATTCTCGCAAACGCCTCCGCTCCAATCTTTCCTTTTCCGATGTGCGCGTGCCGGTCCACGCGCCCGCCCAGCGGAATCTTCGAATCATTCACGTGCATCACCGGCACGTTCTCCAGCCCAATCGCGCCGTCAATCTGTCCGATCGTCGAAGCCAGCCCGCCCGGGCTCTTGATATCGTATCCCGCGGCAAAGAGGTGCGCCGTATCCAGGCACGCCCCCACCGGCAAGTTCCGCAACCCCGCCAAAATCTCTCCGAGTTCTTCCAGCCGCGCCCCGACCGTCGTTCCCATCCCCGCCGTGTTCTCGATCAGTATTCGCAGCCCGTCCATCGGTGCGTGCTTCGATGCCTGCTTCACTGATTCCACGATCGTAGAAATCGCCTGCTCCGTCGTCGATTCACCGCGTGCCCCCGGGTGCACGATCAGAAAGTCCGCTCTCAACGCTGTGGCTCGCACGACCTCATCGTGAAATGCCTGAATCGATCGCGTCTGCAGCATGCGCTCGGCCGACGCGAGGTTGATCAGGTAGTTTGCATGTATCACCAATGGGCCGAGCCGCAGCTCTTCCCGGCGCTCCCGAAAGGCCTGGGCGTCTACGTCCGAAATCCGCGTCGACCCGCCTTGCCACATCCGGGGGCTGGCCGAGAAGATTTGCAGTGCGTTGCAACCCAGTTTCCGAGCCGATTCCAGGGCATTCAAATAGCTTCCCGCGATGGAGGTATGAATGCCGATGCGCACACGCCCATCCATCCAGGATGGCGGTTGTGGTTCAGGTTCAGGTTCGGGGCGGTACTCGTCTTCGGGATCGAATTCAGTCGCTTGGAGGATGGGCTGGTCAGGCGTGCCGGGGGAAAATTTTTGCTCCGTCATAAACCAACTATTCTAGCACACGCGCCAAAAATCAACCTTCTCTCCAGACTGCCAGTCCCAAATTCAGCTATCCCTGCGGTCTGTCGTGCCCGAAGATGGAAAGCGGATTCCCGCGCGACTCCTCTGTCCTTCGGTTCGCAGCGGCAATCACTTGGTCGGCCGGCCGATTGGCGATGCACTCCAGGGAATCCGCGATGCGCGACAAGTCATGAAGAAGCTGGTCGCTTACGGCGGACCTCTGCAGGACAACAGTTCGTCTCCGGCGGAATAGCTGAACGGCCCAAGCCCCTAGCGCAATCAAGACAATTGCGCCGGTGACGAGTTGTTCGTAACCGGTTACAGTGAGAGTGCGGTCGAAAATAGTAAAGACATGGTCCGAGAGCAATTCTTCCTCCCGGCTGGGGCGCAGAATGACAACAGATCCATTAGATGCCTTGCGGGCCGTGCGCGTCAACGCCCACCGGGAGACTTTCTCGACCTTCTCGCCTGTAAATCCTCCTTCGCGAATTAACTCTATCTATGTAGTTAAAGCATGGGCATACACATCCGACCTTGACCATCCTCGATGCCCTCCTGGCACACCCCGCCCAGTGGCATCACGGCTATGCCATCTGCGTTCAAACCAGTATTCCTTCGGGCACTCTCTATCCCATCACTCATGCGCCTTGATAAGCGGGGCTGGCTCGAAACACGCTGGGAAAACTCCGTTTCGCAAGGCCGCCCGCGGCGGCATCTCTATCGTCTCACCGGCGACGGCCGCGAATGGGCCCGCGAGGAACTGCGCGTTGCGCAGCAGCGCGAATTCTGGAAGCCCGCCGCGAGTCAGGCGTAACCATGACTTCGCGACAAGCGTCAATGCCCTTCTGGCTCGCGCATGCCTCCCTACAGCTCGCTCTTCGACTTTGTTGGCCCGACGTGACTGGGGCACGCCCTCGCCGCCGAGCTCGATGAAATTGAAAAGCCGTTCGAGGCCCTACGATGGACCACAGGAGGAATCATGCTCTTCTCCCGCGCCTCGGATTCTCACTACCTGTCTTGGCTGAAGCTCCCGGCTGGCTCTGCCCTTTCCTCAACTTCCCTCCCCACAGGAGTCAGCGCCGCCGTTCTTCCCAAGCGCTCTCGGCCGCTCTATCGGCGAGTCTTGGCGCTCTCCGAAGAGCTCTTTACAGCAGTTCACTTCTGGCAAGCATTCATCGCTGCGAGCGTCGTCTGGCCCTCTTCGTACTGGCGCGCGGATTCCTTGGTCACAAGCGCGCCTAAACGCGAGTACGACCGCATCCATTTGCTGCATCCTGCCGGCTTGCCGTAAACTCTGGGTTCACGAGCTACGCCGGGGAGCCCTGCATGCTTGTCGTCATGAATTCGCACGCCACCGAGGAGCAAATCCGCGCCGTTTGTAGGCACATCGAAGGCCTCGGCTTGAAGGCTCACCCCATGCCGGGGTCCCTCCGCACCGCCATTGGCATCACCGGCAATAAGGGCGCCATCGACCTCGGCATCCTCGAATCTCTACCCGGCGTCGTCGAGTGTATCCCGGTCAGTAAGCCGTACAAACTCGTGAGCCGCGACACCAAGCAAGAAGACAGTATCCTGCGAATTCCCACGCCCTCCGGCGACGTCATTGTTGGCGGCGATCACATCGCCCTCGTCGCCGGCCCGTGCGCCGTTGAAACCGAAGAGCAATGCCTGGCGATCGCCGAGCGCCTCAAAAAATCCGGAGTGCGGCTTTTCCGCGGCGGCGCCTACAAGCCCCGCACTTCTCCCTACAGTTTCCAGGGCCTCGGCGAAGAAGGGCTCAAGATTCTCGCAAAAGTTCGCGCCACCCACGGTTTCGGTATCGTCACTGAAGCCATCGACAGCGAAAGCCTCGACCTCGTCGAAGAGTACGCCGATGTCATCCAGATCGGCGCGCGCAACATGCAGAATTTTTCTCTACTCAAACGCGCCGGCCGCGCCAGAAAGCCCGTCCTCCTCAAGCGCGGCATGTCAGCCACGCTAGACGAGTTCCTTATGGCCGCCGAGTACGTGCTCTCCGAGGGCAATTACAACGTTACGCTGTGCGAGCGCGGCGTGCGCACTTTCTCCGATTTTTCACGCAACACCCTCGACCTCGCCGTCGTTCCGGCCGTAAAAAAGCGTAGCCATCTTCCCATCTTTGTCGATCCCAGCCACGGTACCGGCAAGCGCCACAAAGTCTTGCCGCTCTCCCGCGCCGCTGTCGCTGTAGGAGCCGATGGTCTGCTCATCGAGGTTCATCATGAGCCGGACAAAGCCCTCTCCGACGGCATGCAATCCCTGCTCCCCGAGGAATTCATCGCCCTCGCCGGTGAAATGCGCCAAATCGCCGCCGTCCTCCACCGCACCATCAACTGACTAATGTCGACGAACTAGACCTACATCGCCTTCGATGACTCTTGAAGGGGTGTGCGTCGGAGGGATAGTGCCCGTTCGTGGTAGGGGACCTGTTGTATCAGCCAAGCGGTGGATCCTGCCGTTCAGTCCGCAACGCCGCAACCGCACTTATTCTCCGCTTGCCGCCTTCCTCGCCAGTGCCAGCTTCCCATGCAACTCAAAAAATCTGCTGGTAAAGCGATTCTCCGGATCAACGGCATGCTTCCTTTGGAAAAAAGCGCCAATCTCACTGTACGCCTTTCTCAGCCAATCCATCTCCAGTTCCCGCGCATACGTCAGATAAAACGTTCCGCCGCAATTCACAGCGAGGCGCACCAGCCGATTGATCAGTGCGTTTGCCTTCGCTCGGCCGTCGGCCGAACATGCTTCGTTGAAGTAAACTATCACCGCGAAAGCATTTTCTTTCGGTGCATAGGAAAGGGCCGTTTCGTTGTTGGCTTTCACATATCGTAATGTCACGCCGAGGAGGTTCGTCTCCTCTTCTTGCAGGATGCCCCGCAGGCCTTCCATAAAAGTCATAAACCGCGGAATTGGAACAAAGAACTCTTGTATCACGTCGGTGTCTTTTTCCGAATTATGTTCGAACATCTTCACCGCTGACACCGGTGGCCGCATGGCGTTATTTCTCGACACCAGCGTCTTGGTTGGCGGTTCGCGGGAGAGGTATTTTTCCGCATGCCACCGAAGGGTCTTCCCCCATTTGTATTGCCGCGACAATCCAAACAGAAACCGGTCGCGCGCTACGTTACGCTCATGGTCCAGCCGAAACACCCCTTTATGGATTCTGTCCGTTTTTCTCCACATCGTTACGATCGCGTCGCGCAGAAAGCAATGCGGTGAAATCGAGGGGCGCGCCAAAAACAGCTCCACAGCGGGATTCGCCCAGACCTCTTTCTCGAAATTCTTGACCAGCGCCGCCAAGGGAATGACCGCGGAGCTCTGCTCATAGACGCAATCGTTCACCAGCGCCAAATCCACGTCAAGGATGATTCCGAACAATCCGTATCCGCCGATGGCATTCCTGAACATCGCAGGATTCTCGTTCCGGCTAACGGACATTACCGATCCGTCCGCCAGCATGATCCGGAAGCCCAGCACGCTTTCCACAATGGTCGAGAACCGGGTGTCTCGTCCGTGAGCATTTGCCGCCAGCGAGCCTCCCACGGTGAAAATGTTGTCCGATTGCATGGCCTTCAGCGCCAGCCCCGCGGGATTCACGGCCTCTTGGATCTTGTCCCAAGTAATTCCGCTTTCTACCGTTATGTGCTTCTGTTCTCTGTCTACGGAGCACACCCGATTGAACTGCCTCATGTCGAGAACCATCGCTCCATTCACAAAGGCGTGCCCGCCCAGGTTGTGACCGGTTCCCATCATGCAGACTGGTAAATTCTCTCGTTGCGCGCGTTGCACAACGTTTCGAATGTCCTCAACGCTTCTCGGCGTTTCAATGGTGCGCGCAACCGCCGCATAAACTCGTCGTGCGTCGGTCACACGCAGATGAGGGGACTTGTCGAAAAGCTCAGCAATCGCCTTCGTTAGTCGCTGGCGTTCCCGCGGGGGAACCTTTGTATACACCGGCAGGTATAGTAGTTTTCGATGAATCTCCCGCGTCTTGGAAGGCTCCAAAGCCTCGCGCCCGGCTGGCGGATCGATCACGGAGAGCGCTGATCCAGATGTGGTTCCGTCGAATCCGCGCCGGTGAAGTTCCGCCATGAATCGTTTCTGCGCTT
The DNA here is from genome assembly GCA_001919715.1 of Acidobacteria bacterium 13_1_20CM_58_21. GTDB lineage: Bacteria > Acidobacteriota > Terriglobia > Acidiferrales > UBA7541 > Acidiferrum. The sequence goes on from MNIJ01000068.1 coordinate 11,651, forward strand.
CAACCAGAATCGGAAACACCCAAAAGCTGTGGAATGCCGCCCGGTTTCCGGGATAGGAAATCTCGCGCGGCAGCGATTTCGCAAATTCCCTTCCCACGTGGATTCGTTCAGTCAGCCCGGCGGTGTCGAACGTCCGCAGCCGGCGTGCCAGCAGCGCCAAAAGTGGGAACGAGCATTGCTTGTGGATTTCCTTCAGCCAATCTTCCTCATCCAATCCCCGCACCTTAGCGATCAGCTCCTCAAAATCCGTTCCCCAAAGCGCGCATCCGCGGTGCAACAAACCGAACAACGACGGCAGAGTAAACAGTTTGAGGATCACATGCGTCAGAAGCGTGCCGGCAAATTCCTTCCGCGTCTGAGTCGGATGCGTCCTCTGGATGACGCGCATCTTCCGTCTAAGCTCCGCATCCCTTACTCGCAGCAGAGCCCCTCCCAGTGACGTCATCGTCTTGATCGAACCGAAGCTGAACATCGCCACATCCGTCTCCGGATGCCCGCTGTAATCGTGGCCGGTAAACGCCTGCGCGCAGTCCTCGATCACCAGGATTCCGTGTTTTTTCGCCAGCTCGATCACCGGCCCCATCGGGGTGCGCGTGCCAAAAAGGTGCGCAATCACGATCGCCCGCGTACGTTCCGTGATGGCCTCCTCGATCGTCGCTATTTCCGGAGCCAGTGTCCCGCTTTCGATGTCCAGCGGAATCGGAACGAGTCTGTGATGCTTCGCGATATTAACCATCTCTTTGATGGTCAGCGCGGACATCAGAATCTCACTGCCCGCCGGTAACCCCAGCGCCCCCAGACACATATCGAATCCCGTCCGCACGGTAAACGCCGAAAGCACCGGGAAAGGAGACGCAAACATTCCTTCGAGTTCCGCTTCTTTAGCACGAATACTTCTGGGGAAAGCGCAATAGAACGCCGCGTACAGAAGATCCAACCATCGGATATCCAGCTGCTTCCTGGGATACATTCGGAATCGAAGTGACTCTGTCATTGGGAGAGGTCCGCGCGCAGGCTTAGGATGCTGTTGCTTGCAGGGGTAAACAATTGGCCGTACACTCCACCATTTCCTCCTCGCCTGTCGGACAGTCACCGCCCGAGGGGGCGAATTCTACACCACCCTCCACGCCTACACTACAATCTGTTCTTAACGCCTATTTGCTCCTGAGCCGCTAGCCACGCCTCAAGATGCTCGCGCCCATTCTCGTCGAAAGTCTGCAGGACGATTCCCGCCATTCCTTCCGTGTTGATCCAGGCCACCTGCCCCTTCCCGCTAACGCCTGCTCCCGACGACGAATCAAATGCGAAATCGATGATCGAGGAATGGCGCAACGCTTGCACGGTGCGTACAGCCATCCCTCCTTCACTCAGGTCGGTCATCCGTGCATGTTACTCCGCTACCTCATCCTTCAAGACCAGCGGGAGATTCACGGCATGCCGGAAGTAGCGGCGCCGCTCGCGCTCCAGCAGCTCTTTTGCAATCGTGATATGTAACGCGACGCTATTCTGGTGCAAAGGCTTTCGCAGAAGAAAGTTCGCCCCTGCACTTAGCGTGTCCGTGTATTCTTTCGCGTCCGTGACGCAGGCAAAGATCACCGCCTTACTGTTGGACGTTCCTTTGCGGATGGCTTCCATCACCGCCAGCGCCCCCGGAACCTCCAGGTCCACAAAGACGTCGTCGATCCTCCGCCGGCTCGGGCAATCGCGCGCGGCTTCCGCCGTGGGAACCAGCAGGAATTTCGCCCCATATTTCTTTACTCCTCCGGATACCGCGTTCATCATCGCATAGTCGCTGGACACGAGCACGAACTCGAGCTTTAACGGTATGGACATGGTGATGGGGGTTCTCCGTTACCCTGCGAAGGTCTGCTTCTGAATCAAATCCAGCAACGCTCCTCGATTCTTGGGCCATTATCGCTTGCCCGGCTCGCTCGTCCCGCGATTTCTATCTTCCCGTTTCCGATTTCGGACGAGTGTACCCGGCCAGGCGTTCTCGGCGCGTCCGATCACCGGGTCCCGGTCATGCCCCGGGCCGTCCAAGGCCATCTCAATCCCCCAGAACCAGCCCGTTTCCCGCTGATTCGTCGGCCGAAGAAATGGCTGTAGTACTAAGGGATTCGTGCACGCCGTTATAAGGTCTTCACCCGATTGCCGGAGAAAGGCCCCAATGCTAACTAGTCATTAGCGGACGATCAGCGCAGCTCAATCAAGGCCCGCAACGGCCGAGCACAGTTGAGGTCCGCCACGCGCTGTGGCCAAGGACACGCGGTCCGTATGCAAATATCGAGCCTATTGAACGGACGCATGGACAAGCGTCTCCCCATCGCCATGGTCGTGCAGCTCGCCCAAGGGCAGGGTCAGCCCATCAAGGGATCAGAAGTAACCTACACAGACAACATAAGCGTCAACGGTGCTCGCGTAGTCTCGACGCACGCTTGGCAAGCCGGCGAAATCGTTCAACTAACCTCCTTGAGGGATGAAACCACCATCCGCGGAAAAGTCATCTATTGCCAGAAGCTCGTGGATGACCGCTACTGCATCGGATTGAATTTCAGCGGACGCCCCGTCACATGGTCGACTTTTCGGTCTTACAGTCGCACCTGACACGTGCCCGGATAGCAAGCCCACTCCCGAACTCTATAGCGTTGAGAATGCCACCCATGAGATTACCTCTACCATCAACGTTAGCCTTCACGGCGCCCGCGTTTTGACCAAGGCTCCCTGGGCGCCCGATCAGGATGTCTCCGTTTGATCGGTGCCATTCCCGCGCACACATCGTTTATTGCAAACCCCTTCCCGTGCAGTCCTATTCCATCGGACTGCAGCTGCTTCAACCAACCGAAAACTAATCATCCACGGTGTCCCTCACCCTGCTTAGGTTGTTCATGCATCCCTGCCTCACTGGTCTCCTTAATTCCCGTTTGCCATCAGCCTGCCGCAGGTCGCGCCCCCTTCGTACTCGGTCTAATGCATGACCGGCAATACCACGTGCGAAGGCATCGCCGGTGAGCAATAAATCCGCTGCGTCGCTGCAGTGAAGTCGGAAGCCACTGCTTTGTAAGTGCTGGGCACAAATTTCTGCGGATTCCGGTCGATCAGGGGGAACCACGTGGATTGAATGTGGACCATAATTCGATGCCCTTTTAGAAAAACATGGTCGTGGTCGCGCAAGGGAATGTTCCATTCGGTTGGCGCATCCGGTGTGAGCGCGTGCGGCTGCTCAAAGCTTTGCAGATAGCGGCCGCGCCGCACTTCCATGGCAATCGGCAATTGGTATCCATTGAGCGATTGTGCGTACTCGCCGGGCTTGGGTCCCGCTTGGGGGTCCCAACCATTCTTCTGTGCATTCTCCGGATACGCGTCGATGAGTTTCACCACAAAATCGCTGTCCGTTCCAGAAGTGGAAGCGAATAGTGCCGTGGCTAATGGTCCGGTAATAGTAATGTCACGATCCAGTGGCGCGCTCACGAAAGACAACACATCCGGCCGGTGATCCACAAAACGCTGATCCGCCACTTCCCACGTCCGCCAATCCCCCGCTGGATACGTCGGTGAAATCGGCCGCTGACGGTACGGTACCGGATTGGCGGGATCAGAAACATATTCGCGATACGCCTTGGCCCCTTCCCCTACGGCCGGCGCAGTAAAGGACAGCGAGCCATCGGCGTGCAAATATAAATTTGTGGCCTGCGCTTCCTTCGGCGGCCAAAGCGCATAACTATGCCAACTGTTCGAGCCACTCTGGAACGTGGTGGCCTGCCAATTCGGCTTCTCGCCTTTGCCGTGCAGGTAATATCGGAAAAACGGCGCTTCGATGTTTTCGCGGAACTCGCGCGCCGTTTCATGCCCAGCGAAAGGAATCAGGCCGATCCCCTCCCCTTTCGGCCCTTGCCATTGGCCATGAAACCATGGACCGGCAACGATGAAATTGGTGTGACCCGGGTCATGCTCTTCCGCGTGGCGGAAAATCTGCCAGGGTCCCCACGGATCTTCCTGATCCCAGAATCCCGCGACGTTCAGATTCGGAACCGTTGACGCGTGAAGCAGGCGGACCCAGGCTTCCTTCTTCCAGAAATCGTCGTAGTCCGGGTGATCTATTGTGGAATTCCAATAAGGAATTTTACCGTGAAGATATTTAGCGTTGATATTCGAGAGCGGGCCTAAATCTAGATACCACTGATAGGTGTCGTAGGTCTCAAAATCGAAATGAGTGTTGGAGTTCTTGTCGGCCTGTTCCATCACCGCATATTCGAAGTCGTAGCTTTCGCGCAGCGCGCCATAGCGGTGGTCGTCATCGTTCATCCACTGGTCGACAGGCGAGGCTTGTTCGCTGATGGCCGCGAGTGCCGGGTGCGGGTGTAGCAGCGTCAGCGCCGTAGTCAGCCCATCGTAAGAGACTCCATACATTCCCACCTTGCCACTGTTGTTGGGCACATTCTTCACCAGCCACTCGATGCTGTCGTAGGCGTCTGTCGTCTCATTGGTGGCCTTCGGGTTGCTTAAGTCCACCTGCGAAGTCAGCTCAAATACTCCCTCGGACCTGAATCTCCCGCGCAAATTTTGGATGACGAAGATGTAGCCATCCTGCGCGAGCTCTTTGAGAGATGCGGGCATCTGCTCCGGCGGTTTTTCGGGAACTCCATAGGGTGTGCGCCGAAAGAGAATCGGTAGCGGTCCGTGCTGATCGACCGGTGTCAAGATCACGGTTTGGAGCTTCACTCCATCCCGCACTGGGATCATCACCTCGGCATGCTTGAAAATGGGTTGGCCCGCGAATTCTTGCGCCTGAGTGGGAATCGCCAACAATCCTGCAAGAACGGCAACCAGTACCGATGAGCGCACGGGTCTCCTCCAGTCTTTAACTTTCTCTGTTCTCGGGAGTAACGCCGCGTGAGTATAGCAGCGGATGGGCCGCTTGTCGCACGCTTCAGTATTCGGCGAGCGGTTTGAACTTGCCGCGATACATGGGAGAATCGCGTTTCCAACATGAACGGCCCCAAGAATTTTCGCCTGTACTTCCTGCTCGCCGCGCTGGGAATCGGCGGCATTGTCCTGCTTCTCCGCGAGCATCGCCCATCCTTTCTTCGCCCCGACCTGCATCTCTCCGCCTACGTCACCACGGCGGACGGCAACGTTACCGTCGTCGATCTCGTGACGCTCAAAGCCGTCGCGCGCATCGCTGTCGGCCCGGGACTATCCGGGATGCGCGAGCATCCTACGCGCCCCGAGATTTTCGGCCTCAGTAGCACGGGGGGGTACGTTTGGATCCTAGATCCCCGCGCCAATCACTTCACAGGGCAGGTCACTGCCCGCATTGCCGTGGGGCCACTTCCCTACGCGCTTGATTTTTCGCCGGAAGGGAACCGCATCTACACGACGGCATCTGGGAACAACACGCTCCTGGCGATTGACGTTAAATCGCGGGCCGTCGTCGGGCGCGCCATGACCGGGCGCGAACCCGTCCTGGCGCACGTCACCCCGGATGGCAAGACCGTCCTGGTGGTGAATCGGCGCGACGGCTCTCTTGGCATTCATGACGCAACGACTCTCACGCTGCGCGGCAGTGTTTCCGTGGTGCCGCAACCCGAGGATGTCGCCGTGCTGCCAGACGGTTCCCTGGCGTTCGTCCTGAGCCGATCCGAGCGCCACATCTCGGTGGTGGACCTGCGCCGCGGCGTTCTGGTCACCCATCTCGAACTGGCCGGCAAGCCCACGGACATGCTGCTCAAGCCCGATGGCGGCGAACTCTACGTGATTTCGCCGGAGGCTCACGGGCTCCAGGCTATCAACACCTGGACGCACGAGGTGGGCGACTACATGGTCCTCGGGTCGAGGCCCACTCGCGGCGTCCTGAGCAGCGATGCAAGCCTGCTGTATGTTTCGGACACCGCTGGGGACCGGGTCACCCCTGTCGATATTTTCAATCGTCGCATCATTCGCGATCCCGGAAAAGGATTCCCTGTTCCCGCCGGCGATTCTCCCACGGCGTTGCGCTTCGATCCCGCGGAAAACTTGCTGCTGGTGGTGAGCCAGGGCTCGGGCGACCTGGCGGTCATCCGTGTGCGCACCAATTTTCTGCTGACGATGATCCCCGTCGGCGATCATCCGCAGGATCTTGCGGTTAAACTATTTTAGCGGAGTGCTCAAAAAAGCCCATTCCGGACGATCGGCGGCAATCCGATGAGTTTCCATCGGACTGGAAACAGGAGTGGCTGGGACGGAAAACGCACCTACGACTCCGGCGGCCAAGCGGAATTCTCTTCGCCAAGGTTCACGTCCAGGAATCCCTCGGCGGGCAGCACATCCACAGGCAATCCCGCGTGCCACAGCGCAACGCCGAGCCTCAGCTTGCTCTGACCTTTGAAGTTGATCAGGTCCTTGTGGATGGCCACTTCCAGAACCCGCTCAAAGGCCGCTTCCGCGACAAGTTTCGGATTCAGCAAGCATACCAGGCACTTCTTCCTCGCCGCCGATGGTGATGCGAAACTCCGGGTCCTCCAGCTCCCCGAGCGCTTCGGCGAAGGGATCGATGCGCACGCAGAAGCGCCCTTCTTCGAATCCGTAGCGCAGTTCGTGCAGGTAGAAGACGCGTCCGTGCATCGACCCGCCGCGCCGTTCCGGTGAATACAATCCTGCCCCCAGCCATTCGAAATACGACGTGTCTCTCCCGTCGACCGTGACGTTTAGCAAACCCGTTGGCGCGAGTTGCAGCGCGTGCTCCGGCCTGCGCTTGATGGGCTTCGCCAATTCCTCCGGCGCCACCTGCCCCAGCGCCAGGTAAATGGCTGTCAGGTGTTTTCGATAGAGTGCATCGAATTCCGCGTCGTTCGCGGTGCTATGCTCGGGGCCGAACCACCAGCACCAGTCGCTCCCTTCCGCGGCCAGGAGCGATTCGCGCGCTTCCTTCAGCGCGGTTTCGGTTGGGGCGTCCGCTCTTCCCTGTTTACGCGCTTCGAAGGCGCGGGCGTAGGCTTCGCGCGCATCCCACAATAATTCCCACGCGGCAACGTCTTCGGCGTGGCCGATCCACACGTCGAAATTTGCATTGATCCACGACGCGGGGAAAATTCCGGTGATGGTTGGAATTTCGCTGGCGGCGGCGATGGCTTCGCTGGCGGTTAGCGCGCGGAAATCCTGATCGGCTTGGATGCGTCCGTAAAACTCGCACAGGAACACGCGACCGTTCCCCTCGTAGTATTCCCAGGCATTTTCGCCATCGAGGAAAAGACAAATCGTGAGGGGCTGATCGCCCTGTACGGTTTCTCCGAGATGACGCATTCGACTGTGGAGATCCGCCGCGGCGGTTTTCGCGTCCATGCGGCTGTAAACGAAGCCGACAAGATCGGACAGATGGTGATCGCGAAACAAACCCACAATGCTATTTCCTCCCAGTTGCACGCGCCAGGGTTTGTAAAGGCGCTCGGCATTGGCCGGAATGCCATTTCCGTCGCGGAAGAAGGCGACGTTGAGCGTGCGGCCAAGGACACCTTCATCTGTTCCGAACCACTGAAATCCTTCCTCCGCGGCAATGGTCAGCGCCATGTCCGATACCGAGCCTTCGGAAGGCCACACCCCCGCGGGCTTCACGCCAAAAACTCTTTCGTGAT
>MNIJ01000043.1 GCA_001919715.1 Acidobacteria bacterium 13_1_20CM_58_21
CGGCTATACCATCACTTTTCCGGGGGGCGACACGCAGGGGTATGGCAACGTCGAGTACCGCATTCCGATCGTGGGCAGTACGGTACAAGCCGTGCTGTTTTTTGACGGCGGCACGAACGGCATCCTTCGCAAGAATGCCTTGCAGCTCGACCAGACCGGCTTCGACCACCTGACAACTCAATTTCCAACGGCGCAGCACGACATCAGCCTGACCCGGCAGCTGGGCATTTCACCGGGCACGAACTTTCGCTTGCGCGGTTCAACGGGCATCGAGTTCGTCGTGCAGTTGCCGATTATTCAGGCGCCTTTTCGGGTGTACTACGCCTATAACATTCATCGGTTGCATTCCCAGCTCTTGGCGCCCCAGGATTTCATAGAGGCCAGCGAGATTTGTGATCCCGCTCTGGGAGACAAGGGCTGTACACTCGGGCGGCTTCCCGCCACGCTGCCGCCGGACGTGTGGAGGTTCCAGGTCCGGCCGACCATCGAGCAGCTTCTGAAAAACCCGGGGAGTCTGAACTACTTCGAGCCGGCGCGGACGTTTCGCTTCACCGTCAGCCGGACGTTCTAGGGTGTGAGCATGATGGTGCCTTTCAGGAAGGACTGGGGAATAGGGCGGCGCGAAACAACGCAAATGCGGGGGAGACAGTGGGTATGAAGGGGCATAAGAGTGCGAGAAACATCCTGCTGGCAACGGCCTTTGCCAGCCTGGGGGTCAGCGGGTGCGGCAGCAAGAGCGCTGCCAACCAGGTGGTTGTCAGCGTGACGGGCACTGTGTCTGTCATGGTGCCGACCGAAACGCAAACCATCACCGCCACGGTCAGCGGGGCGACCGATGTATCGGCGACCTTCGACTGTTCCTACACCACCACGCCCAACCCAACCACCACCACACCGAGCCCCAAGCCTTCTCCAACATTCAGAATAGCAGCACCACGGTCTCTTCCACTGCCACGTTCACCGCTCCCGCGGTCTTTCCGGATCAGACCAAGCTCCCCAACGTGACCGTCACCATCACGGCCACCTCCAACGCCGACAAGAAGAAAACCGGCAAGTTCAGTCTTACCTTCGATTCCGGCATTCGCGTTCATATTGTTCCCGCAACGGCAACGCTGGCGACCACTTCAACACAGCCGTTTCTCGCTGAGGATGTGAACGGCACGGTCATTGATCCCAGCCAGCTAACCTGGGGAGTGACTTTTGAAGTCACCGCCAAGACCAACAGCGCAGACTGCAGCACGGGGACCAACACTTGTGGTTCCATCGATAAGACCGGACTCTATTCCGCTCCTGCGGCGGTGCCAGCGGCGGCGCCATCTTCTACGACCACCCCGGTTAATGCCGCAGGCATCGTCACGGTCTTCGCTTTCTCCAACGTGGATAACGCGCGTATCGCGCAGGCCGAGGCAGGCCTCGGCGCTCTCCAGCAGGACATTTTCCTTGCCGCCACCAACGGCAACTCGCAGATGGGCGTTAGCCTTTTTGATTCACTTGGCAATAAGACCACCATTAATCCACAAACGCAGATCAAGGTGGTCTTTGCCGCGGGATCCACTTCTACCTCTATCGGCGCGCGGGTTCGCCTGAACGCGGACAATTTAAAGACCCCCGGGCACTACACTGTCGCAGTGACCAGCAGCAATTCTTCCGTCACCGTAACAGGTGGGCCGTTCCCGCTGGACATTGTCCCCGCGCACCCCACCATCGTTGGCTCCGCTCCTGGCAATTTTCAGGAAGCCGCGTTGGGGCAGACCAGTGGCGTGCCGTTCTCGCTCGACGGAGGTTTCTTTGGTCCCCCGGATTCCCCTACGGTGGCCACTAATTTCAACGGGCAGACGGTGGTGACTAACCTCTCCAAGACCTCTTCAACTGCGCGGCGTCTCACGGGTTCCCTGACCGTTCCGACACGACGTCACCAGGGCCCTTTAACGCTCCCACGCCGACAACTGCCTTTACCAACGTCGCGGTGATCCCGGATTATGGTGGATCGAATTCTTCGAATCCCAATCCACCGACCGATATCACCCCAGGATTTCCCGCTTTGCCCTTGGCCATGAACCCGCCCAGCGCAAACTCCAAAGTGTACGTGGGACCCAACCCGCAGATTTCCTTTGGCGCGACTTCCGCGCCCAGTAGCATTGCTATCGACCGGACTGACAGCTTGGCCGTCGTGACCCTCGCTGGGGTGAGCTCGAATAACATCCAATTCATCGATCTGACCAGCGCCACGCCTACGGTGACGGGTCAGGTTTCCTCCGGAGGCAACGTCGCGACCGGTGTGGCCGTGGACGACCAGCTCATTTTTCAGACTCCCTCCCAGCCTAACGTTGCCGCAGTGGTGAATTACGCCAGCAGGTCGCTTTCTGTTGTTTCTGTTCCCGCAGGTACTTCGCTGGGATCCGTGGATCTGAGCTGCGTGATTCCGCAATCCGATCCGGCCTGCCAGGCGGTTACGGAGCCGTTTCCGTACGCCGTGGGCATTGATCCGTTTTCGCATCGCGCGGTCGTGGCGTTTGCTTCCACAAACGTCGGGCTGGTCATCAATTTGGATCAGAAAGCAACCGTCCCATGTCTCCCGAACCCCGCTTGGACTTTGCCCTACTGTCCCATCGCGTATGTCACGCTGAACACCGGCGCCAACCCACAAATCGCTTTCGAGCCCGGCGCGCGCCTCGCTTATGTCACTCCTGGCGGAGCGGGCCTGTTGTCTGCCGTGAACCTGGCCAATCCAACCGCCGGATCGGTCGATATTGTCAGCGCCACCCGCGCTTCGAATGTCGTCACCATAGCGACAAAAGAGTCCCACAATCTCAATCCCGGCAGTCCCGGGACCGTGCTCATTAGCGGACTGCCGCCAGGGACCACCAACAAAACTGATTTCAACGGGTCCTTTTCCGTCGGCTCCGTTCTTGATGCCACACATTTTCAATATTTCCAGGCCGACAAAGACGACACCACTAGCTGCACGGCCTCCTGTCTGGCCAGTTCCGGGACTCCCTTCCTAACCTATACGATCTCGCCTTCGATCGTTGGCATTGCCTTTAATCCGGTGACGCGCCAAGCCGTTCTCGCGGACCCCAACCTTACTTTCAGTCAGATTACGTATATCGATCCACAGAGCCAGTTGGTCAGCTCCATGAGCCTATTCGCCGAAGCCACCGGCCAGGTCGGCACCGGTGCGCCAGAATTGGGTGCGGAGACTGTGGCGTTCCAGCCTTTTTCCAATACCGCGGTCTCTTTTAATCCCAGAACGAACGAGGTCTCGCTGCTTGATCCTTCCCTCTTACAGCGTCCGGCCATCGTCACCACTGGTCAAATCGGGCTGGCCACCGTGTGCGTGGCGAATTGCACCCCCCCGGCCACGCCTACAAATGTCACCATCCCGGGCGCCATCGCTGTGGATTCAGCCAATAATCTGGTTTTGGCCGTGAACTCTGGGAGCGGCACAATCACCGGTTTCCAACTTGGCACCATTAGACCCATTCACATTGAGAGCGTCGAGACTCCGGCGATAGACGCCGGCAGCGCTAATGTCACCATGCCTGCAAGCCTCAGTGCTGCCGTGAAGATCACCCTGGGCACAGCGCCAACCGCCGTCAGCGGCGTGAAGATTCTCGGCACGGGTTTTGACTCGGGCTCGCAAGTCCTGCTGGACGGCGTTGCCGTAGCCTCTACGGCATTGGGCAATTTCACGTTGGTTAGCGGCCGGGAAATCGATGTAACCATTCCCGTGTCCGTGCTCAATGCCGGCCCCCGCCACTATGCGCTCACCGTCACCAACAGTTCGGGTGTCGGTTCGAATGTAACGGACTTCACCGTCCTTGAAGAAATTCCTCTGGCACCCTGCAATGTCACCCCCACCACTCCGAACGGCACTCCTGCCGCTCCGGGCGGCGTGGCCATCGATGAAGTCAATAATCTCGCGGTCGTAACCAACACGGGCACGGGCTGCAACCAGGTTTCTGTCTTCAGCCTGAACCCTGCAAACATTCTTAATCAGACCGTCAAGACTATCGCCACCGGCGACACGCCCACCGGCGTGGCCGTTCTTCCCAGGCTTGCCTATACCGGGCAGGCCGCAGCAACCTCGGGCGTTGCCGTGGTCACCAACAATGGCGCAAACTCGGTCTCCGTTCTTGACCTGGTGAACGGCGTTCCGGTCCTGGACGCTTCCGGGAAAGCCATCAGCGTGAATGTCGGCACCGCTCCAAGCGGCGTGGCCATCGACCAGGAAACCAATCTCGCGGTTATCGCCAACACCAGCTCGAACACCGTTTCCACCATTGATCTCACGCCGTTGACCGCCACACCCATCGGCGCCATCACACCTACCAGCGTGGCTGTCGACCAGCACCCCATTGCCGTCGCCATTGACCCCGATCGCGGCACCAACGGCCGCGGCCTCGCCGTAGTAACTTGCCTGATACTCAACGGCGCTTCATCGCCGTCCGGTGCCCTGGATGCCGTCGACATCGGCGCCACCACGCCCATCCGGTCCACTTCCGGTTCAAGTTCTTTCCTCACCTCTACCCCGACCGGTGTAGTGTTTGATCCTTCGGTCTCTCCGGCGCTCTTTTATGCGGTTTCCACCCAAGGCAACGTGATCACTTCATTCAATCCGGACGGCGGCGGTACGCAGACCATCAAGGTCGGCATCAGTCCCAACGCCATCGCTTACAATTTCCAGGCCGGCACAGTGTTAACGGTTAATTCGCTGAGCAATACGATCTCAGTCGTGGACTCGCAGACCTTCGCGACCAAGGCAACTCTCGGTATTGGTTCGACTTCTAAATTTGCCGCGGCCATACAGACCTTTACAAACCTGGCGGTCATCGCCGATCAGGCCAACAACCGCGTGATGTTGTTCCCGCTGCCCCATTAAGCGGCAGCCGGAGGGAACTCTCGATGCTTGCTCCGTCCTTGCTGCCTCGGCCAGCTAGCTTTCCGATTGCGGGAAGGAAACTGCGTCGGCTATACTCCGAAGTTTGCAATACGCTCGTAGAGCCCGCCGGGAGCGGAATCAGTTTTAAGCCAAGCTGACTTGGCGCGGGTTCGCCCTGGTTCTCTGGGGGTGGCGGACCACAACAAGGAGAAAAAAGTGAATTCTAGATTGTTGACCATTTGGGGGTCACGAAGTATGTTGACTCGTACAGCTGCTCTGGCCGCCGCGTGCATTTTTAGCATCGCGACCGCTTGGGCACAGGCACCCGCCGCGGCTGGTTCGTCCGCATCGGGCAAGGTCGGCGTCATCAACATTCGACAGGCTATCGTTACCACGGCGGAGGGCAAGCTGGCTTCCGCGGAGTTGCAATCGCAGTTCGCTTCCCGTCAGAACGAGATCGAGAGTCTGAACAAGCAGATCAGTGATCTGCAGCAGCGTCTTCAGGCCGGCGCGAACAAGCTGAGCCAGGAAGAAGAGGCCCGCCTCAGGCAAGAGGGTCAGCGGCGCGCGCAACGCCTCGACCGCATGAACACCGAATACCAAGAAGACGTCAATGCCGCGCAAGCCGACGTCATCGACCGCATCGGCCGCAAGATGGTGGACGTGCTGGACCGTTACGCGCGTGAAAACGGTTATTCCGTCGTTCTGGATTCCTCGACGCAGAGCACTCCCATTCTCTATGCCTCCACGCAGATCGACGTCACGCAGGACATTATCCGCCTTTATGATCAGGCCTACCCGGTCAAGGCGGCGGCAGGAACCGCTCCGGCGAAGCCGGCGGCGGCAAAACCCGCGCAAACCGCGCCTCAGCCGCCCGCTTCCAAGCCTTAGCGATCCGCTATTTTCTCGCTGCATTCTGAACTTCGCCAAAACGCCTCCGGCCTCGTCGGGGGCGTTTTTTCCTTTGGGCGGCCACCCGGCATTTACCCCGGCTCTGGTCGGAGTGGAAGCCCCCCTCCGTCTTATTTCGGCGCAGCGCCCATAAGGTATACGCTGCATTCCCCTCTGACCATCCGGTCAGGTTCTTGACGCGAACGGCCCTGTACCATTTCGGCGTTGCCTTGTCTCGCATTGAAGTCCTAATGTGGTGGTGTATTGGCCTTCTCGTAGGGAACATGGAATCAATACTCGGTCTGCGCGCCGTCAAGCCCAGTTCCTCAGCTCTTGAGGGACCTGATACGTTCCGCGCACAGCAAGCGGAATCCGGCCTGCGGCAACTCATACGGCGTGAGTGGTGGCTTTGGTTCTCGGCCCTCTTCGTCGCCGCACTCTCGGCGCTGGCCTTGGCGCTCTCCTCATTTCCCTCGTTATTCCGACACCGCGAGCATTTTTACGAGATCCGTTCTGATCAGGCTCGTTGGGGAATCCTGTGCCTGCTTCTTCTTTTCAATGGCTGGATGCTCTACCGTCAATGGTCGTTCCGCCGCCAGCGAAAGCAGTGGAGCGGGCAGAACGCCGGTGCGGACGCCCATGCCGCTCAAATTTCGAGCCCCTCCGGCCTCGATCCTGTCACCGGCTTGCACACCCGAGCCTTCATTGAGCAGCAGCTTGGAAAAGAGATTGCCCGCGCACGCCGGCAGAATACGGCGCTAAGCCTGGCTACCGTTCATGTGGACGAGTTTGGGGATAAGAACAAGCGCTATGGTCAATCGGCAATGGATGAGGCCTTGAAAGAGCTTGCCCGGCGCTTGAAGAAGGCTTGTCGTGGCTCCGATTTTGCAGCCCGCCTGGCCAGCGACGATTTCCTGCTGGTGCTGCCGGAGTGCAATCTGGGTGAAGTCCAGGCCGTCTTGAACCGGCTCGGGGCTCTCGAAATGACCTGTTCCGGCCGCCAGATGACCCTGGCCTACACCACCGGATGGGTGGACTATCAACCCGGCGACCTGCCTGCCGATTTGCTCAAGCGCGCCGCGCAACTCCTGCACCTTTATGAAAACGCCGCCAAAGAAAGTTTCTCATCGACGCTGGCACCCCATTGAGCCGTCTGCGAAGCTTCGCCGCTCCCACCAGCATGGCTAAGGTTTTTGGGTACCGCCAGGCAGGTCAGCGACCGTGCGAAACGCGCGCTTGCTGGAGCGGGTAGCTTTCCCGTCAGCTTCCGGCTGGGGCCTGCAGCCACCTGATCGCTCGGCGCCAAGGGGCAGCGTCTCCGCTGCTCATCGGTGTCTGCAGCCACACCACCAGGCTGTGCCGCGCCATCATCCAGCGACTCGGACTGCGTTCTGGGAGCTCCAGCGGGCCAACCGGAGGTATTTCCGTCGGGGTAAGCCAATACGGGCTCGTTCTTAGGAATGGTCGCTCGGTGACCGTACTCGGCGCGGTCCGCTCGGAGAGCGCACCGGTAACCGCCAGCTTCAGTAGCGCCCCGACCTGCTCCTGGGACGCCCTCATGGTTCTCAGGATTTCGCCCGCAAACCGGACAACTGCGGCTAGGAAGGCAACTTGAAGAAGGAGACTTCCCAGCGCATACCAATTGCTTTGCATCCAAGTGGTGAATTCGCTCATGGCCTCACCTTGGGCTGGGACATATTGAATTTACAACCTGGCTCTGGCGGAGAAAACTGGCGGGAAGTCCAGGAAACGGGCAGGTGCTCCCCTGGCCCTCGCGACAGCGTCTTTCGCGTCCCGGCTTCCGCCCGGCTCGGCTGTCGTTGTTGACGCAACCTTCTAAAGGCCGCCTTCACCTAGTGGCGGACCCGTTTCCGGCACGCCATCCATGCGCGGTGCGAGGGGAGATTTTTTCTTCCCCCTTTTCTACTTTCAATTTCTATTGGCTCTCATATTGCACGACTCGGAGCATTCTTCAGGCGAGTGAAACTCCGCACTCCGAGAAACAATGGCTTTGCCGCGCGCAGCGGAAACAACAATGCGCTGGAATGCCATGGGGGGATGCTGTAGGCTCCGCACCATGTATAAGCGGATCGTGGTTCTCGGGATCATGGGGCTCTTATTTATCTTGGGGGCCAACTATCTCTTGGTTTATACCCTGAACCAACAAGTGGTGCGAGAGCGCGAGCGGCAGGACCGCGTTTATTGGGGCACCTTTAACGCCATCGAGCAGTTCGGTGAACGTCCGGACACCGGCACCGAGCAGAAAGCAAGGTCCGCACTCGAAGAGGCTCGCCAAAGAAGCCTGAACAAGGATCGCGTCAGAATTCTTCAAAATTATTTGGAGGACCTGGAGCGCTGTTATCAAGGCGAGCGCGAATCCTGCAGGAAAGCAAACAGTGATATGAATGAAGCCATTCGCATGCCAAAAAGGTGAGCCTGTAGGTGGGTGGCCCTCAATAAGAACGATGGTGTCTCAGCGTCCCTTCATGTGTCTCTTGAGCGCTTTCATGACCAGGTGCAGCTTGATGGACCACAACATCGCCGCGAGAGCAAGGGCGGACAGCAGCGCGCCGACCAAAATGCCTTCCTCCGCATAGTGTCCGGAATTGCGGACGGATTCCTGTATAACGTAGCCCCCCGCCAAGAGCAATACGATCGACAAACAGACCACGAAATACTTCCCCGTTCTCATGTCCGCCGCTTCCCAAAGGGGGTGAGAATCCTCATGTCAGATGTCCTTGCGGGTAGGTATGCAAGTGTCCTTTGAAGACCCCATACATAGCAAGTGAAGTAACAATGGAATGTGTGTGATAAATAATAACTGTCAGTCGGACAGATGGGTGGGAGTGAAACCGGGAAGGCCATCCGAGGGGAGTCGAAAGACCGCTTCCCGAGACGCCGGTATCTTGCTTTTACGGTACGGCGGGAATATACTCTAATTTCGCTCTGAAGCGGGTCGCACGATGAGTGGGCTACAAGCCCACTTTTTTGTTGGCGCCGGTTGGAGTGTACTGCGGACCGGCTACGGTCGGGGAGTCTCTGCGTGGATTTGGAAAAAATCCGCAGCGCTGCCGAGCGGGTGGCGCGGTCGGAAGGGCTGGAAATCGTTGATGTCGAATGGAAAGTCGGCAAGCAGCGGTTCCTGCGAGTGTACATCGACCGGCTGCCAAAGCCGGCGACGGTGATGAGCGATGCGGCGGGGGAGATGGAGGCGGCGGAGGCTGCCCGCGACCCCTATCCTAAGATCAGCCACTCGGATTGCGAGCGCGTCAGCCAGCAATTGAGCGTGATCCTGGACGTCGAGGAGCTGATTCCCGGACCGGGCTATGTCCTGGAGGTCAGTTCGCCGGGGATGGATCGGGCGCTAAAGAGACCAGCGGATTTCGAACGCTTCCAGGGTCGGCTGGCGAAGATTTCGACCAGCGAGCCAGTGGGCGAGGCGAAATTTTTTGAAGGGCGGCTGGCCGGGTTCGCGGACGGGAAAGTCCGCATGGAGCTAAAGGGGAAGGAAGCGCGGACGGTCGAAGTGCCGCTGGAGGCGATCCGCAAGGCGAATCTGGTGGTGGAGTTCTAGAGAGAGTTGAAAGTTGAGGAAAGAAGACGCAAGACTTAAAAGATACGCAGAGACGCAGGAGGACGCTGAGGCGCGCCGAAAACAGGGCAGGGTCCGAGCGGCGCACGAAGAGAGCTTAAGGGATTAAAAAGCGAAGATTTTAGGGACAAAACATGGCGAATCTGCTCTACCAACAGATCGAAATGCTGAGCCGCGAGAAGCACATCGAGCCGGAAGTAGTAGTGTCGGCGATTGAAGACGCGATGGTGGTGGCGGCGCGGAAGTATTACAAGTCGGAAGAGGATTTGCGCGCAAAGTTCAACCAGGAAACAGGCCAGGTGGAGGTGTACTCGGTGCACATGGTGGTCGAGGAAGTGACCGACGCGAAAAAAGAGATCAGCCTGGCAGAGGCGAAGAAAAAGAATCCGGCGGCAGAAGTCGGGACAGAGATTGTAGCGGCGAAGCCGACCGACGTGCTGGGTCGGATTGCGGCGCAGACGGCCAAGCAGGTGATTCTCCAGAAAGTGCGCGAAGCCGAGCGCGATACGATTTTCAACGAGTATCACACGCGCGTGGGCGAGCTGGTCACGGTGATCGTGAAGCGCGCCGAGGGGCCGGACCTAATCGTAGACATGGGCCGCACGGAAGCGCGGCTGCCGAAGCGAGAACAATCGAAACTGGAAACGTACAATATCGGCGAACGGTTGCGCGTGGTCATCAAGATGGTGGACCGCGCGGCGAAGGGGCCGCAGGTGATCGTTTCACGCGCGGATGCTAGTCTGGTGCAGCGTTTGTTCGAGATGGAAGTACCGGAAATTTATGATGGCACAGTGCAGATTCGTTTTGCGGCACGAGAAGCCGGCGAACGCACGAAAGTGGCGGTGATGAGCCGCGATAAAGATGTGGATCCCGTGGGCGCGTGCGTAGGAATGAAAGGCATGCGCGTGCAGTCGATTATCCGCGAGCTGCGCGGGGAGAAGATAGACATCATCCCGTACAGCGAAGAAACGGTGGCGTTCGCACAAAAGGCGCTGAGCCCTGCGAAAGTGACACGCGTGCAGATCACCGATCCAGAGAACAAGAAACTCGAGGTGATCGTCGAGGATTCACAGCTTTCGCTGGCCATCGGCAAGAAGGGGCAGAACGTGCGGCTGGCCAGCAAGCTGATTGGCTGGGACATCGACATCAAGAGCGAAGAGGAAAAGCGCCAGGAAATCGAAGAGCAGATGACCGCGCTGACCGCTCCGGCGACCCCGCTGACTTCGCTGGCGGGCGTGGGCGCGAAGACCATCGAGAAGATTGAAGCGGCGGGAATCAACTCCGTGGAAAAACTCGCGGGAATGACGCCGGAACAGCTGATGGAAATTCCGGGCATCGGCGAAAAGATGGTGGACAAGATTTATCAGGCCGTGAATCGCTTTTACGAAGGCGGCACCGCTGCCAGCGAAGCCCCAGCCGAAGCTGCGGCCGCCGAAGCCGGGTCGGCCGAAAATTCCGACACAGCCACTGCGGTTGAGGAAACTCCTGGCGTTCCAGAGGTCGCAGAAGAGGCCACGCCCGCCAGCAGTGAAGGCGATCGAAGGCCGGCGGAAGAGACCAAGTCGTAATCGAGAACGGAGCGCATGACCGACGCAAATCAAGTCCGCATTAACGAGTTGGCCCGCGAACTCGAGGTGAAGGCCAAAGCCATCATTGACCTGTTGCCCGGTTACGGCGTCACAGAAAAGAAGACGCATTCCAGCTCGATCCCCACAGACGTCGCCGAGAAGGTACGGGAAAAGATTCAGGGAGCCGCCGAAGCCGAAGCACGACTGGAAGCGGCTGCCAAAGCGGAAAAAGAAGCCAAGGACGCGGCGGTGAAAGCCGCGCGGATGAGGCCGGTTGCTCCTGCGGCAGCTCCGCCAGTGAGCGTAGCGCCAGCCGCGGTGAAGCCGAGCGTGCCTGCCGTTCCTGCTGTGCCAGTGGCGAAACCCATCGCGCCAGACTCACCCTCGGCGGCTGCACCAGTGGCCGCCAAGGCTCCGGCTCCTGTGCCCGTCGTGGCTCCGCCGCCTGCGAAGCCGGCTGCGCCAGCCGCGACGACCGCGCCTGCAGCCGCTGGTCCCATTCGTCCCGCAGCGCCCGCGGGGACGCCAGCAACGCCAGCAGCACGACCCGCTGCAGCAGCACGACCGGCCGCCCCGCCCGCTACACCGCCTTCTGCCATGCGTCCGGCGGCCTCCGCACCCGGACGTAGCGGCGCGCCTGGGAGACCAGGCGGTCCGGCTCGGCCATTGCCGACAGGAAATCGCGGTCCGCTGCCTACTGGCAATCGCGGACCCTTGCCCGATTCGTCGCCGAGTTCTCGCACGAGCGGCCCGCGTCCCGGGCAGCCGATGCGTCCACAGCAACCCGGCGGCCAGGGACGGCCATTCACGCCTCGATCGGGCGGCCCCGGAGGTCCGGCTGGACCACAATCCCGGCCTTTTGAGCAGCGTCGCGGCCCGATGCCGACCGGCACTCGTCCGGGCCCTCGCGCGCCCGGGCGTCCGGGAATGTTGCCGCCCTTTCCAGAGAAAATGCCGCCGAAGGCGGAGCCGGGTAAGCCGCTTTACACCCGCAAGCCGCCCCAGCGCCAGCGTCCCGTGGCGGATAAGCGCGAGCAAGAGGGTGAACGCAAACTGCACCCCACCCGGCAGCGTCCGGGCGCAGGCCGCAGCTCGGCTGTCGCGGTTATCGCGCCGCCCGAGCCGCGTCCGCCGCGCGAGGTGACCATCACGGAAGGCATCACCATTCGCGAACTGGCCGAAAAGCTGGATGTGCGCGCCAAGGACCTGTTGAAGAACCTGCTCGACCGGGGCGTCTTCGCCAGCATCAACCAGGCGTTGGACGTTCCGACGGCCACCACCCTTGCCGAATCGTTCAGCGGAGTGGTCAGCGTCGTCTCCCTGGAAGAGGAGATGGTGCTGGAAGTTGCCAAGGAAGAGACCAAGGAAAGTTTGAAGCCGCGTCCGCCCGTGGTGACGGTGATGGGCCACGTTGATCATGGCAAAACGAGTTTGCTCGACGCCATTCGTGTAGCGGATGTTGCCGCTGGCGAAGCGGGCGGCATCACGCAGCACATCGGTGCTTACAAGGTGGTCGTCAATGATCGCGCCGTGGTGTTCGTAGATACCCCGGGTCACGAAGCGTTTACACGCATGCGCGCGCGAGGCGCGAAGGTTACCGACATCGTGGTGCTGGTCGTGGCCGCCGATGACGGCGTCATGCCGCAAACAAAAGAAGCGATCGACCACGCCAGAGCCGCGAAGGTGCCCATCATCGTGGCCATCAACAAGATTGACAAGCCGGAAGCGCAACTGGAGCGCGTGAAGAGGCAACTCACGGAAGCCAGCCTGATGCCCGCCGAGTGGGGCGGCGATACGGAGTTCGTGGAAGTTTCCGCGAAAAAGAAGCAGGGCATCGAGAAGTTGCTGGAGACGATTTTGTTGGTCGCCGATTTGCGGGAGCTCAAGGCCAATCCCGATGCGCCGGCGACGGGCACGGTACTCGAATCACGCGTGGATAAGGGACGCGGCCCGGTCGCAACGATCCTGGTGCAAAATGGCACGCTGAACTCGGGCGACTTCTTCATTTGCGGGTCGGTATTCGGCAAAGTCCGCGCGATGTTTGACGATCGTGGCCGGGTCGTCAAGGATGCGCCTCCTTCGACGCCCGTCGAAGTGCTCGGTCTACAGGGAGTGCCGGATGCGGGAGACCTCTTCCAGGTCACCGACGAAGCCAAGGCTCGGCACATCGTTGAGTACCGCCAGGGCAAGCAGCGCGATGCGGCGATGGCACGTATCAGCGGCTCGCGCATCACGCTCGACCAGCTCCACGAGCAGCTGAAGGCCGGGGACGTCAAGGAATTGGGGATTGTCATCAAGGGCGACGTGCAGGGTTCGGTCGAAGTGCTCAGCGAAATGCTGCCCAAACTTTCGACCGACCAGGTGAAGCTGAAGATCATCGGCTCGGGCGTCGGTGCGGTGACGGAGAACGACGTGCTGCTCGCTTCCGCATCCGGCGCGATTGTGATTGCCTTCGGCGTGCGGCCGGACCGCAAGGCCCTGGACCTGGCGCAGCAGGAGCATGTGGACATCCGCACGCACACGATCATCTATGAAGTTTCCGACGAGCTGAAGAAGGCCATGGAGGGCCTGCTCGAGCCGGTGGTCACGGAAGCGTATGTGGGCCGGGCGGAAGTGCGCAACACGTTCCGCGTCAAGGGCGCAGGGACGATTGCCGGCTGTTACGTGGTCGACGGCATCCTGAAGCGTGACGCGCAAGTCCGCGTGCTGCGCGATGGGGCGGTGATTTACACATCGAAGCTCAGCTCTTTGAAGCGCTTCAAGGATGACGCCAGTGAAGTCCGCACGGGTTTCGAATGCGGCGCGGGCGTCGCCAATTTCAACGACGTCAAGGTCGGCGACATCCTGGAATGCTTTCTCGTTACCAAGATGAGCGCCGCGGAAGCCGCCGGACAGGGCAGCGGGCCCGCCGGTAAGAAATAATCCGCCAAACTGTCCCCCCGGAGCCGCTCATGCCGGTCGGTTTGCTCACCCTCGAGCTGCATATCCCGGACGCGCAATCGCTCAAGGACAAGCGGCAGGTTCTGCGCAGCTTGAAGGATAAGCTGCGGCGGGATTTCAATGTGGCCGTGGCGGAGCTGGAGCATCAGGACACCTGGCAAAGATCGGTCGTCGGGATTGTCACGATTTCGAATGAAGAAAAGCATTTGAGGGAAGTGCTGCAGAAGGTTTTGGACGAGGCGGACCGCCTCCTCGGCTCATTTTTGATCCATCAAGCGGTCGAGATTGTATAGTGAGTGTTTCCGGGACCCCGATGAGTCCAGCCAATCACCGACACGAACGCGTGGGCGAGGAAATCGCACACGAAATCAACGCCATGCTGGCGGGGGAGCTGAAGGATCCGCGGCTGGAAGTAAGCATAGTCGCCAGCGAAGTGCGCGTCCAGCCGGACATGAAACACGCGCGGGTGTTCATCAATGTCAAGGGAACGAATAAGGAGCAGTCCGATGCCATTAAGGCGCTGGAACACGCTTCCGGATACATCCGCGGAGAGCTGGTCGAGCGGCTGCAGCTTCGCCGCGTACCGGAACTGCATTTCACGCTGGATCTTTCCCAGGAGCACGTCGAGCGCATCGAGCGGCTCTTGAAGGAAATGAAGAAGGACAATCCACCCGCGCCTTGAGAGTTTTCGGTGATCGGCTGTCAGTTTTCAGTTCGTAAAAGAAGAAAGCCGCCATGGTTGCGTCCCAAGCGCTCCTGAAGCCCCAGGTGCAGGGGCGCCATCGAAAGGAATTCAGTCAAGTTCGATGGTCAAGACTTAAAAAACCAAAAAGCAAGAACAGCGAAGGAAGAACCAAAGACCGACAAACTGAGAATGCCGCGACAACCACAGCCGGCGCCGATCGACGGCGCGCTCGTCATCCATAAACCGCAAGGGAAAACGTCGCACGACGTGGTCGATGCGGTGCGTCATTTGGCGGGTTTCCGGCAGATCGGACATCTGGGCACACTTGATCCGCTGGCGACGGGTGTTCTGGTGCTGCTGCTCGGCCGTGCCACGCGGCTGGTGCAGTTCTACGCCGGGCGCCGTAAACGATATGAGGCGGGTTTTCGATTCGGCTTCGCGACGGATACGTACGATTCCGATGGCCAAGCGCAGGGGCCAGACGCCGCGCCGGCGCTCCATGCTGCGGCCGTCGAAAAGCTTGCCGCCGAGCGCCTGGGTCGGTTCGCGCAGATGCCCCCGTCATTTTCCGCGAAGAAAGTGAAAGGGCGCCCGGCGTACGAGCTGGCGCGAAAGAAACAGGCCGTCGAGCTGAAACCCGTGGAAGTCGAGATCTACGAGTACAAGCTTAGAGAGATTGAAGGCCGCATCGCTCGCTTTGTCATCGAGTGCTCATCCGGCACATATATCCGTTCGCTGGCGCACGAGATGGGAGAGAAGCTGGGGTGCGGCGCGCACCTGGCGGAAATCACGCGCACGGCGGTGGGAGAGTTTTCGCTGGAGCAAGCGATCACCCTCGAGGAACTCGCGGAAGCCAAGCAGGCCGGGAGATTCGTGGACTGCCTGATTCCCGTCGAAAACTTGCTGGCTAATTTTCCGCGGGTTAACGTTTTACCGGTGATCGAAAAGCGCGTGCGTCATGGCACGAAGTTCAATATTACCCTCGCGCAGCTTCAGCCCGGCCGCGTTGAGACGCCTCCCGGCGCTACCACCCAGCTCGATGGCGGTGAACCGAAGCCGCCCCGGCTGCGGGTGTTCAGCCAGCAGGATAAGCTCATCGCCATTGCCGAAGCCGTCGTGCCGCGCACGTACCAGCCAATCGTAGTGTTCGAGGCTCTGCCGTAGCTCATCGACGCATCCAGTCGAAGAATCTCGTCTTGGTGTTTCGTTAGGCGCAAGTGCGCATCTTGGCTCCGGACAATAATGGGTGGCCTCGGGAATATGTGCTTGGGCGGTGTCAGGGTTGAGGCGGTGGCGCAGGCGATTGCAGAGTGCCCGGAGTGGGGGTTCCGCGGCCTCCGGTATCGCCGCGACCTGCGAAAATCGTCCTGGTGAGATGATCCGCCAGGCGCAACTTGCGCGGCGTGACCAGGATCAGAAGTTCCGTATCCTGAGACGAAGTATGCACTCCCCCGAACGCGTATCCTGCGACCGGGAGTTCGGCGAAACCCGGCAGCCCGGTGATCGAGTGGGTTCCTTCCGCATCGGTTAGACCGCCAATCAGGGTCGGTTCGTCCTCCTTGACGCGAACGGTTTGCGTCAGCGTCCGATTGGAGAGGACGGGAATCCCATTCACGCTGGAGCCGGCCAACGAGCGAATTTCGAATTCCAGTAACAAAGTCACTTCATTATTGGGATGAAGCGTGGGCGTGGCCTTTATCTTCACGCCGAGATCGACATATTCCGAAGCCGGATAAGGTCTTTGCGCCGCGCCGCCGGTGGTGCTAGTAGTGAAATTCGAGGAATCCTGAATCACCGTCACCACGCCTTGCCCAACGGCCGGATCCTGGGACACCAAAGCGACATCAGGAAGTCCACTACTGGTCAATGTTGAGGCGATCAGCGCGGAGGGTCCCGCGGGAACATTGATTTCGAGGCGCGAGGCAAAGGTGCCATGCCCTTGACCGAGATAAACGCCGAGCGTGCCGGAGCCTTTGTTGGTCACCGCTATGTCCGGCACCGCGCCGTTGGCAAAATTGGCGATCACAATTCCAGCCGGAGTCGTCGCAGTCGGCAGCGGAGAGCCACTGGGCTCGGTGAATGTGCCATCCAAATTACTGCTGCCCAGCAAGACCGAAATTGTGCCCGAAACTGCGGCTGTGCCTTGGTTCAGGACGGCAAGATCCGGAACGCCGTCAGCATTCAAGTCTCCCGTGGCCATCGCCACGGGATTAGTTCCGACCGAGATGGGCGAACCGGGGGCCTCGGTGAGAGTGACATTCAGATTCTGATCAACGGAACTCAGCAAAATGGTTACGTTGTTCGAGCCCTGATTTGCGACCGCGAGGTCCACCAGAGGGTTGCTGTTGATGGTGTTGCTGCTGTTCCGAAAATTTGCGCTGACCATGGCCACGGGCGCGGTTTCCGAAATCGTGGTGGTATTCGTCAGCTTGAAGGGCGAGCCCGGAAACTCCGCAAATGTTCCGTCTCC
>MNIJ01000213.1 GCA_001919715.1 Acidobacteria bacterium 13_1_20CM_58_21
ACCTTCCTGCCCTTCCTGGCTTTTTTCATGCTGGCGGAGAAGCGCCAGGTGTGGCACGGGACGTTGCAACTCTTTCCCGCTTCGCGCCGTACGCAGGTCAAAGAAACGCTGGAAGATTTGCGCGATGTCCTGCGCGATTACCTGGCGGGAATGACCATGCTGACGCTCATAGTCATCGGGGCGAGCAGCCTGTTTTTCTGGGTCATCGGGATGGAGTATCCCATTCTCACGGGCATCGTGTCAGGAATTCTGAACATGGTGCCGTACATCGGGGCGGTGATGGCCTGGCTGCCGGCCTTTGTAATTGCGCTGGCCAAGTGGAGAACCCTCGGCCAGTTTGTTCTGATCGCCGCGACGCTCACTGCCATCCACGTTTTGGCCATCAATCTGGTTGCGCCACAACTGGTGGGCCGCCGGGTGCGCTTGAATGCCGTGGCCATCACCATCGCGCTGCTCTTCTGGGGCTGGGTGTGGGGAGGCATGGGATTGGTTTTGGCTATTCCCATTACCGCGGCGTTGCGCGTGATCTGTGATCACACCGAGTCGTGGAAACCGATCGGGCGCTGGCTCAGCGCCTGACGCTCGCGCGGTGAGCAGCGCACCTAGATTAACGGTGAGCCGGGCTACTCCGATGGGGCCAAAATCGATGAATTATCGAATCGTATTTCTTTCGACCGCTCTCGCGCTTCTCGCCTGGAGCGCTCCCCCGGCCAAGGCCTGGGGTTGCAAGGGTCACCAAACGGTGGCCTGGATTGCGGAGAAGCACCTAACAGCTGAAGCGCGCCAGCTGGTCGAGAAGCTTCTTGGTGAAAACTCCATCGATCCGCAGCTGAAACGCTGGTGTGGCAATGCGACGACGGACCTGCTGGTGGATGCTTCTACATGGCCGGATGATGTGCGCAGTGACCGCAAGAACGGGCCTTGGCATTACATCGATATTCCCCGGGGGAAACATAACGGGGATCTGGACGGATACTGCGGTCCGGAGGGATGTGTGACCAGCGTGATCGAACAGCAGCGCGCCATCCTGAAAGACAACTCCGCCGATCCAGTGAAGCGCGCCGAAGCGATACGCTACCTCGTCCATTTTGTCGGCGATATGCATCAACCATTGCACGCCATCAGCAATGCCGACAATGGCGGAAACTGTGTGCCGGTGAAATATTTTCGCCACCAGCCGCTCCTCAACTCGCTGCGTCCGGAGCGCGAGGATTACTCACCCAATCTTCATCAGATCTGGGACACCGAGATGGTGGAACGCGACATGGAAATCTCCAGCCCGCAGCGGTACGCCGACGAACTGGACGAGAAGTTTCATGCCCGGAGCGCCGCCTGGGAAGCTGCGGGCATCCACGTGGACAACTGGGCCTGGGAGAGCCACGAGCGAGCGGAGACGGCGGTCTACGATGCCCTCCCGGAAAAAATTGCCATCGAACCGGACATCAAATTGAAGAGCTGCGCCGAAAACAATCACATGGGAGAGCGGATGTTCGCCAAGCACCTGGCCGTCGGCGAGGTTTATCAAACGAGCGCCGCCAAGGCGGCGGAGAAGAGCCTTGCCGAAGCTGGCGTGCGTTTGGCGATGATCCTGAACGAAGCCGCCAAGGCTGCGAGAATCGTTCCCCTCAAGGCTGGGCAGCGGGTGATTCCACCCTGAGAGCAGGCCCGCCAAGCGACTTGATGTAGCGCACCAGCTGCCAACGCTGGGGTTCGGGAAGCTTCGACCAAACCGGCATCTTCTTTCGAACCACCCCATTGGTCAATAGCCAGAAAAGAGTGCCGGGTGTGGCGCTTTGGACTTCTCTCACCACTAGACTCGGAGCTTTCGGCGAGCCTTCGGCAGACTTGCCGTGGCATTCCGCGCAGTGCTGTTCGAACAAAATGGCGCCGGCAGCAACGGCGTGCGGATCGTTCTCGAACGGATTTCGGCGGTTGCGCGCCTTTGCGGGTGCCTTTTGCAATTCCGCGTAGATGGCTGGATCGTATCCGGGCGCGGCGGCCACGAGTGGTTTACTGGAACTCCGGCTTTGCGCCCAGACCACGGAAACGGCAAGAAATGAAGCGGACACGGCGGCCATGGCTTTCACTGGTGGCCTCCAAAAAGCCGGCTGACCATCGAACCAAACCCGGCTATTTCCCGCGACACTCCCCAGCGCATGAGAACGCCATGGCTGTTGTCGTTCAGTCCGAAGCCCGGCGAAATCCGCAAGGTCCAGCCGGAAGGTAAATTCCAAGCGAGAACTGGCGCCAGGTAATGCGACGTCTGGTGAAGTCCAAAACTGTGCCGGTCACCCAGACCGCCATACATCTCGACCCCGCCAATGAAGTTTTGCGGACAGAACGTGCAGCGCTTCGCGGAGGCTTCCAGAGCGAGCGGACGGCTGGCGCCGAGGGCGTAGCCGAATTCCCAGGGAGAATTCGAAAGATTCTTGGCCGCCAGGGTGTTTTCTGTGATGTTCCAGCCCTTGAAGGTGCTGGAGACGATAAGCTTTAACTCCACTTCGTGGATGCGCTCCTTCTGAGCCTGTCGATTGGCAACCAGGAAGTCCGACTCCATGTCGTGACCTTCGACTTCTTTGAGGATCTTGTCCGCGCCGTTTTTGTTTTCATACTCGATATAGAGGACGGGATTGAGGAAGTGTTCCTGCTTCAGCGGCCGGAGGCGATTCTCCCAGCGGAAGCCGGTAAACACCGTGCTGTCGTCGAAACTGGTCTGGCCATCCAAGTACAACTCCGTGGTCCACCAAGCGGTGGCGCCGTATTCTAGTTCGGTCCAGAAGGCGTGGAAATTGTTACCCCCCCGCTGGGTGCCCAAGGTGGAGAAATACTCGATCTCCAGGTTGCCGGGCTCTTCGAGATAGTGGTCATAGGCGACAAAGTAAGGGTTCTCCTGGGCCCGGGCAGCGGGCAGGTAGAAAACCAAAAGCACGGAAATGGAGAAACAGCCAAGCAAAGCGCGCCGAGAGACCATCGAGTCTCCTTGCCAGTAAATCGCAGCCCGTATATCAGACTAACTTAGTCCTATATGGATTGCAAATCACTGTCATCTAGGAGTTAAGAAGGTCAGTCGCGAGTCCTTCTCGGGAAGCCTAACGAGAAACAATCCATCAAGGGCGTGAGCGCAGAAGCCGCCTGGCTGGCGCCCGGGACCGGAGCGCCACAATATCTCCGGAAGTCACGCTCCATAGGGCGTATTGGAACTATGCCGTGCGGCGCGTTTGACGACATCTATCATGCCGGACAGATCCGTCTTCTCCGCCGTCTGATGGAGCGATGCCTAGCGGTTGAGCCTTCGCAGTGACTGAACCAGGGAGGTCATGTCCCGCGCCTCCTGAAAAAGGCGAATTGCCGCGATTCCCGAGGCCCCCGCGGCGAGGCAAGCCGAGGCGTTCGCCAAGGTAATCCCGCCGATGGCCAGCACGGGGATCGCGACCGCGCGGCAAACTTCGCCGAGACGCTCAAGTCCGTGCGGAGCGCCGAATGCCGCCTTCGATGGCGTGGGGAAGATGGGGCCAAAAAAAAGGTAATTCGCGCCGCCCGTTGCGGCCGATCTTGCTGCTTCCAGAGAGTGACACGAAATGCCAATCAGGAAATCCAGTTTTTTTTCCTGGGCTTTCACCAGCCGCTTCGCTTCGGGCAGCGGCAGGCTCGTCTCGCCGAGATGCACACCGCCGGCGTGCTCGGAAAGTGCCACGTCCAGGCGATCGTTCACCAGCACGCGTGTGGGACCAGTGTGGCCTGCCCGAGACCTGGCGGCCAATTGCAAAGCTTTGCGCGTGAGCAACCCGCAGGCCCTTGCCGAAAGATCCTTCTCCCGAATCTGCAGCCAATCGACACCGGCAGCCGCCGCGGTCGCGATTTTCTGCCCTAGAGTTTCCTGGGCCTCCAGGGAATCGAGTCCCGACAGGCCGCGGCGGTCCGTCACGTAGCAGAGGAGTAGTGAGTTATTGAGGCGGGACACGATTAGGCCCCGGGCGCGAACCGATCCAGCCGATGGCCAGAAGAATATCCAAAACCCCGAGGCCGCTCACCGCCCCGCGAAAGGAAGGATGGAGCACCACGGGCATAAGCGAAGGATAATGGTTGAGAAAAAAATTCTGTTCCCAATAGCCAGACCACGGGAGATAGAGAAGCATGGCGCCCATTTCGAACGCTAGAACAACCAGAAGTGCGCGATAAATCCTGTTCATGGATGAGCGGAATCCCGTCCTGTCAGGAAAGGTCCAGGATCAACGGATGGGCTTCTGAAGGGCAGTAATGCGTTCGGCCACGTCGCGATAGTCGATGTTCATCGCGTAAACTTGGGAGAAACTCTTCAGCGCCGCTTCAGGCTCGCCCGCCGATTCCTGAGCTACACCCAGATCATACCGCAAGGCGAGCGTGCTTTCCGGATCATTGCCGGGAGTCTGCAAGGCGCGCTCATACCAGATCGCGGCAATGGCAGGCTGGCCCTTCTCCATAAAGGCCAGACCGAGAAGTGTGCAGCACTGCATGGTGTAGCGGAACTCGCGCCCGCTATCGGTGGCTTTGGCAACTTTTTGGAACTCGCTGATGGCCTCTTCGAGAAGCCCCATTTCGCGAAACGCGATTCCCAGGTTGTAATGCGTTTCAAGATCCTCGTCGTCCGTGCCCATCTCACCAAGTTCGGCGCGGAACTGGTCGAACACTTCCTTCAGCGGGCCAGACTCCCCGGACGGCACGGGCTCTCGTTCCGCCTTGTCCATGTGTGCCGGGTGGGCGCCGGGCATCGTTCCTGAAAATCCTGGTGCCAGCTCGCCGATGCCCAGTCCTTCGATTTCGCTGGCAAGATCCGCCAGGAATTGATCAGAAGCAAAACCGCTCCCCGCGGGTGGCCCCGGCGCCTTCGGTGACTCGGGCGGCTTCTGGTCGTACGCCGGGACCAGCGGCTCGGAATCCAGTACGAGTTCAAACTCTTGGTCCAGCTCAAATTCGAGTTCGCTCGCCGGGGAAGCAGGTACTTTTTTGGGCCGGGGTGTCTCGCTCGCCTGATCGGCGATGGCTTGCGGCGGGAGGGGAGCATGCTCCGGAGCGGCATTGAACGCCGCGGTGGCCGGTACTTCGTCCGGCGAGACGGTCTGAGGTGCCGCGGAAATCTGAAACTCTTCGACCGCCGGCTCTTCGTGGGGCCTGCTTCTGCCCGGGGGCTGGGCGGCGGGAGCCTCAACCGTGGTCTCACCTTGGTGCGACTCTTCGAGAAGGGTGGCCCATTCGTCGGACAAATCGACTTCCTGCATCTCCGCCTCCACGGGAGCGTCGTTCACGTCCAGCGGCTCGGGACGCGCTTGTTCGGCGGGAGAAGTCGGGACGGGCTCGGCGGGAATCTCGGGCAAGGAAACATCCGCCAGCTGTGGCTCGGTAGCTTCTGTGGCCGCCGGTCGTACCGCAGGCCTAGCACTGGCTAGTTCTTCGTCCGTCAAGGAAGCGGCGGCGCAATTCTCCAAATCGTTCCGAACTCCGCTTGTCTCCCGTTTTGCCGTGGATCTCTGCCAACTGCGCGGCAAGTTCGGCGGTGCGCCGGTCGTCGCCCGCACCCAGAACGAAGTCGAGCAGTTTTTCGAGTGTCGGCGTGTGACGCGGCGCGCGGCGCAGGATGGCCTCAAGCAACCCAATAGCTTTCTGCGTGAGGCCGTAGCTGGCAAACAGGTCGACGTCAGTGAGCGACTGCGCAATGAATCTTTGCGTCTCTTCGTCAAGCACTGGCTCGCCAGACGCCACTGCCGGCTTGGCTTCCACTTCCGGAGCGGATTCTCCTTCAGGGCGCACCCGGGGAGCAGGTGGCTTGGCAAGTTCGGTCTGCAAAAGCTCCTCGGATACCACCTCACCAGGCGCCAGCAGCCCCATCTTAGCGAGCACGCCGTTGAGCTTGCGCTTTGCCGAATCGCTGTCAGGCTCGCGGTCGAGAAGCTGTTCGAAAGTCTTCTTGGCTCGTTCCCACTGCTGCTGGGCAACCAGGGCATCACCCAGATGCGCCAGCGCATCGGGCAAACGGAAAGAATCGCTGGTGCGGCCGTACAATTCCACGAGCCATTCGAGCGGCTCGATTCTGCCAGGCAGGCCGGCCACCAGCTCGCCGAGGACTTTCCCGACAACCTCGTGCTCCCCGGCATCGATCATCGGCAGCCGCGACTTCGCCAGGATTTCCATGGCCTTTTCGCCATTCCCGGCCTGCAAGAGCGATTCGACCACCTTTTGCATGGGTCCAAAATTTTTCTCGTCTGCTTCAAATACGCGCTGTGCGAGAGCCGAGGCCTGGTCCCAGTCGGAATTCTTGAGATAAAGATCGAGGAGGAGTTCGGTCTGCTCGCCGCCTTTTTCGAGATCGGCCGCCTGTTCAAGAAGCTGCGCCGCCTTAGCGAGATCGCCCTGCGAAGAATAAGATCGCGCTTTGACGATAACTGCAGCCAGATTGCTGGGCTCGAGTTTCAGCGCCTTGTCCGCGAGCTTTTCAGCTTCTCCATGATCACCGCGGGCCAGGGCGCGCTGCGAAGCGGAGACGTAAGAGTCGATGGCCTCCCGAGTCTGACCCATGGCCTGGTACAAATCGGCCAGGCGGGTCTGGATACGGAGATTATCGGGTTCCGCCTGCAGCAGCTTCTTCAGCAGCCCGACGGCCTCCGGCTGGCGATTGTTTTTCAGGTGAATCTCCGCCAGTTGGAGGAACAGGGGCCGGGCCTCGCTCATGACCCCTTGTTGAACGTAGAGATCGGCAAGCTTTTCTAGCGGGCGAATCTCTTCGGGAGCCAGCTTGGCGATGCGCTTATAGACCGCGATTGCTTTTGTCAGGAAACCGTCGCCGACGAAGATCTGCGCAAGGCGTTCGAAGTAGTCGATGGCCTGAAACGTCTCGCCTTGGCGGATATACAGCTCGCCGATGGTCATCAGCGTGACCTGGTCGCGAGGCTCAAACTTCAGAATATTCTGGTATTCGGCTATGGCCTGGGCGACTTTGCCCTGGTTCAGCAGCTTTTGTGCGACTTCAACGTTTTTGCTCTTGTTATAGGCCATGCGCGAAAAGGGACAAATCTCCTCCCGGAGCCTGTCCCATAGGTTCCCCTCAAATTGCCGCGGTAGCGGTACGCCTCGTAAGGCTACTGATTACGCTATCAGGGGGGAAAAAGACAAGTCAACGTACCTTGAGACTCTTGTGAGCAGGCAGTTATCCCCTTGCCTTCCAGGAAACTCCATGGCGAAAACAAGGCGAATCCCGGTGGGAACTCTTTTTCCGTCCATTCTGCCCCAGTCTCGGGCCGATCATTCGAGGGAAGGGTGAGTGCGTGCGGTTCGGCCCACGAGTGGGCGAAAGGGTTAGTCAAAACATCGGGAGCGAAGTTTGCGTCGCACCGGCGGCCCAACAAGCAGATTCCCGCACCGGAGCGAAGGAATGGCGGTGGAGCGGGGAGGGACCATGTTGGCGCAGAGCTTCCAGATGGTCGGGCGTCGCGTAGCCTTTGTGGCGCGCCAGGCCGTACTGCGGATAAATGGCGTCCCACTCCTCCATGCGCGTGTCGCGATGGATTTTCGCAAGGATCGAAGCTGCGGCGATGGAGATGCTACGCGCATCACCTTTAATCAATGATTTCTGCTCGATCAAAACGTCGAGCTGCATCGCGTCAATGAGCAAGTAGTCGGGCGGAATGGCCAGTTGCTGCAGTGCGGCGGTCATGGCCTGGCGCGACGCCTGGTAAATGTTCCAGGCATCGATGCGCTGCGCGTCCACCTCGGCGACCGCCCACGCGAGAGCGTGTTCGCGGATGCGCGGGGCGAGTTCCGCCCGGCGTTCGGCGGTGAGTTTCTTCGAATCGTCCAGTCCGAAAATGCGCCGCCGGGGATTTAGAATCACCGCAGCGGCAACTACCGGACCAAACAGCGCGCCGCGTCCGGCCTCATCAATGCCGGCGATGCGCATCCAGCCCAGTTTGCGCGCCGCTCGCTCGAAACGGGAGGAGCAAAGTCGGCTCATTGGCGGGAGATTTTAGCATGCGCGAGAGGCGATCGGATGCCTCTCCCATCAATTTTTTACTCCCGCCTTATTCATAGCGAAGCGCCACAAGCGGGTCGACGCGCATGGTGCGGCGCGCCGGCAGAAATGAGGCGATCAACGCCGAGGCCGAAAGCAGCAAGGCGCCGGCAACGTAAGTTGGCGCATCGGCAGGCCGGACCCCGAAGAGCAAAGTGGAGAGAAGCGGCGTAAGCAGAAGCGACAAAACGACTCCGATGGCCACGCCGAGCGCCACCGGAAGCATGCTTTGGCGAACCACCAGCCCGAACAGTTGCGCCGCTTGCGCGCCAAGAGCAGTACGGATGCCCAACTCGCTGGTGCGCTGCACGACGGAATACCTAGTGACGGCATAGATCCCCGTCGAGGCGAGCAGCAGGGCAATGCCAGCCATAAGACCGGCGAGCAAAGTCACAAAGCGAGCTTGCCGGCGAGCGGACTCAACGTATTCGGTCATGAACTCCAAGTGATAAATGGGCAGATCCTTATCGAGGGAGGAGACTTCCCGGCGAATGAGTGGCAGCAATTGCCGTGCGCCCAGGTTGGACTTCAAAGTGAAGGCCATGTGCGTGCGCATGGCGAGTGGATACAACAGATAGATCTGGCCGCGAACTTGATCGGTTAGAGTGTGATACTGCAGGTGCTTGACGACACCGATTACTTGCACGTTGTCACGGACCGTATCGCGAGTGCCATTCTCAACGTTCAGCACCTTGCCAACGGCTTGCTGGCCCGGCCAAGATTGCTCGGCGACGGTATCATCGATAATGGCAAGATGGAGGTTCTGTTCAACATCATGTTCGTCGAAGTCCCTGCCGGCCAGGAATGTGACTCCCATGCTTTTGAAGAACCCCGGAAGGATCGCGCGGTAGTCGGCCATGATGGTGTTCTGTTGATCTTTGGGAGCGCCCGCGGGCCAGAAGTAGCTGTACCAGTTCGGGAGAGTATCCTCGAACGGCAAGTGCGAGGTGATCCCGGCGGCTTCCACGCCGGGCAAGCCCGCGAGATTGGCCTTCAAGGCGCGGAGAAATTGAACCGCGGAGGCCGTGTTGTTGAACTTCTCCCACGGCACTGACACACGAAAGGTGAGGACATTTTCGGGCACAAATCCTGGGTTGACCTGCATGAGTTT
Source organism: Acidobacteria bacterium 13_1_20CM_58_21 (assembly GCA_001919715.1). Lineage (GTDB taxonomy): Bacteria > Acidobacteriota > Terriglobia > Acidiferrales > UBA7541 > Acidiferrum. The sequence goes on from MNIJ01000213.1 coordinate 9,150, forward strand.
TGCAAAAGTTTCCAGCAGCAAACCCGCGCCAACCAGGAGAATAAAGCCCAGGGCCACTTCTGCAGTCACGAGCACATGGCGGTGACGCCGGCTGGCCGGATGGCCCGTTTGCCGGGCTTCCTTCAAAGAGCGCGCTAGATCGATCCTGTGAGCGCCAAGCGCCGGGACCAGTCCACAGAGCAAACCCCCGCCGATGGCAATCGCAAAGGTGAAAGCGAATACCGGCGCGTCCATGCGAATCGCAGAAAGGCGTTCCATCTCCTTCGGCTGCATGGCCAGAAGCAAGTAGAGCGCGCCCCATCCAAAGCTGATCGCGGCCACCGCGCCGCAGCAGAACAGCAAGACACTCTCGGTGAGCAATTGGCGAATCAAGCGCCCGCGTCCGGCGCCAACTGCAATTCGCAAGGTGATTTCGCGAGTGCGTTCATGGGCCCGCGAGAGCAGGAGATTCGCCACGTTGGTGCAAGCAATCAGCAACACCAACCCCGCTCCGCCGAACAGCGCCAGAAGCGCCGGACGGATGTTTCGAACCAGGTCTCCCTGCAGCGGAACGACCTGAAGGTTGAGGGGAGGCTCGGCAAACGCGGTGAACTTGCTACGAAGATGCGCGGCGATCATTTCGATTTCTTGTTGCGCCAGAGGAATACTAGCGCCATCACGCAGGCGTCCGATCACCCGTAGATAACTCTGATCCGGCGGATCGCTGGCCAGAGAAGATCGGAAGGGAACAAAAGCGTCCATTTCCGGAGGAACGCTGGAGCCCTCCGGGAAAATGATCTTGAATCCCGGTGGCATCACTCCCAGGATGGTGGTCGGCTGGCCATTGAGTCGTACGGCTCGTCCGGCCATGTGCGGGTCAGCGCCATACCGACGCCGCCACAGTCCGTCACTGATGATGGCCACGAAAGGCGAGCCGGGACCTTCGTCGCCGGGGGTGAACCATCGCCCCAACTGAGGATGTGTTCCCAGAATGCCAAGAAAGTTTGCCGTCACCATTCCGAGCTTTATCTGCTCGGGTTCGCCTTGGCCCGTCAAAGCACAGCTCTGCGCCCAGATTCCGCCCAAGTCTTCAAACAGCCGGCTGCGTTCGCGGATGGTCATCAGTTCCGGCCCGGAGGCCGGAGCGCGCCCTTCGTGGCCATAGATGGACCAGACGATGGCCAGCCGATGGGCTTCAGGAAACGGCAGTTGTTCGAGCAGCACGGAATGAACGACGGTGAAGATGGCGGTATTTGCGCCGATGCCGAGGGCCAGAGTGGCCACCGCGACGAAAGTGAATCCAGGACGCTTGAAGAGCATGCGCAAGGCCAAGCGAACATCCTCGCGACCGCTGTCGATCCACGTCAGGCCGCGCCGATCGCGGTACAGTTCTTTGGTTTGTTCAACGCCGCCGAATTCGCGCCGCGCCGCATGACGCGCTTCTACTGGACTCATACCCCGGCGAATGTTTTCATCGGCGACCAGGTCCAGGTGCGTTTGCAGTTCGGAGTTCAGGTCCTGTTCGAGATGCTGCTTGCGGAACACATTCGACAACCGCAGCAGCAGAATTCGCAATCGGTACATTTCTTCTCCACTGAAAGAAGCCGCCTGAAAATACTAGCTCGCCGCTACTTTTATCCTTCGTGGTGATTCCCGCTAGAGAACCATGACTTACTCATAACGCAGGGCCATCATGGGATCCACCTGCATGGCCCGTCGCGCTGGAATCCAGCCGGCCAAAAATGCCACCGCGACTAAAACCAACAAAGCCGCACCGAGAAGGAACGGATCGTGCGCGCGGACCTCGAAAAGCAAAGACTCCAGGAAACGCGAGCAGAGCCAAGCCCCCAGAATACCAAAGGCCGCCCCGGCAGCCGTCCAGCGCGCCATGTTTCGGAAAACCATCCCGAGAACACTCCCGGGAGTGGCCCCCAGCGCTATGCGAATGCCGATTTCCCGAGTTTGTTGTGTGACCAAGAACGCCACGACTCCGTAGATACCGATGCCCGCAAGCAGCACGTCCATGCCCGCAAACAAGGACAGCAGGACCGCCGTGAACCGGGGCCGCCCGGTCAACTTGGCCACGCGCGTGGTCATGACTTCGATGGTCACCGGAACGGTCGGATCGATGGCCGCGGTTTCTCCGCGAATCCAGTCGGCCACACCCTGCGGATGGATGGCGCTCTCGACGATCACATGCGCGGAGCGAAAATAGCCCTCCGTCTCATTTTTCCAAGGAAGGTAAAACTCGGGGTCGGCGGGCGCGGCCAGGCCGTTGTTCTTTACGTCCCCGGCAACGCCGACGATGGTGCGCCAATCGTTTTGCAAGCCAAATCGAAAAGATTTCCCCAGGGGCTCTTCTCCGCCAGGGAAGAGCTTTTTCGCGAGCGCTGCACTCAGGATCACCGGCCTCTCTCGAGGCGAACGATCCTCTTCGGCAAAGCCCCGGCCGCGCTGGATGGGGATGCCCAGCACCCGAAAATACCCGGGAGTCACATAACGATAGCCGATCATTCCACCGGTGCCGGCACTGAATTTCGCGTGCCCGGGAATTTCAATGGACGATAGAAAAGTGGCTTGCATGCCGCCGGAAGGGGGCAGCGTGTCGCTCAAGGCCAGCGAGGTGACCCCCGGCATGTGCTTTAGCCGCGCTTCGAGCTGATGAAAGAAGGCCAGCTGTTTCGCGGAGTCGGGATAGCGATATGCGGCGAGATCGATTCCTGCGGTGATGACACTGTTGGCGTCCATGCCCAGTGCCACGGTTTCGAGTTTCCAGAGGCTGCGAAGAAGCAGGCCAGCTCCGGCGAGAAGCATCAGCGAAACGGCAATCTGCACGGTGACCAGTACCTGGCGAAGCAGGCCGCGTGCGGTCGGCCGGTTCTCCTTTCCGGTGAGCAGTTCGGGTGCGGGGCGACCGAGCGCCGCAGCTAGCCCGAAGAGAATTCCTGAGCACAGGGATACTCCCAGCGCGAAGAGCAGCACGCGAACGTCGATGCTGGCCTGTTCCAGCCGGGGAATACCATCGGGCGCAATGCTGACAAAGAGACGGAGCAAGAGCTGGGCGAACCAGCAACCCGCCAGGCCGCCCAGCACTCCAAGCAGCAGGCTCTCCGTGAGTGCCTGACGAACCAAGCGTCCGCGCGAAGCACCCAAGGCGGTGCGCACGGCCAACTCCCGCATGCGGCTGGTGGCCCGTGCCAGCAGCAGGTTGGCGACGTTGGTGCAAGCCACCAGCAGCACTGCCAGAACCGCGCCGAGCAGTACCCAGGAGGCCACCCGCGCGTCTTGTATCTGCCGATCGCGGAGCGAGCGGACCCGGAACGAGACCTCGTGTCGAAACTGCGGCGGAACATAGTTCAGGGACTGTTCGAAGAGCGGCTGCATGGCGGCCGCCGCTTGCTCGATGGTTATGCCCGGTTTGAGCCGCGCAAAGACCCGCAAAATGGTTTGCCGGGCAGTGGGCCGGCGATCGGTGGATCCATCGAGGGCCGCGGGAACCAGAATGTCATCGTGACCGAGGTTGGGCATTTCGAATTGCGCCGGAAGAACACCGACAACAACAGTCGGGCGTCCGTCGAGTGAAATCGTGCGCCCGGGAAGATGGCCGTCACTGGCAAAGCGGGAGCGCCACAGTCCGTAGGAAATCAGCGCGACGCGCGAGGCGTTTGGCCGGTCTTCTTCGCTCGTGAAATTCCGGCCAAGAAAAGGTTCGATGCCGAATGTCGGCAGGAAGCTCGATTCGACTAGCGCACACTTCAACCGCACCGGGTTCTGCTCGGTGAGATCGCAATCCGCCCCGCCGGGGACAAATGATGTCACGGACCGAAAGGGAGTCTGCGCTTTCTTCCAGTCGACGTAATCCGGACCGAGCACGAACTCATTTGCTTCGAACGGCGCGGTATCGCCAAAGCTGACCAGCCGGTCGTCGTGGGGATAGGGCAGGCTGCGGAAAAGAATGCGGTCGACCACGCTGAACACCGCCGTGGTAGACCCGATCCCCAGGGCCACAGTGAGGATCGCGACCAGCGCGAATGCCGGGCGTTTCCCAAGTCCTCGGAGAGCAAATCGCAGGTCTATGACGAGCGCGTCGAGAAACTGGATGCTGCGCTGCCGGCGATGCAGCTCTTTGGTTTGTTCGACACCGCCGAATTCACGCCGGGCGGCATAGCGTGCTTCCACCGGACTCATACCGCGGCGAATATTCTCCTCCGTGAGCATCTCCAGATGCGCTCGAAGTTCGGCGTCGAGGTCTTGGTCCAGCTGCCGCTTAGAGAGCAGGCCGCGCCAACGCGCGCCGAAAATGCGCAGCCAGCCCATATCAGGCGCCCTCCGTGCCCCCGAGAAGGCGGGCCATAAGCGCGGTCATGCGCTCCCAACTCTCGGTCTCTCGGAGTAACTGTTTCTGACCGGCACGCGTCAGCGAGTAATACTTCGCTTTGCGGTTATTTTCTGAAGCGCCCCATTTCGAACAGATCCAGCCGCGCTGTTCGAGCCGTAACAACGCGGGATAGAGCGTGCCCTGGTTCAGCTTGAGCAGATCGCGAGAAACCTGCTGGACGCGCTGGGCGATGCCGTAGCCATGCAGCGGGCCCATGACCTCGAGGGTCTGCAGAACAATCAGATCGAGTGTGCCTTGCAAAACTTCCCCGCGTGGAGGAGCCATGCTTTCTCCTTTAGATAAACAACAGGAGCATAGGCTCCGTCCTGTTGAATGTCAACAGGAAGATTCCTTGCCCAAAAAGGGCCGCCCGCGGCCCCCAGGCGCATTGACGGGAGTTCCCGGGGCGTGGCAGCATACTTTGCCGACCGCGCCAACCCTGCGGAATTCTTCGCTATTTCTTTTTAAGGAGCGGACCGATGAGTCTGGACCAACCTGCGCGCCAACTTTTTCCTCCCCGACGCCTTTCTTCGTTCTTACTGATCACCGCTCTCGTCCCCATGGGCCCCGCTTTCGGCCAAACGCGCCAGATCGAATTAAACGACTACCCCAAGATCACCTCGGTCTCCGACCCGCAAATCTCCCCTGACGGGAACAGCATCGCATTTGTCGTCTCCCGGCCGAATCTTGACCTGGACCGCAGCGATCGCCAACTGGTGCTCCTGGACATCACCACGGGAGCGCAACATGTCCTGACCTACGAACGCAAGGAGGTCGGCTCGCCGCGGTGGTCACCGGCCGGCGACCGCCTGGCGTTTGTCGCCGTGGATGGAGCGGGAAAGGACGCCAAACCGCAAGTCTTTATTCTCCCCATGACGGGCGGCGAAGCTCACAAGATTACCGCCGCCTTGACTGGCGTTGAGCAATTTGCCTGGCGGCCCAGCGGGCAAGAGATCGCTTACGTCAGCTCCGACGAGCCAGAAAACAAAAAGGAAATCGAAAAACACCACGACGCTTTCGAGGTCGGTGACAATGATTACCTCGCGATCGAAGCGGAGCAACCTTCTCACCTCTGGATTACCCCGGCCGAAGGCGGAACGGCCAAGCGGCTGACCTCGGGCACCTGGAGCCTTCCGAAGAGCGCGCCGCCCAGCTCTCCAGCGTCTCCCATTTGCTGGTCTCCCGATGGGCAGTGGCTGTTGTTCACCAGGCAGGAGCACCCGCACCAGGGCAACGCCGACTTGACCATGCTCGAACTGCTCAACGTCAATACCGGCGAGATCCGCAAGCTGACCAAACACGAGAAGTTCGAAAGCTTCGGCCTGTTTTCTCCGGACGGCTCCCGGGTGGCCTACTGGTATCCGCGCGACGGCGATCCAAATAATGAAAATGAGATCTTCGTCACGCCCACCGCTGGCGGGGACGGCACGGATTTGACGCGCTCCATCGACCGCGACCTAGTGCGCGTCGTCTGGATGCCGGACGGCAATTCGCTGCTGGTCGGCGGCCATGACGGTACCGCAACTTCACTATGGCTCCAACCGCTCGCGGGCGTTGCGAAAAAACTCCCTCTGGGCGACATCAGCCCTTCGTGGGCCTTCTGGGTGGATGTTTTTGTCGGCCACCAGGGGGAGATCGCTTTTACCGGGGTCACCCCGACGCAGCCTTCCGAGCTGTATTACATGCGCTCTGCCAACGACGCGCCAAGACGTCTTACCGATTTCAATCACCAGATTGCCTCGCTGGCCCTCGGCAAAGCTGAAAAATTCGACTGGCTCGGGCCCGATGGTTTCCGGGAAGACGGCGTCCTTTTCTATCCGCCCGACTTTCAGAAAGACCGCAAATATCCGCTGGTGCTGATTATTCATGGAGGACCGCAGGCTTCCACAACCACACAATTTAGTTTCCTTCCCCAGCTCATGGCCGCCCACGGGTACGTGGTTTTCTCCCCGAATTATCGCGGCAGCGACAATTTGGGCAACGCTTACCAGCGCGCCATTTGGAATGACGCCGGTGACGGCCCAGGGCGCGACGTCATCGCCGGGATTGAGGCGGTCAGAAAACTAGGCTTCGTCGACGCCAGCAAAATCGGGGTGACCGGTTGGTCCTACGGCGGCTACATGACCTCCTGGCTCATTGGCCACTATCAAATCTGGAAGGCCGCCATGGCCGGCGCTCCGGTGACGGACATCTACGACGAATACAATCTGTCCGATGGCAACGTGATCAACCGCTACAGTTTCAGAGGCTCGCCCTACGTGGCAGATAACCTCAAGGATTACCGCGCACAATCGCCCATCGCTTACGCCGCGCAGATGAAAACGCCGACGCTCATCATGCACGATACCGGCGACGCCCGCGTCACCATCACCCAGGGATACTCGCTCTATCACGCTCTTAAGGACAACGGCGTTCCCGTCAAGTTCATCGCCTATCCCGTCGCGGGCCATTTTCCGGGGGATCCCGTGCGGGTAATGGATGTCGATCGCCGCTGGGTCGAATGGATGGACCAATACTTAAAATGAGGCACACCGCAGGCCGTCAACGTCTATCTGAAACTCGAGGGGGACAAATCCATGCGTCTCGGACTACCGTGGAAAGCAATTCGCCTAATGCTCGACATCGCCGCTCTGCTTACCCTGGCGCCACCCGGCCGAGCCCAAGGCCTAGTCAGCAGCGACCTTTCCCGACTGCGCTCCGTCGCCAGCGCCGAACTGTCGCCCGACGGCCATCGCATCGCGTATAGCGTGACCATGCGCGACCGTCCCGGCCGCCCCTACGGCCAGCTCTGGATTATGGACCTGGCCAGCCAGAAATCCATCCGCGTCGGAAGCGAAAAAGATTCTGGCGGTGGTCCATGGTGGTCCCCCGACGGTAAATGGTTAGCGTTCGAGGGGCATCAAGGGGAAAAGAGCGGATTGTTCCTGGCCCGGCCGGACGGATCCGAGCTCACCTATCTGGCTTCTCCGGCAGGGACCAACAGCCCGCTGCCGGGCACCGGCCAAGACTTTACTTGGTCGCCCGACGCGAAGCAGCTGGCCTTCGTCTCCGCGACGCCCGGAACGGAAGCGGCGGAAGCCAGCGGCGATCCCATGGTGATCACCCGTTATCTCTATAAGCCCGACGCCGGAGAAGGCCTGACTCGCTTCAACGACAATCAGCGCCTGCACATTTTCGTGGTGGACATTTCCACAAAACAGGTGCGTCAACTCACGCGGGGAAACACCGATGAGCATTCCATCGACTGGTCGCCGGACGGCAAGGAAATTCTGTTGCTTTCCAATCGCGAACCAAATCAGGATGAGTTTTTCAATTACGACATTTTCGCTTTGAACGTGGCGGACAACAGCATTCGGCGCCTTACCGCCACGGAATCGAACGAGTACGATCCGCTGTGGTCCCCGGACGGAAAGCGCATCGTCTTTCGCGGAACGCGCCGCGGCCTGACCGACCGCGAAACAACCATGGAAGACAGTCACGTGTGGGTCATGAATGCCGACGGCAGTGATCGCCAGGAGATCGGCCGAGTCTTGGACAACCGCCAGGGGGCCCCGCGATGGACGCCGGACGGCCGCGCCGTGTACTTCACGATTCAAGAGCGCGGCAGCATCCGGCTGGTACGCTTGCCGGTCTTAGGCGGCCCGCCTGAGTATGTGGTGACCGGCACCGGGAGCGTGGGCGCCTGGTCGGTAGCCCGGGACGGATCTCTGGCTTACAGTTTCGCTACTCCCCAGGACGCCGCGGAGCTCTATCTCCAAGCCGGCAGCGCCGCACCACGCAGGCTCACGGATTTGAACGCCCCACTTTTCGCCGGAAAACGAATCGCCGAAGTCGAGTCCTTCACCTTCACGAGCAACGACAACAAGTTTGAAGTCCAGGCCTTTCTCACCAAGCCGCTGGGGATGACCGCCACATCGAAACATCCCCTCATCGTCAATATTCACGGCGGGCCGCACGGCCAGAATGGGCCGGCGTTCAATTTCAAAAATCAGGTCTACGCCGCACACGGATGGGCAACCCTGCAGGTAAACTATCGCGGCTCCACGGGCTACGGGCAGAAGTTCGCCGACGCCGTCTTCGGCGATCAGGACGGAAACGAAGGGCAAGATGTTCTGTACGCGGTAAGTGCCGCGGTGCGCCGTTACCTGTGGATCGATCGCGAGCGCTTGGGCATCGAAGGCGTCAGTTACGGCGGCCAGCTGACCGACTGGCTGATTACTCAAACCAATGAATTCAAGGCCGCGGTGCCCACCGCCGGAATCGCCAACCTGGTCAGCTACAACTACATGACCTATTACAACCAATACGAAGAAATGGAATTCGGCCAGTTCCTGCACCAGGGAAACCTCATGGACGTCGCCTGGGAACGCTCCGCGCTGAAGCACGTCGCTGCCGCGCACACCCCCACGATGTTAATCCACGGGGAGAATGACAACGACGTGCCCATCGCTGAAGCCGAGCAGTTCTTCATCGCCTTAAAAGACGTCGGCACCGAGGCGGTCTTGGTGCGCTACCCGCGCGAGGGCCACGGCCTCAGCGAAGTGCAGCACAATATCGATTCCACCGACCGATCGATGGCCTGGTACGAGAAGCATTTTCCCAAGCCCGGAATGGAAGGCGTCACCAACGTGCAGCCCTGATGGGAAAAGAAAAAAGGCCCGGTGACCCGGGGCTTTTTTCCTGAAAGCCATGGGCGAAACCACGCTTAGGCTTTTGCTTCGGTGCCCGCGACCGCTACGGCCGCTACTTCTTCGCGTGCCGCGCGCTTGATGCGCGCCGCTTTGCCCTTCAGGTTGCGCTGGTAGTACAGCCGGGCCCGGCGAACTTTACCCTTGCTGACAACTTCAATGGAGCTGATGGTCGGCGAATGCAAGGGGAAAATACGCTCGATGCCCACGCCAAAACTGACGCGGCGCACCGTAAAGGTCGCACTGGAGGCCCGTCCCTTCTTGGAGATCACGACACCCTCGAAGGCCTGCAGGCGTTCCTTGGTCTTCTCGCCTTCGCCTTCCTGCAGGCGCACGTTGACGCGCACGGTGTCGCCCGCGCGGAACTCGGGGAGGTCTTTGCGCAATTGCGCTTCATGGAGTTTACGAATTACCGGATTCATGTTCCTGTTTCCTTTTAGACCCACCGGAGGCAAGGCCAGCTCTCGACAGTCAACCTCCAATTATAAGGAGATGGTAACAATTTGCCTAGGACATTTCGGTGCCGCCGGGCGTGAAATCAGAGGTCTTCGCCAGAAGGCGTGTTTGCGAGAAATCACCTCGGCGTCAAGCCAGGGTTGAAGACGTTCTGCCCGGGCCAATCACCGTTCCTGCGAAGCGCTCCATTTCCTCGAGCTGCGGGCTGAATTGCAAGAGCACGAGGTCAACACCGGCGGCTTCGAATTGCGCCAGACGCTCGGCCACCTGTCCCGGCGTGCCAATCAGCCCGGAGCGCAGGCCACGATTCGAAACCGAATAATCTTCCAGGGAAACGCGCTGCTCCAATTGCGTTCCGGCAAGCCACTGCTGGTAGTTCGCGTAGCCCGCGGCGGATTGTTGGACATCCGTGACTCGCCGCAGCTCATCCTGCGCTTGGCGTTCCGTTTCGCGAACAATGGCATATCCCGCAACTCCGAACTTGAGCGGCGGCAAATTGTGTCGCGCGCGGCGTTCTCGCAGATCCGCGATTTTCTCGCCGACGCGCTCCGGCGGATCGCCGTGCATCAGATAGGCGTCGCATTTCTCGGCGATCAGCTCTTTGGCCGCCGCCGATTCGCCGCCCGCGTAAAGCGTGGGCCGCGGCTTGGCAACCGGTTTGGGCTCAAGAACGTTGTCTTCCACCCGGTAGTACTTCCCCGAATATGAAAAATGGTTCTCCTTCCACACCCCATCCACAACGTCGAGCCATTCGCCGGTGCGCGCGTAGCGGTCGTCATGCTGTTCGAACGATACGCCGTACTTGCGCGCTTCGTCCGCCCACCACGAGGAAACCACATTCAGGGTAAGCCGGCCATTGCTAATCCGATCGATGTTGGCCGCCTGCTTCGCGAGCAACGCCGGAAGATGGAACGTCGGTCGCACCGCCACCATCAATTCGATCCGTTCGGTCACTGCGGCCAGCGCCGCCGCGGTGGACCACGCGTCCAGCGAAGGCGCCTCGACTCCCTTGATGTCGTTGAGATTGAGTTCCGCGATCAGCGTCAGGTCGAAGCCTATCTGCTCGCTCCGCTGGGCGAGCCTCTTCACATACGCCCAGCTTACTTCCATATTTTCATGTTCGACGTTGCGCAGCCATCCGCCAAAGACGGGAAGCCAGTAGCCGTATCTCACCGCGGGCCTCCGCTGGCTGCCACGCGCTCGCCGCGACTCGCCTCGTGACGTTGCGCCTCCGCGATGAGGAAGTCCGCGAGCCGCGCGTAGGGATCGAAGCCAATGACGCGCACGGGATCGGCAACGAAATTCGATAGCGCGTTCACATCGTAATAAAGCTGCCGCCCGGTGCGATCGTCGATCACGTACTCGATCCCGCCAACCTCCACGCCTGCGAGTTCCACGATCCGTTCAACGTCCTGGATCACCTGGCGCGGCGGCTCGTAGCCCTCCACTTTCATCCCGCTCTTCGGCGCGTCCACCGGACACGCCATGCGCGTCAGCTCTTCGCCCCTGGTGTTCTGGCAGATGTCGGCTGGACACAAGTTGTAACTCTCGCCGGTGATATGAATCTGGATGGCATAGAGAAATTTCCCACCGAGAACCTCGACTCGGGTGATGATTCCGTCGCGTGCCGTAAACGCTTCCTGGACCAGCGCTGTCGAATCAATGCCCAAGTAGAGGCGCTTGGCCTCCACCGCGGCGCTCAGATCGTTCCGCGAATCGAAGCGCTCAATCCCTGCGCCACTCCCGCCAATATTCGGCTTGATGACCACGGGATATCCGATAGCCTCGGCCGCGGCCAGCGTCTCGGTGGGATGATTGATGACCCGCGCCTTCGGATAAGGCAGTCCCAGCTTCTCCAGATTTGTAAGCTGCAGCGCCTTCGAAATCTCGTGATTGAACGACCGGTAACCGTTGACGACGCGCACGCCTTGCCCTTCGAGGTGCGCTAGGTAGTTCAGCGTGTAGAAGATTCCGTGGCCCAATCCCCGCTGCCACGCCGAAGGACTCATGCGATTGAAGAGCAGAGAATATTCTTTCTCCGGCGAGGCAACATCGTAACTGTGGTGTCGCGCATCGATCTTCTGCCACGGCACACCCCGTTCATCGAGCTGCTCGAACAGCGGCCGGAACCAGTCCGGATGCTCGTAGTAAATGGCGATGGGTTTTTCGAATCCGTAGCCGATTCCATCGGTCTTCGTGCTCATGAATCCTCGCGCTTAGTGCTCACCCTCTGGAGTCTCCCTTCGGAGCGGCACGGTCCTGCAGCTGTTGAATAACTTGTCTGCAGTTGAATGAGAACCTCAGGAAGTTTCATTTTATTCCTCGGGCAACAGATCGGGGCGATTGCGGAGGGTTTTGTCGATCGCCGCGCCGCGCCTCCATTTGGCCACCTCCGCGTGGTTTCCCCCGATGAGCACCTCCGGCACGGCCCAGCCTCGATACTCCGCCGGCCGCGTGTAGTGCGGAAAATCCAAAAGTCCGGCAGGCCTGAGTCTTGGCTGGGAACTCGCGCGGCCCCCGGGATGAAGCGCCTTGGATTCTCGATGAGCCATCCCGCTGAAGGATTCATTCTGCGAAGAAGCTTCGTTCCCCAAGGCCCCCGGCAGGAGTCGCGTCACGGCATCAATAACAAGCACGGCGGGAAGCTCCCCACCGCTCAGCACGAAGTCACCAATGGAGAGCTCCTCCGTGGCCAGATGCTCGGCCACCCTTTCGTCCACGCCTTCGTAACGCCCGCAAATAAGAATGATTCGCTCGAGCTGCGCGTAACGCCGGGCCGTTTCCTGACCGAAAAGTTTTCCTGCGGCCGACATGAGCACAATGGCCGTCTGCGGATCAGCCGCGCCAGGCCTCCTGGCTTCGCCCGCCCGGCATCCGAGAAGAGATTCTACCGCTTCAAACACCGGCTCCGGCTTGAGCACCATGCCCTCGCCACCCCCGAACGGCCGGTCGTCCACCGTGCGGTGACGATCCTTGGTGAACTCCCGCAGATCCTGCACATTTACCTCCACCAGGCCCGTTTCGCGCGCCCGCCGAAGGATTCCATGATCCAGCGGCCCGGCGAAAAATTCCGGAAAAATGGTGATGAGATCGAAGCGCATGCTCCGCCAGTCTAACCAATTGATCGTCGGGCCGCCATTCCCGCCTCTTTTCTTGCCACCCTCCCGGAAGCGTGATGGACGTCCCGATGAACTTTCCCGTTGGTCCCTTTTCTGTCCTTTTGGACAGCTTGCCCATCCCCTCTCGTCCCGCTAACCTCTTGCTACACAAGCTGCTGTCTCCAGCCCGAAATGCAGGTAGTGGCACCTGCCGAGGGGTCAATCTTATGAAGCTTGCCGCTCGCCTAACCCGCTTTTCATTGCTCTTGTCCTCGACCGTCCTCCTTCTATGGCTAGCGGGCTGTGGCGGCTATGTGAGCTCGAGCCGAACCGGGTCCGCGCCTCTGACACCCACAGGTCTTGCGGCGGCGACCGCCAATGCGCAGGTGAATCTGACCTGGAACACGACTTCCGGCGCGACGGGCTACTACGTCAAGCGCTCTACCAGCAGCGCAAGCGAGACACAAATCGCGGCACCGTCGACGACGGCCTACACCGACAACGCGGTAACCAATGGAACCAAATATTACTACCTCGTTTCGGCTTACAACTCCTACGGCCAGAGCGCAAATTCCGCCGAAGTCAGCGTTACGCCCGCAGCGCCCCCGCCCCCCGCCGTCCCAACTGGCCTCGCGGCCACCGCCGGTAACATGCAGGTAGCGCTAAGCTGGACGGCCAGCTCCGGCGCGACAAGCTATCACGTCAAACGTTCCACAACGAGCGGCAGCGAGATGCAAATCGCCGCACCCGCGTCCGCCAATTTCACCGATACCGGCCTCACCAACGGCACGAAATATTATTACCTCGTTTCCGCCGTAAACTCCGCAGGCGAAAGCCTAAACTCCGCGGAACTGAGTGCCACTCCCACCGCTCCGATAACGCCACCGGCAGTACCAACGGGCCTAACAGCCACTGCCGGCAACGCCCAGGTGAATTTGACTTGGAACGTCAGTGCCGGCGCAACGAGCTATCACCTCAAACGCTCCACGACCGCTGGCAGCGGCTACACGCAAATCGGCGCTCCCCCAACCGCGAATTTCGCCGATTCCGGCCTAACAAACGGAACAACCTACTACTACGTTGTAACCGCAGTGAACACCGCCGGCGAGAGCGGCAATTCCAATCAGGCCAGCGCCACCCCCATTAACGCGGCCGCGGACGTCACCATTACCATCGATCCCGCCAAGACCAAGCCCATTTCTCCCTACATCTATGGCATCAATTTTTATTCCGGCAATCCCGGTGTCTCGCCGTTGCTTACCTTCGATCGCGCCGGAGGCAACCGCTGGACCGCCTACAACTGGGAGACCAACGCCTCCAACGCCGGCAGCGACTATATCTACAACAATGACAGCTACCTGAGCGGCAGCAATGTCCCAGCCGAGGCGGTAGGCAGCTTCATTGCTGCGGACCAAGGCCAAGGTCTGGCAAGTCTCGTGACCGTACAACTCCAGGGCTTGGTGTCGGCCGACGAGAACGGCCCGGTCAGCGTGACCAGTCCACCGGACTTGACGCGCTTCAAGACCGTTGTGGACAAAAAGGGCTCTACCTTCACGGCCATGCCTCCCACGACCGACGCTAGTGTCTACATGGATGAGTTCGTCTGGGCGCTGGACCAGAAGCTGCCGGGAATCTTCGGTGCCAATCCCACACACCCCACTTTCCTGAGCCTGGACAATGAGCCGGAACTCTGGAATTCAACCCACTTGGAAGTGCAGGGACACAACCCGGTCACATCAGACGACTACATCACCAAAACCATCAATCTTTCAAAAGCCCTGAAGGACCAATTTCCAAATGTGGTGATCTTCGGCCCGGTGCACTACGGATTTCAAGGCCTCTATAATTGGCAAGGGGAGCTGAGCGCCACCCCCGGCGGAACGAATTGGTTCCCGGACAAATACCTGCAAGCCCTGAAAACCGCTTCCACCTCTTACGGGAAACCCCTCGTGGATGTCTACGACTTCCATTGGTACGCGGAGGTGTACGACGCCAGCGGAACGAGGATCCTCAACCTCAACGGCACGACGCTGACCGACGCCCAGGTCCAGCTCATCGTGCAGAGTCCCCGGAACCTCTCTGATCCCACGTTCCGGGATGACGGCAACAGCAACCCGTGGATCTTTAACGAACTTGGCCAAACTCCCATCGACATCCTGGGTCGCCTCCAAGCCAAGATCAACGCCGAATTCTCTGGCATGAAGTTGGCCATCACGGAGTACGAGAACGGCGGCTGGAATCACATTGCCGGAACCATCGCCGAGGCCGATACCCTCGGCATCTTCGGCAGCCAGGGAGTCTTCGCAGCCAACTTCTGGCCTCCGAACGGCACCTATTCCTACGCCCTCGCTGGTTTCCGCGCCTTTCGCGGATTCGATGGGGCCAACGCCAGCTTCGGCGACACCTCGCTCCAGGCTACCTCCAGCGCCGTCCAAAACGTGATGGTTTACGCGAGCCTCGACAGCAGCATGCCCGGCCGCGTCGTCTTCGTGGCCATCAATCGCTCCAGCGCCGCCAAAGTGACCGCCATCAACGGCCAGGTACTCACTGGTACGGCCCATCTCTACCAGATGACGGCGGCCTCTGCTCAGGGGCAGAATCCCGTTCAGCCCGTCGCTGTGGGAACCATCCCGGCGAGTGGCTCGTCGCTGACCATCACACTGCCAGCCTATAGCGTCACCACCATCGACGTTCGATGACACCGCGATTGCGGTGCGAGCCGCAGCTCGATTACTTGGCCTTGAGACGCGGCAGCCATCGCGGCGCCCGCCGGCAATACTGTTCCTATCCCGCGCCGAATTTCCGTCTGAGCGCGGGCTCATCGCACAAACAGATTCAGCGTATCCGACAGCCAACTCCAAGAGCGCTAACGGTTGAAAGATGCCCGACGCGCCCAGCAAGACCGAGCCGACGCTCCAATACATGGGATTCGGGAGGCGGTAGGGCCCTCCACAACCAGTTTTTTCGGGGGATCGGAAGGCAGCTGCCAGCACGGCATCGCCAGGGTCCAAAAACCGGGAAGGTGAAAATCAGGGACCGGGGACATTGAAGAAGAGTACACGCTATTCACGGTTGAGGTCACGAAGGCCATCGGGGAGGAGGACATCAATGCGCCGTGCATTTGTGTCGATGTTCGTGCAGATATCCACGGCCAGCGGTATCAAGATTTCTCCGAGCGAAGTTTCCACTTCGAGGAGCGGTGTCCCGGAGATTCCTTCGCCGGGAAACTGCACATCGCGCACCATCCCCAGCAAAGACGGAGCTTCAGAGAGAAAACACGGGGAGGAAGCAAAAACCGGCGGCGATGCCGGAGTTTCAAACACGGAACACCCCATGAGGTCGGAGACGAAATACTGTCCCGCGGGCAGAGTCACGCGCTGTTCGAACGGCAGCAGCACTTCGAAGCCGCGAAATTTTTCGGCTTCGGAGATAGAATCCACACCTTCAAAATGAAAAACTGCCTGCCCGCGATGATTCTGGCTCAGCCAGCAGGATTTCAACGCCATGCGGCGCGGCTCATTCTTGCCGTCGGCAGGTCCGGCAAAAACTTCCCGCAATCGTGGGAGGCGCTCCGGAAAATCAGTGAGGATTTCAGCAGCGACTTCGCCCTTATTGCCGCGCGCCCGAAGGATGCGGGCCACCAGGACCCAGCGTGGAGTTTCGCGGCTCAATGGTAGACATGACCGGCAGGCGGTCAACTTTCAACAATTTCCAGCGTGAACCGCCGGCGCACCTTCATCCCCGACGCGCCGAGCAGCGTGCGAATGGCTTTCGCCGTTCGCCCCTGCCGCCCGATCACTTTTCCCAGATCCTCGGGATGGACTCGCAGTTCCAGCACGGTGACTTGCGACGCTTCGACGGACTTCACCTGCACGTCCTCGGGGTGGTCCACAAGGGCCTTGGCAATGGCTTCGACCAGTTCCTTCATAGCGTACCTGGGAGTGGCACCCGCGGCAAAACCGGAGACCCGCACACTTAGGAAGGCGCTCTAGATTAAGCGATCTTCTGCTGACGAAGGAAGCTGCGCACGGTATCGCTGGGCTGTGCCCCCAGTCCCATCCAATACTTGATGCGTTCGGCGTCGAGCTTGATCTCCGCAGGTTTTTTTAGCGGATCGTAGGTGCCCACCGCTTCCTTCACGCGGCCGTCTCGGGGCCGGGTCTTTTCAATGACCACCACGCGGTAAAAGGGCTTCTTTTTCTTCCCAATCCTTGACAAACGAATCATTAACACTAAGTCAGTCCTCCTGAACCTTCTATTCTAGCCTGCTTGGGCGCCGTGCAGCAATCGAAGTCTAGAGCGGACATCAGGGTGACTTCGGGAGACCAAGACGGATACCGCAGCTGTGTAACCGGCCGATCAACGCGGCAGCGGAATGATATGCTTCCCCGCTGTAGGAAGGAGGCCTGGTGAAGCTGAAACTGATCCTCGCCGTCGTGGCGGTGCTAACTTTCCTAACGGCGGCTCAAACGCCCGGGCCATCATTAGAAGTGCCGACGGACAAGAAGATCGATGCGCTTTTCTCCCTACTGACCTCTCCGGAGGCCCCCGGTCTCGCCGTGCTGGTGCGAAAAAATGGCCGCACCCTTTTCGAACGCGGTTACGGTGTGCGCGATCTCCATTCGAAAGTGCTGATCGACGCGCACACGAATTTCCGGCTGGCGTCTTGCACCAAGCAATTCACCGCCATGGCCATCATGTTGCTCGTGCACGACGGAAAACTACGCTACGACGAGACGCTCACGGAACTGTTTCCCGATTTTCCTCCCTACGGAAATTCCATCACCGTTCGAAACCTGCTGAATCACACTTCCGGCTTGCCGGACTACGAAGATTTGATGGAAGCGCTGGAAAAAGTGAAAGGCCCGAGGTGGACGCCGGAAAGACAAATTCAGGACGCCGAAGTTTTGCAATTGTTGAAGAAGGAAAGAGCCGGAACATTTACGCCGGGGGCCAGCTGGTCGTACAGCAATTCCGGTTACGTGGTGCTCGGACTTATCGTCGCGAATGTTTCAGGAAAATCGTACGGCGAATTTCTTCACACCCGGATTTTTGGGCCGCTGAAAATGAATCACACCATCGTCTTTCAAAAAGAAAAAAACGAAGTCGCGAATCGCGCCTTCGGCCACAGCAAGGACAATGATGCTTTCAAACAAACCGATCAAAGCTCGACTTCCGCGACGCTCGGTGACGGCGGCATCTATTCGAGTCTTGAAGATCTGGCCAAGTGGGATGAGGCACTCGGGAATCATACGCTCCTCGGCGACAAAGAATTTCAGTCTGCCCGGACCCCCGTGAAGCTTGCCGATGGCACCGAACCGCACTGGCCCAAAGAGCCCAACGACGACAATCTGCATCCCGGCAAGCCCGTTCGGTATGGCTTCGGCTGGTTCCTCGACCCTTATCAAGGGCGGCCGCGCATGTGGCATACCGGAAGCACCATGGGTTTTCGCACGGCCATCGAACGATTCACGGAAGGCCATGGCCTCAGCATAATCATTCTTGGCAATCGCACCGACCTCGAACCGGAAAAGCTGGCGCTCCAAGTTGCTGACTTGATTTTCAAAGAACAGCATCTTCGCCGCTAAAAAAGGCGACCCGGCGCTTTCAAGAAAGGCCGGCGAGTTTGCCGAGGCCTTTCATTTTGTCGCGGGCGGTTATGGCGCCGTATTGCTTCATCATGGTGCGCATTTGCAGGTATTGCTTGAGGACGATGTTGACGTCCTGCACCGTCGTGCCGCTGCCTTTGGCGATGCGCTTGCGTCGCTTGCCGTCGATGACCTTGTGATCGCGGCGTTCCTGGTTGGTCATGGAGTTGATGACCGCTTCGACGCGGGTGAGCTGGCCCTCGTCGACCTTGGCATCCTTGGGAAGATTCTCAAGCGGACCCATCTTGGGGAGCATGTCCACGATTTTCTCGAGCGGGCCCATCTTGCGAATCTGCTTGAGCTGATCGCGGAAATCTTCCAGGGTGAATTCTTCCTTGCGGAGCCTGCGCTCCAGGTCGGCGGCGGCTTTTTTGTCGACCGTCTGTTCCACGCGTTCGATGAGCGACATGAGGTCACCCATGCCGAGAACCCGCGAGACGATGCGCTCGGGATAAAAACCTTCCAGGGCGTCATATTTTTCGCCCAGGCCGACGAACTTTACCGGCGCGCCAGTGACTTTGCCGATGCTCAGCGCGGCGCCGCCGCGGGCGTCCCCGTCCAGCTTGGTGAGAATCACCCCGGTGAGGCCGAGGCGCTTGTGGAATTCGCCGGCGGAACGCACCGCGTCCTGGCCGATCATGGAGTCGGCGATGAACAGCATTTCGCTGGGCTGCAATTCTTTTTTCAGCATGCTCAGCTCATCCATCAAATCATCATCGATGTGCAGGCGGCCGGCGGTGTCCACCAGGACCACGTCGCTGGCGGAAAGCTTGGCTTCCTTGATGGCGCCTTTCACGATTTCGATCGGCTTGTCCGTGCCGGCGCCGGGCCAGATCGCCGTGCCCACGGCTTTCGCGACTTGCGCCAGCTGTTCGCGCGCAGCGGGACGATACACGTCAGTGGAAACCACCAGCGGACGGTGGCCGTGTTCGGAAAGCCATTTGGCGAGCTTTCCGGCGGTGGTGGTTTTGCCGGAACCCTGCAGCCCCACGATCATCCAGACCGAAGGCGGGCGCGAAGCGAAGATCGGCTTGGCGTGCTTGCCGAGAATGGCGGCGAGCTCATCGCGGACAACCTTGACGACTTGCTGATCAGGCGAAAGTTGCAAAAGGACTTCGCTGCCGATGGCTTTCCGCCGGATGTTGGCTAGGAGCTCATCGGCCACGCCCACGTTGACGTCGCCTTCGAGCAGCGCGTCACGAATTTCGGCCAGGGCGTTGTCCAGGTGCTCATCGGTGAGCTTGCCCTGGCCGCGGAGGTTCTTGAAGGTGCGTTGGAGCTTTTCTGTAAGGTTCTCAAACATGGCTCGTGCTCATGCCTCGCGGGTCGCTCGCTCAAGAATAGCAGGGCGGAACGACCGTGGGTACCAGGAGTCCAAGGCGAGCCGTGTGACCGCGGCCAGTTACGGCTGTTACGGCTTACGTCTTTTTTTTACGGCTTTTTACGGCTGGCCTGCGCTTGATTTCTAGTTATCGATATGGTATAGTTACTAACGGGGATTCATGGCATGAGCGCAAAGAGCCGCTCTGTCGATCTCTATGCCGGCTAAGGATCGCTCGGAAGGACTGCACATGACCATAAATGCGCAAACGATTGCATACCGCCACGGCGATACGGAACTTACTGGGCAGTTCGCCTGGGATGCCGAGCGAGGTGACCAGCGCCCGGGAATCTTGGTGGTGCACGGAGGTGCTGGCCTCGACTCCCATGCCCAGGGGCGCGCGAACCGGCTGGCGGAACTAGGCTTCGTCGTATTTGCTTGCGCTATGTATGGCCGTGGGGTGGCCGGCAATCGCGAACGCATCATGGCCAGCATTGCGGAACTGCGCGACGACACTGCCAAGCTGTGCCAGCGGGCGCGCGCGGGCATCGACGTATTGGTGTCGCATCTGCCTGGTGTGCCACGGCGCTCTGGACCCACACGTCCCCATGACGCAGGTCAATGCATTCGTCCAAGAAATGAACCAAGCCGGCGCTGACTGGCAACTAGCTGTTTATGACGGTGCGATGCATGGCTTTACGCACGAGACTGGACCCGCGGTGCCAGGCGTCGCATACCATGCCGTGGCCGACGCCCGCCCTGCCACCGCCATGCAAAATTTCTTCAGCGAACTATTCGGCTGAAACACCCTCCAGATTTCAAACTGATGCCCCACTGCTCGGCTGCGCATGCCTATCACGTCGGAAGCCTGCAGGAGTAAAATCCGGTTGCCATGAACACGCACAGTCAAGAGTCGCCACGAGGGCCAAGGGATCCCCTCGAGCCTCCTCCACCCCGCGAGTGACCCACCGGCCTGGAATGCCAGCAGGAAGCAAGTATTGAAACGCGCGACGGCTTAGGATAACGCACCGGCGACTGCGATTAGCGGTCATCACCGAGGTTGGTGTTTCGTGCTGTGACCGAGGGCTACGAGGAAGATGGCGCTTTTGCCTTCGGCGTGCGGGGAGAAGAAGCGGGTGACCTCGTCGTCGAAGAAGGTGAGCCCGGTGGCGCCGAGTCCGAGCGCGTAGGCCGCGAGATAGAGCTTGCCGCCGAGGATGCCGGATTCGAGTTGCACGGCGCGATAGCCGCGATTGCCAAAACGGTCCAGAATGGGACGCAAGTCCGCGAGGAAAAAGACGTTCACGGCGGCGTCGGCGGGCAGCTCTTGCTCCAGTCCAAGGTAACCAGCATCGGCGCGGAAATTTCCCTGCTTTAGACATTCGAGCACGCCGCGGGTGCGATCATAGACGTAAGCTCCTGGCGAGAGCCCTTCGACGGCGTGGATTATCAAGTACAGGTCATTGAGCTGGGCCCCGGGCGGATCGAGGAAATCTGCCGGGACGCCACGGGTGGCGCGGTCCAGCATGGTGGAAAGCTGCGCCATAGTGATCGGGCTCCGGGCAAACTTGCGGGTGGAACCGCGCCGCTGAATAACCTGTTCGATGGGGTCGCGAGGGATCTCGGCATCGGATAAAGGTGTGAGCTGAACGATTGGTCCGCTGGGCGGAAGAAATTCCGTTTTGGGTGTGTGGCCTCGCCAAGCGGCCAATTCCTCGGGGGCCTCGAGTGAGGAGGCGGCGTGCATTTCTCGCATGAGGGGATAGTCCACCTCGTGCTGGGAGAGCGGCACGGTTTCTAGAGAAAGAGGGGAAGCCGCCGCAGGGGATGGCGGCGGGAGCGCGGCGACGTGGCCGAGGGCGACCAGGGAGAAAGCCACTTCACGCCGGGGATCCACATCCAGAAGTCCATTGACGCTGCGGTCGAGGAAACCGCACACCACCCGGGCTGGCAGTCCCAACGCGGTGGCGACGGCCAGCAGGTTCGCGAGCAGCGTGCCGTTGTCCCAGCCGAAATGTCGATAGGTGCGGGCCTGATACTTCCAGGCGTTGCGCCAGTAAGTGCAAGTGCAAATGATGGCGAGTGGCGTATGGGCGATGGCGGGTTCGCCGCCGGTGGCTTCGACGAGGACGCCGCGATAGTCTCCGGCGCGCAGCAGGCGTAGGCCGAATTCGGCGGGAGCGAAATGATAGACCCCGGCATCCAGGTTGGAGAGGCCACCGCAAACCAGATAGAGCTCGACTTCGTAGAGTGCGCCGGTGCAAGCGGCAGCACGAAAAAAGATCTCGCCTCCGGAATACTTTCTCTTGCGGGTAATCCCAGCGGAAAGGTACAGCAGCTGGGCCACTGCCTCGAGATCAGGAAGTGCGTGGCGGTGGGCGGAGACGCTTCGAGAGATGGCCGAGAGGGCGGCAACGCCAGTTTGGCGAAACTCGCCGGGCAGGCGCATGGGTTCGAGCGTGGGATAAACCTTGAACGGCAGAGGCTGGTTGGACCAGTCCATGAAATGGGGGTTGGTGCGGATGCTGGCGTAGGAGTGCTTACTGGCTTGGTGATAGGTCCAGGCGGCCTCAGGATCGCGGTTGCCAGTCATGGTGTGATGAACCGTCGTCACAGTTGAAATGAAGCATATCAGGTTGCAGCGTCCGAACGTGCCAAGACGTGGATGGAGCGTTTGGGGCGCTGGCGCGGGTTTCGAACGATTTGCGCTGGCTGGCGGAAGGCATCGGATTCGCTGGCTTTTGATTTGCACAAACGGATGTATCTGCCGTTCGACGTGGGATGCGAGCTGGTACGAGATGACTAGGGTCGCTCTAAGGCGCACGGAGTGAAGACCTTTCGGGAGCTGATCGAGCAAAACGAAAGGGAGATCGCTAGGAGGTAAGGCAGGGATCCTGCCGCGGCGGCGCCCCGGCACCAAAACTGATCAGAAGGTGAGCTTTAGGCCGATCTGGGCGGCGAAGGGAATGCCCACGGTGGTGCCGGGGCCGAAGAAATCGCCGAGGGCACCGGCGGCAACGAGCAACTGCTTGCCACTGGTGACCGGCACGGAACACCTTGGATCGGGACAAAGCGCGGTGACATTGCCGAGATCGTTCACGGGAATGGGCAGAGCGCTGATATCGCCGACATAGTTGTTGCCGGGATTGTTGCGATTGAAGAGGTTAAAGAATTCGATGAAGGGCGTCAGCGACCAGCGCTCGCGGAACTTGATGGAGCGGCTCACACGCAAGTCAGTTTGAATATAGGGCCGGCCGCGGAACTGGTCGAGAGTGGACTTCACGCCATTGATCACCGCGCGGTTACCCACCGGAGTGGTCAAAGTGATGGGCCGCGCGGTCTCCGCCTGCGAGAGAAAGGTAAGATCGAATCCTGCCGCAGCGCGAACGGTTCCCGCTAGCACCAGACGGTGCCGCACGTCTTCTCCCGAGGGACCATAATCTCCCTGGGCGAAGGCGTTGAGGGGATCGCAAACTCCGTTCACATAGTCGAAGAGCTCGCCGATCTGGCAGCCCCAGGTTCTTGCGCTGGCGAGCGTGTAGTTGGCGACGAGACTCAGCCGTTCGGCCACGTTGCCTTGAAGATGCAGCGCCAGGGCGTTGTAACTGGAACGATTGTCGGTGCGAAATACGGAGACGTTTGGGAAATCATAACGCCGGTAGCCATGCATGCCGGTCTCCAGCGTGTAGTCCGCGCTCAAAATCCAATTGGCGTTGAAGGCGTGCTGAATGCCGGCGGTGGTGTGCCATGCGTAGGGCGTGTGGTAATGCGCATCGATGAGCGCAGGCGGGCCGGAAGCATTCTGGATGTTGAAATTGTTGACGGCAGTGAAGGCCTGAACCCAGCCGTTTTGCGCCAGGTCGTTAAAGTATAGGCCGGCACCGCCGCGCAGGACGGTACTTCCGGATCCGAGACCATAGGCGACCCCCAGCCGCGGAGCAAAGGCTTTGCGGTAATCGTGAGGAATGCCGGAGACAATGCCATTGCCGGCGAGGGCGGGATTCGCGCTTTGCTGGTGGCCGGAAGCGATGAAAAGACCGAAAGTGGTGTCGTAGCGCAGACCGTAGTTGATGGTCAGGCGCGGAGTGACGCGCCAGGAGTCTTGGGCGTAAATTCCCAGGCGCTGGACGTTTTGCCCAAAGCTACCGTCACCGGCCGGGGTAAAGGTGCTGAAGGGACACGGGGAATTGGGAGGCTGGTTTCGAGGATCGTTAGGATTGCACGACAGGATGGCCGCGAGCTCGCCCGGACTAGAAAGATAGAAGCTCGGATCCTGCGGCGGAGAGTAGACATACTCGGCGGTGGCGGCCAGGGCGCCGCTGAGCACCGGTTCGTGAATAAAGTTGACGCCCCAGCGCGGCGCTTGTCGTTCCTGGGCGTGACTGAGGTCATAGCGGATCTGGTATTTTTCCTGGTTGCGCAAAACCGGGAAAGCAGTAATCGGCGTAAAGAATTGATTGTCGCCGAAAGTCTCTACGCCGGAGATGGTGCTCAAGGTGGAGGTAAACGGGAACGCCAAGGCAAACCCCAAGTTGGCATTGCGCGTCGCGGTCAGATGCAGTCCGCTGGCGTTGAAAACAATAGAGCCAACCCAGTTTGGCCCAAACACATATTGGTTGCCCAACACCAGGCTCATGTAGTTGTCATGAGAGGTCGCGCCGGTCGAGGGCAGCGCCGCCTGCTGCACCAGGGCGTTGTGCGTCAAGTAATTGTCGACCGCCGCGCGAACAAACCACTGCGAACTTGGGGACGGCGCCCAGTCCACACGCGCCATGGCCAGATAGTCGCGAAACGGAACGGGGACACTGCTGGGCACCTCCATCGAATTGACACTACCGACCGGTGTGCTGATCAAGCCTTCTCGGGCCAGCTGCGCCAGCGCGTTGAACTCGGCCTGGCTGGACGGGCTGTAGGCGATGCTCGAGTTTTCATGGACGTATTCAAGGGAAGAGAAAAACCACAGCCGTTCCTTGACGATGGGACCGCCGAGGGTGCCGACGTAATTCTGCCGCGAGAACGGCTGCTTGGGATCGGGAGCCGGGTTGTCAATCGGGAAGCGCGCATTCAAAGCGGCGGCGCGGCCGTAAAACGCTCCCGAACCGTGCCACTCGTTGGTGCCGTGCTTGGTGGTGACGACCACCGAGGCGGCCGTGGTGCCACCAGTGTCCGCGTCTTCCTGCGCCGTGCGCATGGCAAATTCCTGGATGGCGTCGGGTGAGAAGTTCTGCAGGAATCCGCCGATCCAGTCATCTGAATTGTCGCCCCCATCGACCGAAATTTCATTGTTCAAACCGGAGCTGCCGCCCGTGGAAACCGCCGTGATACGCGCCTTGGTGGGATCGGAGGGCTCGAGCGGCTCCGTTCCGGGAGCCAGATAAGCGATATTTGCGAAGCTGCGGGCGG
>MNIJ01000093.1 GCA_001919715.1 Acidobacteria bacterium 13_1_20CM_58_21
AAGGCGAGCAATATCTGGGTTCGTGCGTGGCGAGATGATTTCGTACTGTGTTGCTCGATCCGAGACGACGGAGCGGGTTTTGACGTTGGCGCTATTCAAGCACCCGGCGGCCGGAAGGGGTTAGGCCTAATCGGCATGCAGGAACGCGTCAGCGCGATCGGTGGAACGGTGCGGATCGAATCGCGCCATGGGCAGGGAACTGAACTTTTAATTCGACTTCCTTTGGAGGTTTCACATGCCAATTCGCGTGGCACTCGCTGATGACCATGTCCTGGTGCGCCAGGGTTTGAAATCATTGCTTGAGAGGGAAGAATTTAAAGTCGTTGCGGAAGCTGCTGACGGGCAGGAGGCGGTGAGCCAGGCCGCATCGCTCCATCCGGACATTACCATCATGGATATCAGCATGCCCATGCTAAACGGCATAGATGCAGCACGCGAGCTCGGCCGTTCCTGTCCGAAGACTAAGGTGATTCTGCTCACGCAGCACGAGGAGGATCAATACATCCTCGAGGCCCTTGAAGCGGGGGTAAAAGGGTATGTGCTAAAAAACCAAGTGGCCAGCGATCTGATACATGCCATTCAGCAAGTTTCACGAGGGATGTTCTATTTGAGTCCGGGCGTCTCAAGGGCAGTGATTGAGGCGTACCGAACGAAATCGGAGAGAGCCGCGGATCCTCTGACTGCTCGTGAACGCCAAGTGCTGCAACTGATTGCAGAGGGAAAGTCCACGAAGGACATTGCTTCTCTGTTGGATATCAGCGTGAAAACTGCCGAATCACATCGATCAAGACTGATGCGGAAACTGGATATTCACGAGACGGCAAGCCTAGTGCGCTACGCGGTTCGTCGAGGCCTGGTACAGCCATAAGTGACGGCGATTGGGTTTGTCAGGCAGTAGGAGATTCGGAACTTCCGGTCAACGAGTCCTACTGGACTGCTCGAGCAGCCTCCATTGCCGCGTGGCCTCGGCGGTCCTTTTTTCGAAGCTACCGAAAGCAGCACACTGGCTTGTTCGCGGTTTATGGGCGCGTTGCTCTGTCAAGTAAGGCCGCGCGCATGCTAAGTGCAATGCGGGTTGTTTCGCCGAAAGTGCTAGGTCTTCCTTCTCTGAAGGACGCGCTTGCCGAGCGTGCCGGCGAAAAGCGGCAGATCAAGAAGCCCCGGCAGGGGATCGTCCCAGGCAAAAATGGCAGACTCCAGAGGACTTCGCAATGACCGCACATAATTCCGAACTGAGAGCCGACCGCCCAGGATTTCCCGGATTGCCACGGACATGTCGCTGCTCACGTGCATCCAGCGCTGGCCGGCGCGCCCCTGGAGCGCCGAGAAAGATTGACCCCTGAGGAGGCGCCAAAAAAGGTAAGGGAAGTCGACCCCGCAGCGCTTGGAAAGTGTGTGCCAGCCCCAAACGCGCGGATTGATATCGATAACCTTATATTGACTGTCCCGCGGATCTTTTTTGAACTCCACTTCTACCAGGCCGGTGAAGCGCAGTGCCTTGAGCAGCCGCACGGAGGGCTCAATGACTTGTGGCTCGTCCACGGTCTCGACATAGGTGCTGAATTGCCCGAAATCCATCGGATACTGTCGAGTGCGCCTTGCGACAATGGAAGCGAGTGGCAAGCCGTCTTGGCAAAGAGCGGCATAAGAAAACTGGGATTCGCCGCCCCCGGGCACGACTTCCTGGACGATCAGATTTTCCGGGGCCATCAACCGACAGGCCGCGTCGTAGCGCGCCAGCAGTGAAGCACGATCATCGGCACGCCAAGCTTTGGGGACGGCAAGACTGCTAGGTTCGAGCCTGAGTGCGGGCTTAAGGATCAAGGGGAAAGCGTGGTCGAGTGCTGCGAGTTCTTCTCGGGTGTTTGGAGAAGCAGCCCAGGGTTGTTGAACCCCGAGGTCGTGGGCAAGATGATGCAGGAGCCGCTTGTCGCAAGCCCAGCGCAGTTCTTCCCAAGGAGGCACGGTGAGCCGGTAGTGACTCGCCAGCGCCTTATAATTGCGCGAAACAAGGGTGACCGCGTAGTCGTCGGTGGGAAAGAGCACCCATCCGCTGAGACCATGTTTGGCCGCCAGGTCGATGAGGAAGTCAATTTGTCTGCGATCGTCCTTGGGTGGCCAAGATACGTTGCGGCTAACGTAGCGAGAGGTGGTCGCCACAAGATGTCCACCCTGCTTGATGACCCAAACAGGAATTCCACGACGACCCAAACTGCGCACCACACCGAGCCCCCGATAGTCTGCACCCATGATCAAAGCACCGGCAGTTGCGGCCAGAACGTTGGGGCCAAGATTCGAGGACTTCGTCATCTCCGGAAGAGTGGCTGCCGCTGACATAGATCCTTAGGAGTCGCCGTGATTCGGCGCTTTGCGAAAGATCTTGCTGGTCAACTCTCGGGCGGCGAAATCCGCGCCAGCTACAAAACGCAGGAGCGGACCAAAACTCCAGGCGGCGGGGGCGCCCAGAAAGTGCAGACCGGGAACAGAAGATTCGAATCCGACTTCCAGTTGTGGATAGCCGCCGATTTGACGGATGGACGAAAGCAGTGGCGCGCCGAGGAACGGGTAGCGGGAGATGTCCACTCGGTAGCCAGTCGCCAGCAGAACGTGGTCGACGCGTCGCTCGCTGCCATCTGCCAATTTAAGAATTACGCGGTTGCCGAAAGTAGCACTGGAAATAACCGCACGTCCTGTCGAGATCGGAACGTGTTGGCATCGCGGCTTCAGCCAAGCGGCGCCCGCGGGCCGGATAGCGCGCACCGCCAGGCGATTCTGCATCAATCGGGGTAACCGGCGGAACAAATTTGGACGCGCCACGAGATGGCTAATCCCGGCTTGGCCCACATCAGGTGGTGCGTACAGCATGCGTGCTATTGGCCGGCAAGTGTGCACCCAAGGTCTCCGCCAGAGCCAACGGACAATGTGTGTACGGACCAACACTTCAACCTCGGCTCCTACCTCATGCAGGAGCGCAGCCGATTCGAGGGCGCTCTGCCCTCCGCCAATCACAGCGACTTGCTTTCCTGAGAAGCGGCTGAGATCAGTGTGCGCGGAGGCGTGTGAGGCTAAGGAGCGCGGGAGAGACCTGAATTCCAGAGGATGCCAGGCGAAGGGCATGATTCCAGCGGCAATAACCACGCGTCGTGCCTTCAAATTCTCTCCGCCTTCCAACGTGAGATGGAACCCAGATCCGTTTTTCTCCACACGGTCGACTCTCCGGGAATCCAGGTCGGGGACGGCTTGATTCTGAAACCAACGCCCATAATCGGTGAAGCGGGGGAGCGGCAGCGGAGCGGTGAGCGGGTTCCCTCTGGCCGCCGCATAAGCCTCCAGCGACAGCGCACTGCTGGGATCGGAAAGGTGCGACCCCTCCAAGGGAGAGCGGAGAAGCATGCCCTTGGGCATGTGTCTCTCCCAGAAAGACATCGGTTCCCCAAAAACACGGACGTCTAGGCCATCGGCGGCTTTCAGGTGCGCGGCCGCCGAGAGCCCGTAAGGACCAGCTCCTATAATTGCTACATCGCACGCCGACATAGGCCTCCATTCCTATGGACTGTCCAAAATGCTCCCCCGGTGGCTAGAATCTTCATTCTGAACTTCCTCAAAAGAGTTGTTAAAGCTGCACAAGCTAATCCTCCCGAATACCGTACCTGGCCTCCAGAACTGCGACCAGGCGGTACATACCGGATCGGTCCGAGAGGAATATCCGCAGAATGGGAGCGGGTAGAAACCTGCAGGGAATTAGACGAAGAGATTCTGTTCGAGTGTGATGAAATTCTAGGTCAGAAAGAATGGCTGGCGCGGGTCTTAGTTATGTGAGGATGCGGATTTGGGTCCGCCGATCTCTACAGGAAGGTAAGTTGCCAGCGCTGACGTGAAGAGTGCTGCGCCCTCGGAGTTGAGATGGAGTTCATCCGGCTGGTAAAACTTTTCTGAGAGTGTCGCCGGATCAATGGGCACGAGCGAGTCGACCCCGACCTTTTGTGAAGCGATGGCCATTTGGCGAACCGCATCTTCCGACGAGCGAGTCGGTGGAACCAGGATAATCAGTTTTGCCCCATGCGCGTCACACAGTTGACGCAAAGTCTGAATCCGAGCAAGTGTGATCAATTCGAGTTCCGAACTGGGCGGCAATGCCGGTTTGCTCTTTACCAGCGTGAAAAGCTCTCTACAATGAGGGACCGCGTGGCGGAGAACCTGGGTTCGAATGACGCTGCGTGTGTCCCAGAACACGCTCGAATGCGCGAGCAAGAGGTTAGTCGTGGCCGTGCGATCCAGCTTTAAAGCGGAAGCGACACCCAGGACGTCGCGGACGTCGAAAAACATCATCGGAGCATAGTCCTGACGCACGCTGTCTTGAAGAAAACTATTCACGCCGACTCCAAGGACCACCACCTGGGGCCTTGCACCTCGACGAAATAAGCGTTCGAGGCCATACAGCCAGTCGTAGTAGCCAGTGGCTTCCAGAAAAATGGGATAAATCCGCATCTTGCTGGAGGTCAATTCCTGCAAGCGGTCTACGTCTATTCCTTCCATGAGGAGGGAATTGCCCACCATCAGAACCGATGCTGGTTCGCCGGACCTGGAGGGCCGCACCTTGACGGCCTCGGCGTATTGCTGAGAAACGCGGCCGTAGGTTTCCGAATCATGTTTGAGAAGATAATCGGCGCAAATCTCGAAGAAAAGGACAAGAAGGGCGCAGATCCCCAGCAGCACCTTGGCGTGGACCAGGGCGGGCGACTTAGAACTGGAAGTAGACGAAGGCATTGAGACTGTTCCCCGAAAAGAGTGCCAGGATGACGAGTGCGAAAGCGGCGAGCGCGGTCCGAACGGCGTAGGGAGCGTTTGCAAATGGGTATTCCTGGTTGCTGGTTTCCATCAACAGGTCCACAACGAACAAAGGAATGGAAAAAAGGCCCAGCATGAAGAACGCCGAGGCGTACTCGGTGCGCCAAGCGAAATTAGACAGACCAGCCAGGAACTGCACGGCCGCAGGGAGTGAGGCGGCTCGGAAAAATACCAAGCTCAGGCAAAGGACATTGAAGGTCAGAATTCGCTGTGCCCAAAGGGAGAAGACACCCACGGAATGTTGAGTCAGGGCGGCATCTTTCTGCTTCGTTTTGACAGGGAACAAACAACGCTCGACAGCCAAAACGGCGCCATGAATTGCTCCAAACACCACGAACGTCCAGTTTGCGCCATGCCAGAGACCAGCCAGGACCATGGTAATCAGAAGGTTTCGAGAGGTTTTCCATTTGCCGCCGGCACTGCCTCCTAAAGGAATGTACAAGTAATCGCGGAGCCAGGTGCTCAGACTGATGTGCCAGCGTCGCCAAAACTCCTGAAGGCGATGCGACAAATAGGGCTGCCGAAAGTTGACTATGAAATGGAAGCCCAGCAATTGCGCGCTGCCGCGCGCAATATCGCTGTAGCCGCTGAAGTCGCCATAGACTTGCCAGGCAAACGCGTAGGTTCCGATCAGAACAATCCAGAAATTCGAAGGACCGAATTGGCCGCCAAAGGCTGCGTTGGCGAGAAGCGCGCAGTTGTCCGCGACCACACATTTGCGCACGAGGCCGGAAAAGATAAGCATCAGGCCGTCGAAAAAGCGATCCGCATCAAAGGCGCGGTCCTTCTGCACCTGAGGAAGAAGATGTCCCGGTCTTTGAATCGGCCCGGCAATCAAGTGCGGGAAGAGGCTGATGAACAGACCATAGTCTAAGAAAGACCTAGCCGGTTCCAGCCTGCCTTTATAAACGTCCACGATGTAGGCGACTTCTTGAAAGGTATAAAACGAAATGCCCGGCGGAAGAATAACGCGAATGAGGGGCAGAGGAATATGGTGAATGCCCAACGTTTCCAGCGCAGTCGAAAAGGACCCTGTGAAGAAATCAAAGTACTTAAATACCCCAAGAATCCCAAAATTCAACACCAGCGAGAGGACAAACCACTTCTTGCGGTTGGAGTCCGTGCGGCCGGCGGTTATTTTCTGGGCGATCAGAAAATCCATCGTGGTACTGCCAATCATGAGTGCCAGGAAGCGCCAGTCCCACCAGCCGTAGAAAAAGTAACTCGCCAGAAGCAGAAGAATGTTTTGGGCGCGATGAGGCAAGCGCCAGTACACCAGCGCAACAGGAATCAGGAAGAGGAAGTAGGCGGGAGAATCAAAGAGCATGGCGCCAAATGAATGTTCTCATTTCAGTCCCTTGCACTGGGTCGGACTGAGCCTATTCAAAGGGGCATGACCGGACAATCCATCGAATCAGGGAATTTGGAGCAGGGGAATCGCTGACTTTCGTTGAGGCATATACCTGCGGACGGGACTAGTAGGGGATCACGTCAAACTGCAAAGAATTAACCACTTCGTTAACGCTAAGCCTGTTTTCGATTCTGGTCTGGCAGGCTCGGTAGTTCTAAAACGGATCTTGAGGAGCGCGGCGAGTTCCTGTGTGCGTGCAGAGGGTTGTGGACGCGACCGTGAAACCGGGAGACTCCTTCCCTGGTCGTTGTGGCAACCAGACGGGGCTCGCCGACTTGCCAGGCACTCATTCTCAGCATCCGTGGTGCTCGCCAAGTGCTAAGAGCCAGAAGGAGTTGCGCCAGTTTCGTTCAGGCATGAACGTCCACGCTTTTAGGGTTTAAACCGGATTGTGAGGAGGCCGGGTGTCAGCTACTTTGCTGCCCTGGGCTGTTTCCGTGTTTTGCCGCGCTGCGATTGAGAGTGGGCACAGGCGTTTGAGGGAACCCCGGGCCAACACCGTGGCAGGGTCATCTGAATCTTGGGACTCTTGCGGCGGTAGCTTCTCTAGGGAGTCGATTATGAGTATGCGCCAACAGCAGTGGCCATGGTTCGCGATCCTGTCTAGAACTGGCAGAGAAAAAACAACGACGTTGCTTCTGGAAAACTCAGGCTACCAGTGCTTCTTGCCGGTCAGCAAGTCCAGGCGGCTGTGGTCTGACCGCGTAAAGGAGTTGGAGGTGCCGCTGTTTCCTGGTTACCTTTTTTGTCGGATGAATCCGCACAATCGGCTGCCTGTCCTCCAGACTCCCGGAGTCATCCAGATCGTGGGCGTCGGCAAGACCCCCATTGCGGTAGAGGATGACGAGATCGCAGCCATCCACAGCGCAGAAAAAAATGGTCAATCAGTAATGCCGTGGCCGTACGTGAAAATCGGCCACGCTGCACGAATCGAGTATGGGCCTCTGACCGGCTTGACCGGAATCGTCGTAAAGATCAAGTCGGGATGGAAGCTCATTCTATCCGTTACGCTCCTGCAACGCTCTGTCGCCGTCGAAATCGATCGCAACTGGCTAGGCGCTCCAGGGCAGGGCAATTCGATGGGATTTAAGGGTGACTCTGACTCCTCAACTCCTGTTGATCCGACTCATCTATCCAGAGCGCGAGGCTTCCCGGGCGAGCTGGCCGAGGCGGAATGATGGTGCCGGATAAACATGTTGTCGAGAAGAAGGAGACACCGGTGCTTCACAAGAATATAGCGCGTGTTAGTTTCCTAGTTTACCTGACCATCATGGGAGCAGTCGCGACACGGGCACAAGAGACACCCGCCACGACTCCTTCCGTCCCACCAGCCGTTGCCGCCGGCGGAAGCGGGGACGAGGCTGACCGCGGGCAATCACCCGTGCTGCAGCACCGCAATCGACGGTATCAATTGCATTCATCGGATGTTCTGGAGCTGAATTTTCCTTACACGCCGGAGTTCAATCAGGCGGTCACCGTTCAGCCCGACGGATATGTCACCCTCCGTGGCGTGGAAAGCATAAAGGTGGATGGAAAAACAATACCAGAGCTGGTTGATTCGCTGCGGACTAGCTACGCCAAGATTTTGCATGATCCGGTCATCAACGTGGAGCTGAAGGATTTTGAAAAGCCATACTTCATTGTCGGTGGTGAAGTGGGGCACCCCGGAAAATTCGATTTACGCGGAGATACCAGCGTTGCCCAGGCGGTGGCTATCGCGGGCGGCTTGAGGGATTCCGCGAAACATTCACAGATCTTGTTGTTCCACCGCGTGCCGGACGGCTGGCTACAAGTGAAAAAGGTGAACCTGAAGAAGATGCTCAAGGAGGCCAACTTGGAGGAGGATGCCTACCTGCAAGCCGGCGATTTCCTGTTCGTGCCAAAGAACTCGTTTTCCAAGATCGAGCGATTTATTCCCACGTCGTCAGTCGGGATGTACACAAATCCAGTCCTGCACTAGTCCGATTTTCCGGAGAGTGAGGTTAAACGTCATGATCGAGAGAGACTTGGCCGCCGACGCAGCAGAGGGCACACCATCCCTCCGTTTGCGTGACTTCCTGGAAATCGGTTTTCGGCAGCGCCGGGTGATCATCAATTCATTCCTGGGGATCTTTTTAGTCGCGGTGCTGCTGGCGTTCCTCCTGCCGAAAAAGTACGAGGCGCAGATGAAAATTCTGGTGAGACACGAGCGTGCCGAGTCAGTGGTGTCGCCGGAACGCGAATCACCCGTTCAGTGGCGCACCGAAGTGAGCGAGGAAGAACTCCAATCGGAAGCGGAATTGATCAAGTCCAGGGATTTGCTCACCAAGGTAGTTGTCGCTTGCGGTCTTCAAAATCTTGGCCTCAGTTCGTTCTGGAACAAAGCGGGAGACAAGGACGACCAGAGAGTTGCACGCGCAGTTCTGGCATTGGAGAAGAACCTCACGGTACAGCCCATCAAACTGACCAATCTGATCAGTGTTTCCTACAAATCAAAAGATCCACAGCTTGTGGCTCGGGTGCTGAACTCTCTAGCTAGCCTGTATCTCGAAAAACATCTGGCCATGCACCGAGCCCCCGGCGAATTTCAGTTTTTCCACCAGCAGGCAGAGGAATACCGCAAAGCCCTGGCAACTGCGGAGGCCAAATTGACGGACTTCAGCCGTGAACAGGGAGTTGTTAGTCCAGGGCTTGAGAAGGAAATCGCGGTGCGCAAGCTTGCCGAATTCGAAGCGGAGGCGAAGTCGGCACAGGCTACCATCGCG
>MNIJ01000209.1 GCA_001919715.1 Acidobacteria bacterium 13_1_20CM_58_21
TGTTTTACCAACGCGAAGGCAGCGGCGATTACCGCTTCTATAGTCCGTACACCGACGGCCCGGATAAACTTGCTACTGGCGTGGAGGCCATCAATTCGCGTTCCGCCGCGCTGCGTATGATTCGCAATTCCGCGGGGCCGGAAGTGGCACGAATTTCGCTGTCGCTCTTGCCCGACGAGCCGGTCGACGAGACCACCGGAATCGTGAGCCTCGAATCCGACATCCTCCTGAACAGCATCAAGAATCTCCCCAATCTGCCGGCGAACCGCGACGATATTCTCCGGCGAAGAACCAACCGCGAAACGGTTACCTCTCGGCTGGTCCTGGAGGGCCACAATCTCGACATCGTTACCTTCCCGGCTCGCGATTCTCGCGGATTGACGCGACTCGACTACGCCCTGCACTTAGCTAGTCCCAGCGACCTCAGCCTGACCGAGGACAAAGACGAACGCTATTCCTACTCCGTGGAAGTCCGCGTCCGCGTTTTTAGCGCTGAGAACAAACTCATCTTCACGCAACAAAAATCCGTCGCGGATGCGATCACCAAGAAACGCCTCGATACCATCAAAGACAAAGTCTTCGGGTATCAGGGAACGCTCCCTCTCCCGGCTGGTAAATATCACCTCGAATTTCAGTTCACGGACTGGTCCAAAAAAACAGCCTTCCACACGGTGCGCGAAGTCTCCATCCCCATGCCCCCAAAAGACGCACTGGTCGTGCCCGGTGTGCTGCCATTTCTGTCAGCGGAAAACGCCGATCCCGGTCTAGCCGATCTCATGCCTTTTGCCATCGGCGGCGTGCAATTCACTCCCAGGCCCAGCAGCGCCCCCAGTCTGGCCCCAGGCACCAACCTCCAAGTGGTTTATCAGATCTGGGCCCCGGCCTCAGATCCCCGTGAAAATCTGGGAAAGAAACTGGACGTGGAATACGCTTTCGGCCGGCCCGCCGCTCCCGGCAGTGCCACCAAGGTCAAAGACGAAATCAGCAGGGAACAATTCGACGCAGCCGGTTCCCTGGTGACGGGAAAGAAGCTCTCCCTCGAGCAGCAATCGAGCGGCAGCTATATTTTGAACGTCACCGTGAATGATCCGGAGACCAGGCACGGCGGTTTTGCAACCATGAATTTCAAAGTTCTCGATGCTCCTTCCCCGCCCGAGCCCTGGGACGTGCGCGAGCCGGGAATCGCCCAAGACGCGGAAAAGGGTATCCTCGACCAGCAACGGGGCCTTTGCTATTGGGCCCTCGGTCAGTTTGACGAGGCCCGCGCCTGGTTCCGTCGCGCCTTGCAACTCGACCACTCCAATGACGTCGCCCGCTCCCGGCTTGTAGACGCCTACTTTTCAAAAAAGGACTATGCCGCCGTCGTCAGCCTCTTCTCTGACGCCGGCGTCACGGAAACGACGGACTCGGAGACCCTTCTTCGCATTGCCACGAGTATGGAGAAGAGAGGAAACGCTCCCGAGGCCATCTCCATCCTTGAAAAGGCCCTGCTGTTCCGCCCTGAGGAGGGCCCGTTTTATCTGGCCTTGGCCCAGTACTACACCGAAATTGGAAACCCACAGAAGGCTGCGGACCTAACCGAGAAGGGCAAGTCTCTCCTAATCGAAGAGCCAGCCAAGCCGTAAGGACACCAGCCCCCTGCCTCCTTAGGGCGTTTCCTGCCACTAATCCATATTTCTGCATACGTATCCAGGAATCGGGAATGGGTCGCAACGCCTTCTTCTTATAATGACCACTAACGAAACGATAAGTCGTGAAATTCCCGAACCTTAGCATGCGATAAATTATCTATCAATTTGGCAGTTTTTATGCACAGTGTGAGAGTATGTCCCGGGCTTCGGGGGAGCAGGGTGGCTCCTTCTCATATTTCCGTTCCATCTGCACGCCAAAAACTAGGTTTGGATAAAGGCAGAGGTAAGGAAGGGAGTCGAGCGCTATGAAAAGCAAATGGCTCGTGGTCAGCTCGGTTTTGGCATTTAGCATGATCTTCTCGGTATCCATCGAGGCGCAGGACCAGGGGGCCGCGCGCGGCAATCTGGGCGGCATAGTTTATGACCCTTCAAAAGCCACAGTTCCGGGAGCCCAGGTCACGATCACCGGTCCCATCGGCAGCCTTTCTCAATCCACGACCGAACAGGGGTCCTTCCTCTTCTCCACCCTCATTCCCGGTAGTTATTCGATTAAGGTGCAGAAGGCAGGCTTCAAGATCGCCAGCGTGAAGAGCGCCGAGGTGCAGATCAACAAGACCACCAGCATCGAAGTCATCCTCGAAACCGGCCAGGTTTCCGAGACCGTGGAAGTCAGCGCCGCCACCGTCACGGTGGACACTTCCACCTCGGCCGTCACCGCGGATATCTCCGACACTTTCTTTCAAAATATTCCCGTTCAGCGCGGTGTAGCCAATCTTTTCTATTTGAGCCCCGGCGCGGTCGACGGCATTCAGACCGGCAGCAACAACCCTTCCATTTCCGGCTCCAGCGGACTCGAGAATTCCTATGTGGCGGACGGCGTTTCCATCAATGACCCGGCCTTCGGAGGCCTGGGCGTCTGGGCACGTTCCTACGGTGCGCTTGGCAGCGGGATCAACCAGTCCTTCGTCAAGGAAGTGCAAATCAAGACCGGCGGCTTCGAACCGCAGTATGGCCACGCCAGTGGCGGTATCGTGCAGATCGTCACCAAGTCCGGCAGCACGAAGACCCACGGTGAGCTCGGCGGCTACTTCCATCCACTGGGGATGCAGACCACTCCGCTCAATGCTGACGACTCGCAGTTTGGCAGAGTGAACCTGTTTGGCCGTTACCTTGGCAATGCCAACTACGAAGGTGACGCCGAACTTGGCGGATACGCTCCCCTTGGAAAATTACGCGATCACCTCTTCTATTTCGGGAACTTCAATCCCAGCGTAAATAACCAGTACGTAGCCCCGGCCGTTGGCTCAGGTCTTTCAACCGCATATAACGGTCAATTGCAGCGCACCAAGACTTCCTACGACTATGCTGGCAAGTTGACCTTTAAGATTAACGACCGGCAAACCATAGAATCCTCAGTTTTTGGCGACCCCTCGCACACCAACAATGTTCCTTGGGCGTCGTTGAACGCTTCGGACAAAACGGTAAATTCCAAGTGGGATTATGGCACACGCAACTGGGCGGCGCGTTACGACGGCACACTCACGTCGACTTGGCTGATTGATGGTGCGTTTACCTGGAGCTGGAACCACTTCACCGAAACCCCTCTGGCGGACGTAACCCAGATTTCGGACGAATCAGGGCTCCTGCAAGCGGGAACATTCAACGCTCAGGGGTTTGGCTTCCTGGAGCCATACGACTCTAACACGCGCAGCATTTCTTTCGATACTTCGAAGACTCTTCACTTTCTCGGCCAGCATACTTTCAGCATCGGCTACAACTGGCAGTTTCCTGTCTATGACGACAGCACTTCCTATTCGGGAGGCAAGTTCGCACTTCCTGCGACCAACGCTTCTGGTGGAGATCCCGGATACGGGACAGCTACCAACCCGACCGTCGCCGGCAAGATGACCGACGCATCACTCGTTCTTGAGCCCATTTCGGCCGTTTCAAATAGTTCCGGCTGTACGCTATGCCCGTACATGGCGGATTCAGTCGGTGGAGGTAGTCCTGTTCAAGTCGTACTCGTCCAGTCGCGTGGCCGCTTTGACGGAGGCATTACCAAAAGCAGCGGAAAGTATCACGCTGGATACGTGAACGATTCCTGGGCTTTAGGCAAGCGCGTCACCGTCAACCTTGGTCTCCGCTGGGAACAGCAACGTTTGGTCGGCAACCAGCTCAATAAGCTTTTTAACGACATGTGGTCACCTCGGCTTGGCTTTGTCCTCGATCCCAAGGGTGACCGAAAGACCAAGTTCTACGCCAACTATGGCCGGTATGCGTTCATTCTGCCGCTCGACGCGGCCATCCGCGCTCTCAGCGCAGAGGATGATGTGCTGGGCGCCTATTGGGCTCCCGCGTCAAAAACCACGGGGTGCCCGGCTGGGACCCCTGCTGGAGCGTCTTGCATTCAGACGGATTCCAGCGGAAACCCTGACTACGCAAACATGTTCAAACCAAGTTCCGCCACCTTACTCAATTCGGCCTCCGGGGGCATCGGGAACGCCGTGACCGTTGGCCTCAGTGGCGGTGAGCCATTCCAGCCAGGAATCCGCATGGAATATACCGACGAATATGTCGCCGGATTCCAGCACGAATTTCGGGGCGGCATTGTCTTCGGCGTGCGTTACATTGACCGCCGCCTGAAGCGCGTCATCGAGGACGAAGGTGGCATTTCGGTGGAACAGTTCAATGCCCTTGCAAACAATGGCGGCGGCTTGAACTACTTCATTGGAAACCCCAACCTGAAATCGGATATTTTCGTGAACCCCAACGAGCAGACGTTCGCTGGCGTGGACGAAACTCAATCTGCGTGTGCCGCGAATGGCGGCAAGCCGCTCGGCACGTTCGACTGCGCTCTCCTCACCGCGGAAACGAACCCTTCGGCCGCTAACGCTGCCGCACTAGTGGCGTTGGGCTTTCCTTCTTCCTGCATAGATACAAACAACGCTCCAACTCCCTATGTCGCGCCAAATGTTGCCAATACGTTTGGCACGGTGCTCGGCAGCTCGTGCTTCCCCGCCGTCAACACCGGCACTTGGACCGATTCCACTGGCAGCCTCCTTTCCGATTGCACCAATTTGGCTCAGAGTAAGCAGGCGGGTAGCTGCGCCGCCTTCGGAGGCGAATTCTACGCTGATGGCAAACCGGATACTTACAAGGATCCCCGGCGCGTATATCAGGCGGTGGAGATTGAATTGAACAAGGGCTTTAGCCACAACTGGGCTCTTATTGCGAACTGGCGGATTGCCCGCCTCAACGGCAACTATGAAGGCGCATTCCGCAACGATAACAACCAGGCTGACCCGGGTATCAGCTCCCTTTTTGACCTTACCGAAGGAGCTTTTGGGCTGCTCGGCAAACAGCAGGGAATTGGTCCTCTAAACACGGATCGCCGCCATGTAATCAACATTTTCCCGGTCTACGTCTTGGATCATAGCCGGCTAAAGGGAATGGTATTTGGCGGGGGACTCAGAGTGCAAACTGGCCTGCCCCTGACGACCTTGGTTGCTCAGCAGGCTTATCAGAACGCGGGCGAAGTGCCGCTGTTCGGTCGCGGCGACCTCGGCCGGGCACCCACAACGGCTGGCATCGATGCGCACCTAGAGTATCCGTGGAAGTTCAATGATCGAATCAGCCTCAAGTTCGGTTTTGACGCTTTCAACATCGCCAACAGAAAAGCCAGGACGCTGATTGACCAGAACGCCGATCAGGGGTTTGGCGTAGTCAACCAGGACTTCAAGCTGCCGTTCGCGACCAACGGAATGAACAACTATTTCTTCCAACAGCCGTTCAGTTCGCGCTTGAGTCTGCGCTTGGTGTTCTAACCGAAATTCTTCCGGAGGGAGGGCGCTGCCATCGGCCCTCCTTTTTCTTTCCTGGCGCGAGCAGCGGCGAAGCGTATCATTACCATTTGAGCTGGACTTTCCTTCTGGAACGTTTCATGGCAGTTTCGATTCCCGCTCTGCGGATGCCCACCTGGCATTGGGTGCGGTGTTCAATCAAACCAAGAGCTATCCTCAAGCAGAAACAGCCCTTCTTCGCGGACTCGAATTGAAGCCCGATGCCTCCGCCGGCCACTACGAACTGGCCAAGACCTACTGGGCCTTGGGCCGTTGGCGGGAAGCCGCTCCCCACGTGCGCAAAGCCGTCTCCGGCATGCCTGACGTGGCCTCGCCACATGTCCTGTTGGGAAACGCCCTGCTGCGGGAAAATAACCCGCCGGGGGCGCTTGACGAATATCAGGAATACCTCAGGCTGGACCCCGGCGGCCTCATGGCACCGGGCGTGCGCCAAATGATCCAGAAAACCCCGCCACCCTAGATGCCTGTCGTAATCCCAGAGCTGTCCTGCGCGTATGTTAGGATGAGGTCTATTCCCGCTCTATGCCCCGTGCCACCACAATGAACTTGTCCGAGGCGGTAGCCATCTCCGCCTCCAGCCTCTGGGCACACAAGCTGCGCAGCGTCCTGACCCTCATCGGCGTAGTCATCGGTGTGGCCGCGGTGATCGCCGTCGTCAGCCTCATCAACGGCGCAAACCAGTATGTCGCGACGCGCGTCTTCCGTCTGGGCGCCGATGTCTTTGGCCTCTCCAAACAACCTTCCATCATCACCAACGTTGACGACTGGCTCGAATTCCAAAAGCGCAAGCGCATTACCTATGACGATTTCGAAGCGGTGCGTGATCTCTGCAAATCCTGCAAAGAAATTGGCGCCTCTATGGGCGGCCGCGTCGAGGTGAAAAGCGGCCTGAATTCGCTCAAAGACACTAACCTGCGCGCCTGGACGCCGCAGATGCCCGAATTGTACGACGTGGATCTGGTCGCCGGCCGTCACATCACCGATTCGGACTTGAATAGTGCGGCGCCGGTCTGCGTGACTGGCATGGACATCGTGGAAAACCTCTTGCCCGGCCTAGATCCCCTCGGCAAAGAGGTTCGCTGGAACAACATCCCCTGCGAAGTGATCGGCGTTGGAAAAAAAGAGGGTTCCTCTCTGGGCACCTCGCTGGACAACTGGATCATCCTGCCGCTGAGCACCTACAACAAGGAATATGGCAACCAGCAGAATTCCTTGCGTGTCACTTCCCGCGCCGGCTCGGCAGCCAACATCCAGGTCACTGTGGACGAAGTTCGCCAGATCATGCGTGGACGCCATCATTTGTCCTACGGCACCAAGGATGATTTTGCCATCGAGACCAGCGATTCGTTTCTTAGTCTGTGGAAGGACATCAGCGGCAGCTTTTTTGCCGTGACCATCGCCATCGCCTCGATTTCGCTGGT
The DNA here is from genome assembly GCA_001919715.1 of Acidobacteria bacterium 13_1_20CM_58_21. Classification (GTDB taxonomy): domain Bacteria; phylum Acidobacteriota; class Terriglobia; order Acidiferrales; family UBA7541; genus Acidiferrum. The sequence continues at coordinate 6,913 of MNIJ01000209.1, forward strand.
CGTCGGCGGGATCGTCATCATGAACATCATGCTCGTTTCGGTCACGGAAAGAACCCGCGAAATCGGCGTCCGCAAAGCGCTGGGCGCTCGCCGGAGCGACATCCTGCGCCAATTTCTCATCGAGTCCTCCACTATTTCCGTAATTGGCGGGGCTCTGGGGGTCTTCTTCGGCGTACTGGCGGCCAAGCTGGTCTCCTGGGTCTCGCCGCTTCCGAGCGCCGTACAACTCTGGTCGGTCCTGGGCGGGCTGGCGGTCGCGCTCAGCGTGGGGCTGTTCTTTGGAACCTATCCGGCGTCGAAGGCTGCCAAGCTCGACCCCGTGGAAGCGTTGCGATCGGAGTAGGCAATCAACTTTATGGCTACCCTTGGAAAAACTCTGCCGCGGACCGCTGTCCTCCCGGTGCGTTCCCTGATTCGCAAGCAAGGCTCGCTAAAGCTTCGCGGCGAAGTGCTGCTGGCGCTGGATACGCTGCGGAAAAATCCTCTGCGCTCGGCCTTGACCATTCTCGGCATCGTCATCGGTATCACCACGGTCATTACCGTCAGCGCAGTCATCAACGGATTGAACGAGAACGTGCTGGGGGGCATCCGCGAATTGGGATCGGACACCATCATCGCGTATCGCTTTCCATGGGCCTCGCTTTCGCGGCCTCCCAGCGAATGGTTCAACCGCAAAGAGTTGCAGGCGGAGTGGGCGGATGACATTGCCAAGCTGCCGCACGTGGCCGCCGCTTCTCCCTCCATGCGCATCTTTATGCCGCAATTCGGTTCGGGAACAGCGGACGTGCGCCGGGGCTCCTATCGCGCGAAAAACGTGATCCTCCAGGGGAACACTCCCTCCATCAGCAAGATCTTCGATTTGAAAGTGGCTTTCGGGCGTCCCTTCAATGACACTGACACCGAACATCACGCCCCGGTAGTGCTGCTGGGTTACGACACCACACGGATTCTTTTTCCCGAATCTCCGGCGCGTTCGGTCGGAGAGGAAGTTACCGTTGACGGTCAACTCTTCACTGTCATCGGTTCGTTCGAAAAGCGCAAACAGGGCATCTCCGGCGGTTCGAACCCGGAAGACAATATCGCCATCATGCCGGTGACCACGCTCCGCAAGCTGTACCCCAACAGAAAAGACTACGTGATTTTCGCCAAGGCCAAGGACCCCAGTAACGTCGGCGAAGCCGTCGAGGAGATCCGTGACATGCTGCGCCGCAAGCGGCGCCTTTCGAACGACAAGCCGGACGACTTCGCGCTCTTCACTTCGGACTATTTTCTCGATTTATGGAACAAGATCAGCGGGCTGATTTTCATCCTGATGTTCGCGGTCGCTTCGGTCGGGCTGATTGTCGGCGGCATCGGCGTGATGAACATCATGCTCGTAAGCGTCACCGAGCGAACCCGAGAGATCGGCGTCCGAAAGGCCATCGGCGCGAAGCGCGGCAACATCCTCGCGCAATTCTTGATCGAAGCGGTGACCCTGAGCGCCGTGGGGGGCGTCATCGGCGTGTTGTTTGGCTCCGGCCTCTCCCTGCTCCTGCGCTATGGCCTCAAGATGCCCGCAGTCCTCTCCTTTTTCTGGATCTCCACCGCACTCATCCTATGCGCTCTGATCGGCATCGTCTTCGGGGTCTATCCCGCTTGGAAGGCCGCGCGCCTCGACCCCGTCGAAGCCCTGCGCTACGAATAGCCGCCCGGACTTGTGACTATTCCGCGAGTTGTTTGACGAGCACCAAGGCCGTCTTGCCATAGTGCTCGCCTTCAAGAAATCGCACCTGGCAGCAGGAATCCGGTTGTCGAATTTCCAGCACTCTCACTGGAGTCCCGTCCAGCACCATGAGAAGCTTTTGTGACGCAATTAAAAGAGACAGCCCCACGTCGTCACTGGCCGCTTCCAATTTCTCTCTCTCCCGAGCAGCAGCTTCATCGACGGACACCAAAACGAAAGAGAGATTGCCATCAGCGCGGAGTCTCGCGAGCCGGCCTACCCCGGAAGCTGGCGCCGGAGTCTTCGCGGCGACAGGCGGCGCTTGCTGCTCCAGGTGGCCGATGAACCGATAGCCGCGCTTCGGCAGGGTTTCGACGAAACGTGGCTTCTTGTTGTCGTCGCCTAAAGCCAGGCGCACCTTTTTGATGGCGGTGTTGAGGCTATGATCGAAATCCACAAACGTGTCTCCGGGCCAAAGGCGCTTCTCGAATTCCTTGCGGGTGACCACTTCGCCTGGCCGTTCCAGCAGCATGGCCAGCGCTTGAAACGGTAGAATTTGCAGTTTGATTTTGCGGCCTGCTTTGTGCAATTCGCCCGCCGAAAGATCCACCTCGAACACATCAAACCGCGCTACGCCCGAGGATCGGCCGGGAGAGGACATGGATTCGCTTCTGCCTGCGATGACTATAACACTCCCGGGGAAAACCACGCGTGGGGGCAGTGCCTCTCGATTAAGTCCCGTACTTCCCTGCTGTTCGCTGTTCATTTACAGTCGTTTTTCAGTTCACCTGCAGTGCATTGCGCTCCCGCGGGGAATACGTAAAAGTGCACAGCATCCCATGACGCTTCAGGGGCGCCAGGAGCAAAAAAAAGCCCTGACCAAGACGAAAGAGGAGGTTCTCATGAAAAAGCGAGTTTTTGTGATGGCAACTTTACTTGTGCTCTCCATCATTGTGGCGGCACAAGTTGTGCGGGCCGAAGAGTCCATGTTCGTGAACATTCCATTTGCATTTACAGCCGGCCAGGTGACGCTGCCGGCCGGCGACTACCGCATCCAGAAATTTGACCGTAGTTCCGGGGTGCTCTTGATTAACTGCCTGGACCAGAGCGCGCCGGTCGTGGTGCTCACAATTGCGGCGCAGGCCAACGCGCCACAATCCCAGACGAAGCTGGTTTTCAACCGCTACGACCACCGCTATTTCCTCTCGCAGGTTTGGACGGCAGGATCCATCCGTGGAAGACAACTCTCTAAATCGCCGCGAGAAAAAGAATTGGCGCAAGTGGCGCGCATCGAGACGAAAGGCGAAATTACGTTGGTTGCCCGCCAGGCCCCCGCTAGGCCGTGATGTGGTCGCGGTTGCGATGGCAAACCAACGGAGCGGAAGCCGGAGCCCCCAGCTCCGGCTTCCTTTGTAGTGTTCTGTGGAGCCGCAAGGGAAATGCGATCTCACACTCCTACGAAAATACCTTCAGGCGGTCTGAGCAAGTGGCTCCAAGGTCACTTTGTGGCCCAGGCGTTCCAGCCGCCTGACGATCCGATCAAAGTGACCGACCAGCAGAAGAAGCCGCGCTGACGCTTCAAGGAGCCTTTTATCCTCCGGAGTCTCCTAGACTGTCAACGAGAAGCAATCTTGATGCCGGTGACATTAAACCGCGCTTGTCAGCGCGGACCGTCCTGCATAAACTCCTCCCCAAGTGCGCCATCTAGCGAAAGTGAGAGGGACATGACCGAAGACGACTTCCAACCCGGTGGGGATCGCTTCCCCCTGACGCGCCGGTCGGTGATCGAGGCAGCCCGCAGCATCGATGCCGAGGAACGGGAGCGCGCGCTGGAAGCGCTGTGCGGGGCCTACTGGAAGCCCGTCTATAAATACGTGCGCTGGCGATGGAAGCGGCCGGCCAACGACGCCCAGGATCTCACCCAGGGGTTTTTTGCGGGACTGCTGGAACGGGGGCTGCTCGACAAATTTGATTCGAAGAAGAGCCGGCTGCGAACCTATCTGCGCGTTTGCGTCGACAGCTTTGTCATGAATGAAGACAAAGCCGAGCGGCGGCAGAAACGCGGCGGGGCTGTGCTCCATGTGGCGCTTGATTTTGCCGGCGCGGAAGAGGAACTTGGCGCCACGGTGATGGATGCCGCTCGGATTCCTTCGCCCGAATCGCTCGAGGAGTTTTTCGAAAAGGAGTGGGTGCGAAGTCTTTTCGGGCTGGCGGTGGAGGATTTGCGTGCATTGTGTGCGGCGCGCGAGCGCGAGCGCACTTTTCATCTGTTCGAAGC
>MNIJ01000199.1 GCA_001919715.1 Acidobacteria bacterium 13_1_20CM_58_21
AAGAAAATTACCGCTACGCGATGCGCGTGGTGGACATCACCAGCCCGGACAAGAGTCTGATGCTGATCAAACCCACCCGGCCTACCGACAGCGCCGGCAACGTAGGTGATTACCTGGCGACGCACAACGGCGGTCAGCGCTGGCACGGAAACGAATCCAGCGACCAATACCAGACCATTCTCGAGTGGATCCGCGGTGGCCGCCTGGAAGACGCCAGTCTGCGAAAATAGAAAATCGTTGAGCTGCATCAACCCTGGTGTTCGCGATGAGTGCATTCTGGAAAAGGCAGCGAGGTAAGTGTTGTCGAGATATTCCATATCCTGGTGGATGGCCGTCGCGGATGTGTAATAGCCATCGACCGTCATCTGTTTGGGCAACGCGAAAAATTGTTCCAGATCAGTCTGCGAATTCCCTTCGTTGACCGCGCCTTTCCGCAGGGCTTCGGCAAGTGATGAGCGAGCCTGCCTCCTCGCGTATCAGCCGGGACGCGTCTTGCCTTTGCTTCTTGCGCGACTAATTTGAGCAACTCTCTTCTTTCCATATTTCTCCTCGGACCCTTAAACGCAGCGTCGTCCGTGCGACTCTGCGAACATACTCATCTCGGCGAGACGTCTTACGAAGTCCTTAAAGCTCTCTTCTTCTTCGTTGATCCTTTATTTAGTCCGCAGCGCTCGTAGACAGGGCCATGGTTGTAGATCACACCCGTCCACACGGAGAAAGCGGAGTAGAGTCGCGGCCGGCGTCGGGTACAATAACGCGGTATGCGGGTACTGTCGGGCTTTTCTCGAGGGAAGTGGAATTCACGCAGATTTTCCTCTTGACAACAAACCTCGACAACGCTAACGTGCGCGCGCACGGTGAGCGTAAACTTGCACGTTCGCCAAAAGGTTGGGGTGTCGTGTTCGACCTCCTACTGGAGCTGTATCCCTGGGAACTGGATGCCGTTCTGGTGGTTCTTTCCTGACAAGTGGTGCCAACAGCCGGCTAAAGGAGTTGCGCCATGCGTAAAAAGACCATGCATTTGAGGGATGGTTTCGGCTTGTATGGCGCTTAACTTCTGTATTCTTGCTTGCGTGTCCGCTTCGCAAGTCGATACGGGAGGAGTTCGTGGCGCGGTGAAAGACGCCAGTGGTGCGGGTTTTTCTGGCGCCAAGGTGAGGCTAACCAATGAAAACACCACGCTCTCGACGGAGACGCTAACCTCTGACAGGGTCAAGATCGGAACCTATACCATTGAAGTGGAAATATCGGGTTTCAGCAAGGGAACCCAGCGGCACGTCAGTGTGGAAGTTCAGCAGCAGGTTAAGGCGGATTTCCTCTTAAATCCTGGCTCAGTGGCCCAAAGCGTTGAGGTCACAGCCGTCCCCCCGGTTTTGCAGACCCAAGACGCATCCGTGCGGGCTTTGGCCAGCCGAGTCCAAATTAACAATCTTGCCTTAAATGGTCGAAACTACATCTTCCGTTCAGTTGGGGTCGGGGGTGAGCAGTCTGAAGGGTACCCGGGGGCTGGATGGCTCCGGAAGTTTTGTGGCCAACTGTCTAACGACCGTCCATAACAACTACATTCTAGAGGGGATTGATAACAATAACGATACGGTGGACTCCTGAATGAAACAGCTTACGTGAATCTTCCTCCCCCGAATGGAATCCAGGAGTTCCAAGTGCGAATGAGCAATTTTAATGCGGAGTTCGGGCGTGCGGGACGAGCGGTATTAACCTAGGCGATACACCGAAAAAAATATCCAGGAGGAAATCTACCATGCAACGATCCTTCAGGCTTTGCGGGCAGGTCGTCCTATTTTTCGCGGCCCTGGCTTCGGCGCTATTCCTCCGGTCGGACCCGGCCCTCGCCCAAGTCGATGCCGGGACCCTGCTGGGCACTGTAAGAGACCAATCGGGGGCGATTGTCCCCGGCACTAAGGTGACCCTCAGGGACGAGGGAACCTCCTTGGTGGTCACCACCACTTCCGGCCGCGATGGCAGCTACATTTTCACACCGATCAGGATCGGCACGTACACCGTAGAAGCCGAGTTTCAAGGATTTCAGAAAGTCAGGCGCACGGGCATCGAAGTCAGCATCCAAGCTCAAATCGTGGTCGATCTCACGCTTGTGCCCGGCGCTGTCACAGAGACTGTGGAAGTCAAGTCCGCGGCCCCCTTGCTTCAGACCCAGAGCGGGTCCGTGGGAGAGGTGATGGGGTCGGACTCCATTAACGATCTGCCACTGAATGGCAGGAACTTTAACTTTTTGGCGCGACTCACCGCGGGAGTCACGAGGGCGCAACCGGACACTCGAGGACTGGACGCAAACGGCTGGTTTACGGCCAACGGAACACGGCCTGCTCAAAACAACCTTTTACTGGATGGCATCGACAACAATAGCAACAACGTGGACTTTCTGAACGGAGCCGCATATGTTCTCAGGCCTCCGGTCGATGCGGTCGCAGAGTTCAAGATACAAACCAACTCCTTTAGCGCGCAGTTCGGGCGCGCCGGTGGTGCAGTCCTAAACGTGAGCTTAAAGTCGGGGACCAACAGATTCCATGGGAGCGCGTGGGAATTTGTCCGCAATGACAAGTTCGACGCAGCCGACTTCTTCCAGAATGCTGCCAACCAGCCCAAAGGGAAGTATCGGCAGAACCAGTTCGGTGGCTCCGCCGGCGGACCGATTCGAAAAAACAAGACTTTCTGGTTTGCCGACTACGAAGGATTGCGGGTCCGTCAGGCAACTCCCTGGGTGGCGACCGTGCCTACGGCGGTCGAACAGGCGAGCGGCTATACCGACTTTCGGGACCTTATCACCGGACAAAGCGGCACCGCCGGTACGGATCTTCTAGGTCGCACTTTTCCGCTCGGGGCCATCTTGGACCCTGCTACCACTCGTCCTGTGACTCAAGGACAGGCGGACAGTGTCACCGGTCTGACCGCCAGTGGGACGGGTTACGTTCGCGACCAGATCCAGTGTAATGGCGTCGCGAACACGATCTGCCCGATCCGCCTGGACCCGAATGCGATCAAACTTCTGAAACTCTTGCCAGATCCCACTGGCCCGGGGCTCATCAACAATTACTTCCGCAGCCCTGTCGCCGCAGATCGGGCCGATCAGTTCGACGTCCGCATTGACCAAAACTTCAGCGAAAAGGACCAGATCTTCGGACGATATAGTTTCTATGACGAACCCTCCTTTAGGCCCGGGCCATTCGCAGGGTTTGCAGACGGGGGAGGATTCAACCAGGGCACCCAAAAGAACCGCAATCAGGGCGCCGGGCTGAGTTGGGCCCACGCATTCTCTTCGACGCTGATCAATGAGGCACGGATCGGGTTCAACAGGGAGCATGTCTATCGTGTCCAGCCCTTTGGTGACGACACCAGTAACATCCCCGAGCAGTTTGGAATTCAGGCCATACCCCAAACAAAAGGAAACGGGGGTCTCCCTACCATCCTGATTGGAGGGTTAGGTCAAACGCCTTCGCCCAATGTGCGTGGTCAATTGGGCTCTGCAGAATGGCTGGTGAGCGAAAGGTTCAGCAGCACCTATCAGCTCACCGAAAATTTAACGAAGTTGTACAAATCCCACGCCTTTAAGGGAGGCGTGGAAATTCAGCTTATCGATTTCCCTTGGATCGCGCCTCCCTTCTCGCGCGGTGAGTTTAGTTTCGGCGGTGCCTACACCTCGATACCGAATATTACCGACGGCAGCTCCAGTCGCGCACAATTGCTCCTGCTACCGACGACGGCAACCGTAGCAGGGGGAATCGACAATTTGGGGGGTACCGATGGTGTTCAAGCTTCCAATTTCGGAGAGCTCTCCCCCTTCAAGCGTTACTATGGGGCCTACCTCCAAGACGACTGGAAGGTCACACAGAAGTTAACTCTGAACCTGGGGATTCGTTGGGATTTCTTTGGCGCCGTTGGCGACAAGCACGGCGCGCAGGGCAACTTCGTCCCGGGTTCCCCAGGTTCCGCGAAGTTCCTATTTCCCTCTCGCCGGAAGAGCGATCCGCTGTCGTCGTCGTTTATTAACCTTCTCCAAGCCGACGGCATTCAGCTCATATATACTGATGCTTACGGGTTGGGGCTGATTAACACTCAGAATACTAACTTTGCGCCGCGCTTGGGCTTTGCCTATCAGGTCACGCCGAAGTGGGTCCTGCGCGGTGGATACGGAATTTTTTACGGCGGATTTGAGAATCGAGGCGGCTACCCCGCCTTGGGGTACAATTACCCGTTCCAGTACACCTTTTCCTTCCCCAGCCCCAATTCCTGGACGCCCGTAACTTATGCAGACGGCCAGGTCGCGACGCTCGAACGGGGCTTTCTGAGCATTCCTCTGCGGCCAGACCTAGTGAGGGCCAACGGCCTGGCCTTTCGCGGGATCCAGCTCAACTACCAAACCTCTTACACGCAGTCCTACAACCTGACCACGCAATACCAGTTGGACGCCCCTGATACACTTGAAATCGGGTATGTTGCATCGCTCGGGCGCCACATCGAAACCTTTGCGGGGACGAATCTCGTCTCCGAGCTCTTGCCACCAGGGACCAATCCTCAGTTATACGTTCCGTTCCCGGATTTCGCGCGCGGCTCGCCATACGCAACGACAAATGCCAACAGCAACTACCATTCGCTGCAGACTAAGTTCACCCGCCGGATGTCCAAAGGCCTGGAAGTTCTTGCGGCGTTCACCTGGGCTAAAGCACTGACGAATGCGGGCGATCTTCTCAGCGGCGGGAATGTCGGCGGCTTCCGGGCCCCTGGTATCCCCGGGTTTGGAATCGCAGGCGACTACGGGCTCGCAGACTTTGACATCCGCAAGGCATTTTCGCTGAGCGGAAACTATGAGCTTCCTGTGGGGCGAAACAGGCGCTTCCTAAATAGGAGCGGCGGATTCAAGGATGCTCTACTTGGTGGGTGGAGCATGAACTGGATCTTGACGCTCAATGACGGCCAGCCCGTAACTATTAATTGCATCACGCCTGGAGCGGCAGGAGTGGGCTGCTTCGCCTTGCTGGTGCCGGGCCAGGACAGATACGCTGGCAAACACAACGTCGACCAGTGGATGAATCCCGCAGCATTCACAGATCCCCCTCGGGCCGCGACTATCGGGCAAACGGATTTCACGCCCCTTGGTGGCTACCGGACCCCCATCGTTGCCCCGGGCTTTCATCGAGTGGACTGGTCCGTGTTCAAGCAGTTCAAGACTTCAGAGGTGACTCACTTGGAGTTCCGTGCGGAGTTCTTCAACCTCACGAACCACGCGAACTTCGCAGCTCCCTCTCAGCGGAATTACAAGGATGTGGCACACTTCGGGAAGATCACATCGACCATCGACAGCCCCAACGACCCGCGGCAGATCCAGTTCGCGCTGAAGTTCTATTTTTAGCGCGAGGCGGGACGGCCAGTCTTTCGGGATCCCTGAAGGAAGGGCAGGGCATGGCATCCCCGCCCTTGATTCTAGACCCAGAGTGTGCTGCGCCCTTGTGGTCGATTGATCGAGGTGCTTGATGGGTCGGCTGGCTGTCGAAAAGAACTCGTACAGGTCCGCATCGGTGGTCGGGAAGATTCTCCCTTCGCTTTTACCAGAAGGACGACCTACATGGAATGAAGAGACGCCCACGTTGGAGTGTGCGCCCCGCGGCGGCGCGACCGATGCTGGTCGTCGTCGGGAACGAAAAGGGTTCCTAAAGCTGCTGGGAGTTCTTCTCATCACTGCGGGAGCGCTCTCGGTCGCTGACTGTGTGGCGGATCCTGCGCAGGAGGCCGCTTGTTCAATGCCTCGTGTGCCCAGGAACAAAGCTGCCCATTCACAGCTGGAAATCGGGCTTCGCCACGCAGCTGAACGTGAGCCCACCAGTTTTGAGGCGAATTACAGACTCGGTGAGTTCTACGTGCAGGCGGGGAAATTAAAGGCCGGTATTCCGTACCTGGAAAAAGCCCACCAGCTGAACCCCGCGCATTACGCGAATGGCTACGATCTGGCTTTGGCTTATTTTGAAACCGGAGATCTTTTAAAGGCTCGCCGGCAGATCCAAGGGATGTTGGGTCAGCGGGACAACGCTGAACTGCATAATCTGCTTGGAGAGGTGGAAGAGAAGTCCGCCGACCCCGTGCGTGCGACGCAAGAATATCAGCTGGCCTCACAGCTGGATCCGAGCGAGGGGAATATCTTCGACTGGGGCAATGAACTGCTTCTTCATGGGGCATTCGAGGTTGCGAAGGAGGTCTTTTCGGGAGGGCTCGAGCTTCACCCGAACTCCGCGCGGCTCCACATTGGTTTGGGGATTGCCCTGTACTCACGCGGACTCTATGACGATGCGGCGCAGGCGCTCTGTCGCGCTGCCGACCTGGAACCCTCAGATCCGCGCCCGTATGTTTTCCTTGGCAAGATGTCCGAGATCTCCCTGCGCCAGGCTGGAGAGGTGAAAACACGTCTTCGGAGGTTCATGCAGTCCCATCCGCGGGACGCCCAAGCACATTACTACTATGCTATGAGCGTCTGGAAGAGTGAAAGGATACCGAACGGAAAAGGTGACGCCCGTGAAGTTGAGGACCATCTAAAGCAGGCCATCGCTCTCAACCCCGCGATCGAAGAGGCACATTTGCAGCTCGGCAACTTCTACGCCAACGAGCAGAAGTTCCAGGACGCGATCCTCGAATACCTGCAAGCCATTCGGCTGAAACCTGACTTGGCTAGTGCCCACTACAGATTGGCTCACGCTTACATGCGAAGCGGGGACAAGCTCCGTGCCCAGCAGGAGCTGGAACTTTACCAGCGGATCCACGCGCGGGAAACTGCTGGAGACGCAAAGAAGTAACGAGAACGGGGTGCATTAGCCTGGTTGGCTCTCGGCACTGTTAGTTGGCCAAGGACAACATTGTGCTCCAGTACATAGACGACTCAGCGTGAGCTCCACACCGCTCACCGCTTTCGCGTCACGCGCAGGACTCGCGCACCAACTTAAGTCCCGATTGGTGACTCCGGCGGGGTATGGAATTTTCTACGGAGGATTTGAGAACCTGGGTGGCGCGCCAGACCCGGGTTATACCTATCCCTACGCCGTCAAACTGTCTTTCTTCGAACGAACGACGTCACGCCACTCACTTATCCCAACGGTCAGCGGCCATCAACCAATGTGAAAAGGCTCTCCAGATCAACCCTCCATATGGCGACGATCCACTACCGACTCGGGCAAGCGCTCTTTCGCGGCGGCGCAAATGAGGGAGCAAAAAAGAAATTCGCCGAATTCGAGCGCCTGCACGCGCAAGAGACAGCCGACACCGGCAAGTAGACCGCCGAGATTTAGCAGTTTGTCTATACCATGCGTAATTCGAACACTGCTGGCAGGGAATAATATGTCTCACAAATCTTGATTTCGCTTGCTGCAAAGCGTAGGTTTTGTCAGAGGACGTAGGATGGCAATGACGCCCTTGTTTTTAGGCGCGGATGTCAGTTCTGCACGGATATCATGCAACAGGTTGCAGGGAACCGTGGCGGCTTTTTGCGTGCTGCTGCAGGCGTCCGGCTGGGCAGCTTCTGATGGACTTTATTCCGCTGTTCGATGTAGCCTTTGCTCGGGGTCCAGATGATTGCTGCTTCCATTTCCCTGGGCATGCCCTGTAGCCGTGGCACATTCGTTGGCGACTATGAACTGAAATAAATGGCCACCACTTCGCAGACTTCCTGGCCTCTCTCCTGGATCAGCCGATGGCATCACACCTTTGTATTTCAGAGGCGTGCGCGGGTTCTAGCGGAAATGCTCGATGCACAGATAGCCCAGGGGGCGTCCGTCCTAGATATCGGTTGCGGCGATGGAACGATCAGCAGTCTGGTCGCCAAGTTACGTCCGGACATCTCCGTAAGAGGAGTTGAGACCCTCATGCGGTCCGGTTCGCACGTCGAGGTTCAGCCATTCGACGGTTCCACACTTCCGTTTGCTGACTCCTCCTTTGACGTATGCCTATTTGTTGACGTTCTACATCATTCGAAGGACGTTTCAGTCCTTCTGCGCGAGGCTTGTCGGGTGGCGCGTTCTTTCGTCCTGATCAAGGATCACCTAGATGAGAATTTCATCGATGACGTCACGCTGCGAATTATGGATTGGGTAGGGAACCGACCGCACGGAGTACACTTGACATATAACTACCAAAGCCGCAAGCAATGGGCGGAGCACTTTTCCAGGTGTCGTTTGGCCGAGGTTAGTTGGACCACACAAATTCCGCTTTACCCGCTGCCCTTTAGTCTATTGGTGGGGCGCGAGCTGCACTTTGTTTCGCTGCTCAGAAAAAAGAAGTAGCAATGGTCCTCGGCGATCCGCGGGCGCAGGCGAGGAGGGATTGGGAATCATTTCCCTATTGTTGCAAATGCTCCAGGCTTTCGGGCCGTGGTGCAAAGAATTGGGGAAAATATGCCTGCCCGATTTACCATGAGCGCGGTGCGTGCTCGAACGGGCTGCTGATCAACCGCTATGGCCTGGAGCATGAGACTCTCGCAGGCCTGCAGCGTGAGGTCATTCGAGAAGACATGATTCAGTTTGCCGTCGCGGAATTTGCGGAATTTGGGCGGCAATTGACAACTAAGCTCCGGGATGCAAGAGCGGACGAGGAAGGAAGCGGCAGCGCAGAGAAGTAGAAATTGAGAACTTGGCGTCTGCGATCGCTGAAGGGCACCTGTGGTACGCAATAATTCCACCCGGCTCCCATCTGACAGAGATGTTGGCACTTATTTGTCAGCTTCCCTGCGCGAGAAAACGCAAGAGGGCAGCCCTGCTTGGCAGAAAACAATTCTCAGCTGGGCTGACCGTATGCCATCCTGGCAGGCCATGTTTCGATTCTTTCAGAACGCTAAGCGCTCACTGGATCCTCTGCTTAACTTGATCACCGATCTGGTCGCGGACGGCCTTCTTTTCTTCCGTCTCCTTCTCCGCTCGCGCACATCTCTGAGCGTGGAGAACGCCGTTCGAGGCGACATTCGAAGGCCCCCAATGCGGCGATTTCATCTGCAGCCGTGGGCAAATGCGCCGATGAAAGCCTCGATGCCGTACGGTCGTATGCGCGAATGTTTTCGGCGGATTGCGATGTTGGTCCACTTCACATCGTCAGAACGACGCGGAACTGTGCCTTCCCGCTCATCATGCGCGCGTAAGCCTCGGCCGCTTTTTCGAGCGGGTACGTCTCGATCATGGGACGCACGCCGCTTAGTTCGGCGAATCGCAGGGTGTCCTCGGCATCAGCTGCTGTTCCCGAGGCCCAGCCTTGAATACTTTTACTCCCACTAATGAGCTGCACCGGTGTGACCTCGATGGGATCAAATGCCGCACCCACTACGATGAGCTTGCCGTTTGGCCCCAGACCGTTGATCACTTCGGACATCGCTTTCGAGCTTGGGGCTGTCGCCAGGATTACCTGTGCGCCGCCCAGTTTCTGCAGTGCCTCTGCTGCGTTCGTCACTTTGTTATCGATGTACACGCTTGCACCGAGTTTCTTTGCGAGCGCCGCGTTTTCCGACCCGCGCCCGATGGCTGCGACCTTATAACCAAACTTGTTCGCGAATTGAATTCCCAGGTGACCCAAACCGCCGATGCCCAACACCGCAACAAGGTCACCGGGCATCGCACCGCTGTGCCTCAGAGCGTTAAAGGTGGTAATTCCGGCGCAGAGGAGCGGCGCTGCTTCGGCGTCACTCAGACTTTCCGGCATGGTCGTCAGCGCCTCCACGGGAGCCACCATGTATTGCTGGTATCCGCCGTCATAGCTGATGCCCGCAATCTTTAGATTCTGGCAATTGCCAAAATCTCCGCGCCGGCAAGCGAGACACGTACCGTCATGGCCGCCGTGCCAGCCGACGCCGACGCGCTGCCCCTTCTTCCACTCGGAAACACCGGCACCCAGTTCATCGATGATGCCCGCGACCTCGTGCCCTGGGACGCGGGGATACTGAATTCCGGGCCAATAGCCTTCTTTCGTGAACACATCACTGTGGCACACACCACAGGCCTGTACCTTGATGAGCACATGTCCTTCACCCGGCTTAGGGATTTCGCGCTCAACAATCTCGAAATCGGCTCCCGCCTTAGAAATCTGGGCTACCTTCATTGGTGCTACTGCGACTCTTGTCGTTGCCATAAGTCCTCCTATGAATTCTCAGCCATTGTTGAAAAGCACTCACTGCCGCTATCGTTTACCTTCGACGGTAGCCCGTGAAAATAAAGTCTTTTGCCGTTACAAAGGTATAGCACTGCTAACAAATTTTCTTCCGGAATGAGCTCTCGCTCCCGAAAGGTTGATCGTATCAGACGCTGCGTCACATAAAAACTGGGCATATCCGCATCCACTCGTGTCCGGAAATCTCTTGGAATCCATCTCCATGAACGAACCGATTTTAGAGTGTCCGCACGCCCACAAAATAGGGCGACGCAGCGTTCTTTTTTTTGGACCACTCGATCTTTGCAATCATGGAGCCTTCGGGAAAAGGCCTGCCATTGCCGGGAATGCCTTCCTTATACGCGTTTATCATCACGGGATTCCCCAGGATGGCCTTGATCCCAACTTCCGTCTGACGCGCTGCGACATCCTGCGATGTTTCGTATCCACTAAACTCAGAAAACGCACAACGGGCAGCATCATCGTTGATCAATGTCTGCTTGCCTCCAGCCCGGTCCTCGCAGCGCCTGGCCCGCCATGATCCCCGTCAATTTGCCATCCTGGAATTCTAATTGGCCATTGACGAAGACATATCTCACACCTTTGGAAAGGCTGGTAGGCTCGGCATATGTTGCCGTGTCTTGAATGGAATTGGGATCGAAGACTGTGATATCGGCAAAATAGCCCTCCTTGAGCAGGCCACGATTGAGTAAGCGTTCGCGTTGAGCGGGCAGGGAGGTCATTTTACGAATAGCTTGTTCAAGCGGCAGCAGGTGCAGATCCCGGACGTAACGTCCAAGGAAGCGCGGCATCGCCCCAAAAGCTCTCGGGTGCGTGTGCTCTTCAAAGAGCGGTCCATCGAGAGATAATTCGCCTGCGTCGAGGCAGAGACTGGTCCACGGTTGCTTCAACCCGAATTGCATATCGTTTTCGCTGGCCATGAAGTAGAGCGCTCCGGTCTGGCCTTTATCCGCGAGGATGAAATCGAAGAGTGCATCGAGCTGTGTTTTCGTTTGCGTCTTGGCAATCTGGGCGACTGTCTTACCATCAAATTTCTTGAGATCCGGGTTTACCACACCCGAAACCATGACGCCGCCACCGCCGCCGCTGTCGAAGTATAAGTTTTCCCATTGCTGGTGGTCTGCGCTCATTTCTGCTTTTATCTTGGCGCGGGTCGCGGAGTCCCGCAGGCGCTGCAGGAGTTTCTCGATACCACCGTCGGCGACCCATGGCGGGAGGCTGGAAGCCAGAGCGGTGCCTCCGGCAATGTAGGGGTACATGTCCGCAGTTACATCCTGTCCTGAGTCACGCGCCGTTTGGATCATCCCAACGATTTTGGGCATGGAACCCCAGCGTGTCTTTCCGCTGACTTTAAGATGGAAGATTTCAACCGGCAGATGCGCTTCACGCCCAATGCGCAACGCCTCGGTGATGGCCGCCGGCTCGCTCTGTCCTTCACTCCGCATGTGCGTGCCGTAGATACCGCCGTATTGCGCAGCCACTTTTGCCAAGTCGATCAATTCTTCGGTTTTGGCGTAGTGTCCCGGTGGATAAATGAGCGCTGTTGAGATTCCGAACGCGCCTTGTTGCATGGCTTGTGCTACGAGAGCCTTCATCTTTTCCAGTTCCTTGGGCGTGGGTGGGCGGTCCACGTCCCCCAACACTGCTTCTCGCACTTGCGCGGCACCCACGTATGTCCCGATATTCAGAGGAGTGCCAACCCTTTTCAGGCGGTCGAAGTAGCCATCCAGCGTGGCCCAATCCACCTTGAGTTGGTAGTGGTCTAGCACGGGCTGAAGCGGTACCAGAGTAAGGTCCGTCTGTGGCGCGATTGATCCTCCCTCACCGGTAATTTCCGTGGTGATTCCCTGCGAAAGCTTGCTCAAGGAACGGTTGTCGATGAGTAGCGACGCTTCCGATTGTCCGAGCATGTCGATGAAGCCCGGCGAAACGACCAGTCCCGAGGCATCAATCGCGCGAATGGCGTGCGCGCCATCGAGTTTTCCGATCGCCACGATGCGGTTGCCGCGCAGCGCAATGTCCCCGGAAACCCAAGGATTTCCGGAGCCGTCAAGGATTTTTCCATTTTTAATGAGCACGTCGTAGTCACGGCTGCCTTGGACGCTTGCTTGCGAGTGCAATGGTGCGTCAAAAGCCGCGGAAGCGATTTCACCCAAGGCTTCTCCGACGATTTTTTGTGTCGCTTCAGGATCCTCCAAGGGAACGGCTACCATATTGGCGTAAAGCGCCAGAATAAGATGCTCGCCGCTGGCTGTTTCCATATAGCCGGCAAGACCCTTGCCGGTGATCATCAAATTCTTGTTCAAGGCATCGTAGACGCCATACGTTCCGGTTTTTGCGTGCACGTGTCCCGCGGCAGGTGAGTTCACCTGAATCTTAAAGAGCGTGCCATCTTTTCCCAGGATCGGCAGTGCGTGATGAAAATCGGCGAAATCTTTTTGTTTGGACATGTAAAGCAGATAGTGGACCATGAAATCCGGCGTATAAAAGGCGTTGCCACCGGCTCCGTCGCTTTGGGACGCGCCAGTAAGATCAAGCCCACCTTTCTTCAGAAAATCGTTCTCCAGGTCAAAACCCGTGGGATTAATTTGGTTAGCTTTGTTGCCCAGCAACGCGGCGAGAACGAAGGGCGTTATGCTGGCGTGAAGGTTCTGGCTGACTTTCAATGTGACCTTCACTTCTTCCGTGAGAGGTGGTGAAACATGCTCCGCGACTAGGTTCTCTGGTTTGTAGCTTGCGGCTAGCGCCTTAAAATCAGGCTTGTCCCCCGTAGACGCAAAGACAGAGGCCACACCATTTTCCTTCAGAGCTTCCATCAAAACGGTACCGGCAAAACGACTGGGTTCAGGCACACCATAGGAGGCCATAGTAGAGCGGCCGCCAAGGGCCAGGGTGCCGGTCACGGTGACGATGTGCGTTCCGTCCTGGTTAGGTTTGCCATCAGAGTATTCGAGCGAGGCCTTCGATCCGGCCTTTCCGGTTGTGGCCTGGTTGATGAACGTAACGTATGCCGTCCGCGGAGAGATCTTGAGTGTTACCGGGGCGCCTTCGGCCGAGCCAGGAGTGAAGACCACATCGAGGACGTTATCATTCACGACGATCGGCGATATTACTATGCCCGTGCCCAGCTCGCGTTCTCCTTCAGGAAAGAGAGTCACGTCCACCAAGAGCTTCCCATTTACGCGCCTGATGCCCTTATCGGCAATCTGTCGCGCAAACTCGCGCAGCACCAATAGTGTGTCGCCGGCTAGGCCCTTGCTATCGGGCCCTCCGTAGGAGTGATCTTGATCTTCAAATGCCAAAGTCCCATCCGGCTGAATACGGTTGGAAAGGTTAGAGTCGCCGCTGGCCACTAGCACCAGATCGCCGTCGAGCGTCCCGTCATTCTTAATCGGCCCCGTGCGATAAACCCTGGTATGGAAGCGGTAGTCTCCACCTAAGAGCTCGAGCGCTGTGCCCTCCGTGAGCAACTTGGTTGTGGAGCCAGGCACGAAGAGCTGTTGCGAATTCAACTCGTAGAGGACCTTCCCGGTATCGAGCGAATAAAATTCGATGCCGAATCGGGAGTGTGCAAATTCTGGGCGGCTCATGATTTTCTTGATCCGCTGCTCCAGGGCAGGGGGGAACTGCGCAGACACAGGACGCCTCGAAAGCCCGGCTAGAATAAACAATGTGCAGATTGCGAGAATTCGGAAAGCCTCTTTCTTGTTCATGGGGTACACGTCCTCGGACCTTCAGATTTGTACGGAACCACGTGTCGGGCAGCAGGCGCGCTGACAAGAGAGGCAAATCCGCGGAGGAACCACGCACCTGTTCGAGTTGTTTTCATCGGAGTCGACTGGGCTTGCTCCAGCGGCGAACATGATGAATGCCCAAAGCGTAAACTCCCTTGCCGTGTTCCCTGGTCATTCCCAAGGCTTCTGCCCTACACGGTGGCCAACTGCGCGATCCAGTTGGTGGTGCGCACAGTAAGCCGTTCTATTCGATCGCGTCTTACTAAATATGCCAGACCTGGTACTTTGGGAACATGGATCGCGCCCATCGATGTGACCTCGACCTCGGGCTCGATAATGTCCTCGTCCCAATAACGTTTACTGGCTGAAACGTCGCTAGGGAGAGTGAAACCCTTCGAGCGTTGACATCGCGACGTTGTGGGCTCTTCCAATACCCGATTCCAGCATCCCCCCGCACCAGACCGGGATGGAATGGTGGCGGCAAACTTCCTTCGACGCAGCGCGCTTCGGTATGCCCGCCAACGTGGCCAAGCTTGATGTTGATAGCCATCTCATGGCCGCGTATGTGCGACATTAGAGCAGGAAATTCGGAAGCGTCCAATATGTTTTTGCCGATGACCGAAGGAGCGATGAAATCGGAAAGCACGTGCCAGGCGGTTTCAGTTGTTTCAGCATTGTAGCCTGGCGTTTCGCTCGCTGTGACTTCGCCCCAGCCGCTGACACCATCCGCAATGGTTTCCACAAGAAGAATCCTGCGATTCTGGACGATCCCAAAACTTGTTTCAAACGGCGCCTTGAGACGCATGTGAATTTCACGCAATGCGATCGCTTCAATCTTCATAAGGCCCCAGAATGTAGCCTCCGCTACTTCAATCAATTCAACCCCGACAGCAGCGCGCTTGGCCCTCCTGCCGGTTCTTCACGCCTGAAGTTCGACGGCCTTTTCACGGCGGCGTGACCCGTGTCACGATTGAAAGTGATGACCGTCACAGCCAGATGAACATCCAAAGGCGTATCTAGAAGGCTAAAGGGAGGTGGCCCATGCAAGCAGTTCAGGCAAGAACGAGAATTACACTCAAGAACATTTTGTTCGCAACTGACTTTTCACCAGCAGCGGACCTGGCCGCACTGATCGCCATCCAGATCGCGCGACCTTACGGCGCCAAGGTATATGGGGTACACGTGAATAGATTCGATGATTACACGGGTGCTGCACCCAATGCCTGGGCCGCGATGGCTGAGGCCGCGGAGAAGGAGAGCAAGGAAGATGCACGACGCCTGAATGAACAGCTCCAGGGCATCGAACACGAGGTAGTAGTCGGTGAAGGTAAGATTTGGGAAGTCATGTCCGATCTGATCGAACAGAAGGAAATCGACCTGGTTGTGCTGGGGACCCGCGGGCGCACGGGTTTGGGAAAGACGTTATTCGGTTCGGTTGCCGAAGAGATTCTCAGGCAATCGCCGTGCCCGGTGCTGACGGTTGGCCCACACGTGAACCCTTGGTCCGAAGAATACGCAAAGATGCGGGAAATCCTGTGCGCCACGGACCTGGCCACGGACACGCCAATAGCGGCTCCGTACGCCATATCTCTGGCGCAAGAGAACCAGGCGCATCTCGTGTTGCTGCACGTGATCGAAGACCCCAAGGTAGGGGATCTGGTGGACACCCCAGAGGTGGTGGATTTGAAGCAACGAAAGCTCCAGCACTTGGTTACGGAGCAAGCCGGATTGTGGTGCGAACCCACCTACGTCGTGGAACAAGGACCGGCGGCAGAGAAAATCCTGGATGTTGCAAAACGGCGGCACACGGATCTGATCGTGCTGGGGGCCCGGCCGGCAAAGGGTTTTGCAACGCATCTGAACGTTGGCGCGGTCCACAAGGTCGTGTCGCAAGCGAACTGCCCAGTCCTTACGGTTCGTGGCTGAGCATGACTGTATGCCGATAGGCCCAGCGATGCACTCCATTCGCCGGGTTGCTCGCTATAGGGTCGAGGCTAGATAAGCACGATTTTCCGAAAGTCGTAGGCTCCAACGCGAGGGTGGGTGGACGCGAGAGTCCCGTCATGTTCCGAGGCGATGCCTCGTCCGCACACCTTTCCGCGAACTCCAGAATTATGAACGGTGTCGAAAAGGAAGATAGACATGGCTACGATTCTTCAGGAAGGACTCCCGCAAGCAAAATCAAAAAACGGCAACTTCGACGATGAGGGCGCTCGTTTTTCGCGGTCCAACTCAGATCAACATTGCACACGTTTCGATCCTGAATTGTGTGCCACAGATGCTTCCTGCGGGGTGGCATTAGCGTGAGACTTCGCGCCGGGAGCGGGCGAACCGTAATGCAAATTCTGAAAGCTGGCGTGCTCTATTTCGCTCTCGTTTTCGCGGTGGGATTCATTCTTGGCCCCATCCGCGTGCTGGGGGTCGCTCCGCGACTCGGCACAAGAATGGCCGAACTCTTGGAAACCCCTGTCATGCCGGCAATCACAATTTTGGCCGCGCGATGGATTGTTAGCAGACTTGCTGTGCCGCCCACACTGTCGTGTCGACTAGGTATGGGTTGCATCGCCCTTATCCTCATGCTGGTAGCGGAATTTACGCTTGTTCTTTGGCTTCGAGGCCTCTCCATCAGGGAGTACCTTGCAGGCCGAGATCCCGTAGCGGGAACGGTCTACTATTTGACACTCGGGACCTTTGCCGCCATGCCGCTTCTAGTGGTTCGGAGATGAGTTCAATCCCAGAAATCTGGCTACAGGGCTTTTGATACGTTCGCGCTGGCCACGTCACCGATTTTTGCGGACGACAGCCTCCAACACTCTCTCGCAATTGCCCAATCTTCTTGAGCGCGCACGACGAAGACGCGAACGGCTGAATCGGAAAGGGAAATATCCTGGTCCGCAGGTGACTGCGCATTCTTCTCGGCGTCGAGTTTCAAGCCAAGAAATTCGAAATTGGCGCAAGCCGCCCCTCGTATGTTAGGTGAATTCTCGCCGATCCCTGCGGTAAAGACCAAAGCATCTATCCCGCCCAACGCTGCAATCATCGCGCCGATACCGGCCCGCAGGCGATGCACGAAGATCTCCAAAGCCAGCTTGGCCCGCCCATGGCCGTCGTTCGCAGCGGCCACGATCTGCCGCATATCACTCGAGATTCCAGAGATTCCCAGCAGACCTGATTTGGTGTTGAGCAAATCGTCGAGCTGCTGCCCGGTGAGCTGCCCTCGTCGCATTAAATAAGTGAGGATTCCGGGATCCACAGAACCTGATCGCGTACCCATCATAAGTCCTTCGAGGGGAGTAAAGCCCATAGTCGTATCTACGCTTAGTCCCTCACGAATAGCCGCCAGAGAGCAACCGTTCCCCAAATGACAGGTCACGAGTCTCAGCGACCTTAAATCCTTTCCGAGGAGTTGCGCGGTGCGCTGGGCGCAATACTGATGATTGATTCCGTGAAATCCATACCGACGAATCCCCTGAGCGAGCCATTCATAGGGGCCGGGATATACAGCCGCTGGTTCCGGTAATTGGCTGTGAAAGGCAGTGTCGAACACGGCCACCTGGAGAACCGTCCCGATGCGTTTCTCGATGATCTCGATCCCTGCCAGCTCAGCGCGGTTATGGAGCGGTGCAAAAGCGGACATGCTCGCTATCGCAGATTTCACTTTCGGCGTGATAGCGATTGTCTCACGGAGGTCCTTGCCACCGTGCACGATACGATGACCTACTCCCGCGATTTCTGAAGGCGCGGAAACCACGCGCAGCTTTCCATTCCATAATGTATCCAGCAGTTGGTCGATAGCATTGGAGCGCGACGCAACCTTGACGCGATCTTTCAGATGATCCCCTTGCAGGTTCCACACTTGAACGTCGGCTTGATTGCCGTCCCATTCGATCTTGCCTGCCCAGACCGGTGCAGGTGGATGCTCCGGAAGTGTGTTTCCGATGTCGTAAAGACAGCTCTTCTGGCTACTGGAACCCGAGTTGAGTACAAGGATTTTCATGCCCCTAAGAGGGCCATTTCCAATCCCGGATTTCCGGCAAGTCGTCTCCATGCTCGCGGATGTATTGTTTGTGCTCAACGAGCTTGTTGCGCAGGAACTGTTTGAAGTGTGCGCCTAGGCGTTGCAAGCGCGGGACGCGGTCGACGACGTCGCCCGCTAGGTGAAATCGATCCAAATCGTTTAGGACCGTCATATCGAAGGGAGTGGTCGTCGTGCCTTCTTCCTTATATCCGCGGACATGGAAGTTGTCATGATTCGTGCGTCGATAAGTCAGCCGGTGGATCAGCCAAGGATAGCCGTGATAGGCAAAGATGACCGGCTTGTCGATTGTGAATATGGAGTCGAACTCACGGTCGGGGAGGCCATGGGGATGTTCGGTTGAGGGCTGGATGGTCATCAAGTCAACCACATTGACGACCCGGACCTTGATATCAGGAAAGTGTTGGCGCAGCAGATCGACAGCCGCAAGCGTCTCTAGTGTCGGGACATCTCCGGCACAGACCATCACCACATCCGGATCGCTTCCCTGGTCGCTCGAAGCCCACTGCCAGATTCCAATCCCATTCGTGCAATGCTGGATGGCTGATTCCATCTCGAGCCATTGCAGCGCCGGCTGCTTTCCGGCGACGATAACGTTGACGTAGTCTCGGCTGCGGAGGCAGTGATCAGCCACCGAAAGCAGCGTGTTGGCATCCGGAGGAAGGTACACGCGGACAATATCGGCCTTCTTGTTTACGACATGGTCGATGAAGCCAGGGTCTTGGTGGGTGAAGCCGTTATGGTCTTGGCGCCAAACGTGTGAAGTAAGTAGGTAATTCAGTGAGGCGATTGGGCGTCGCCAAGGAATATTTCTCGTTACCTTGAGCCACTTTGCGTGCTGATTGAACATGGAGTCTACGATGTGAATGAAAGCCTCGTAGCAGGAGAAAAAGCCATGGCGGCCAGTGAGCAGATAACCCTCGAGCCAGCCCTGGCACATATGCTCACTGAGCACCTCCATCACACGGCCATCTCTTGAGAGGTGCTCGTCCGTAGGAAGAACCGGCCCCAAGAAAACTTTGTCAGTGATTTCGAACACGGCATCTAGACGGTTTGAGGCGGTCTCGTCGGGACCAAATACCCGGAAGTTCTTTGAGCCCGCGTTGCCTTTCATAACATCACGCAGAAGGTTTCCTAAGACTCGAGTGGCTTCCGCGATCTCGATGCCTGGCTTTGGCACGCTCACCGCATATTCGCGGAAGTCTGGCATCACCAGGTCCTTAAGCAGCAGTCCTCCATTCGCATGCGGATTGGCGCCCATCCTGCTTGTGCCACTCGGCGCGAGTTCGGCTAGCTCTGGAATTAGCTTGCCGCTTCCATCGAACAGCTCTTCTGGCCGGTAGCTCTTGAGCCACTGTTCCAATATCTTTACGTGGTCAGGGCGTGACACAAAATTCGTAACTGGGACCTGGTGTGCACGCCAAGTGTCTTCGACCGGTTTTCCGTCGACTATCTTTGGTCCTGTCCAACCCTTCGGCGTTCGCAGGATGATCATCGGCCACACGGGGAGTCCGGTACACCGCTCCTTGCGGGCAGCATTCTGAACGGCGTGAATTTCCTCGATGACCGCGTCGAGCGTGTGGGCCATGAGCTGGTGCATACTCTCTGGTTCATGGCCTTCCACAAAATGCGGCTTGTAACCATAGCCGGTGAAAAGTTCAGTCAATTCCGTGTCACTCAGACGCCCCAGTATGGTGGGGTTCGCGATTTTGTAACCGTTCAAGTGCAGTATGGGAAGAACCACGCCGTCGCGCGCGGGGTTCAGAAACTTATTGGAGTGCCAACTCCCAGCCAGCGGCCCGGTCTCGGCCTCGCCATCACCCACTACACAACAAACCAGCAAGTCCGGATTATCGAACGCGGCGCCATAAGCGTGAGCAATTGAGTATCCCAGTTCACCACCTTCGTGAATCGAGCCCGGTGTCTCTGGTGCGACGTGGCTTGGAATACCTCCGGGGAATGAGAACTGCTTAAAGAGTTTCTTCAGGCCCTCATCGGTTTGTGAAATGTTGGGGTAAAGTTCGCTGTAGGTGCCCTCCAGGTAGGTGTTGGCAACCAAACCGGGTCCTCCGTGACCGGGGCCAGTGACGTAGATAACGTTCAGGCCTTGCTTTTTAATCAACCGATTGAAATGAACATAGATGAAGTTTAGTCCTGGCGTCGTTCCCCAATGACCCAATAACCGCGGCTTGATGTGTTCGATTTTCAGTGGTTCATGAAGCAGTGGATTACCATAAAGGTAGATCTGCCCTACGGAAAGGTAATTCGCAGCGCGCCAGTAGGCATGCATCTTGCGCAGCTCTTCGGTGGACAAAGGCTCGTCGGATTCATGAGGCCTTGTTGAACCCGCGGACGCGGCCGTAGCCATAACACTACCCTCCCTCGGTTGCATCTAGTCCGCCGATGCAAGCAGACCGGCAAATGACATCTTACCTCAGGGGCGGCGAGCCAAGTGCGTCGGCTGGCATTTGAAGAGGCCATCACACTAGGGATGGCGAGGCTCATAGGCTATGTGAGTGCATACTGACACACAAGAGGCGGAGAATTCAGTAAGAACGAGGCGCGGTTACTCTAGGACGAAAGGAATGCACGGCCCCAAGCACGAGACCCGCTATGTTGCCGACAACTCCTTGTGAGCTTCCGCGACGGGGAGTTCCGGCCAGAGCACCTTGAGCAGGACTCCGTTTCCTTCCTCGTACACCAGAGTAAAGACGCGTGAGCAGCGCTCACACAGCCAATAATGGTTTACGCCGTGAATTCCGCCTGGCGAGTCAGCTGTTGAATGTTTCCCATTTGTTGAAATCGGATCGGGCCGAAACCGGAAGAATTTGCCACCTCCGGTCCAATGAAAGGCAGTCGGACAGACCGGGTTTGCACACTTGGGATGCTGCTTCTGGTACAGCGGCGTACCTCTCAACGTTCCCCTGTGCGCCTGTCGAGCGGCCGCCCGTTCTTTTTCCAAACGCTGAATAGTTGCCCTCAGCCAGCTTCCAACGGTTTCGTCGATCTCGTTCTGATCGCTGTAGCGGTAAAGGGAATCTAGCGTTTCACCAGATACATTGAACGGAATGTGGCGGCAGGGGATCTCTTCGGAGCGGCGCTCGGGTGGCACCAGGCGCGTTAGAACACAATCACGGCACGGACCGGGGTTATCTTTGCAATCGTAGTTCATGCATGTGAGAGAGTCTTCGAAGATAAACTGAGGTCTCCAGAGTGTTTTTGGCGAACGCCCATAACCTCCATCCTCGAGGAATTGAAGTTCAAATTTCAAGACCGCCAACAGGTCTCGCTCATCCTTTTGCATCTTGCACCTCCCACCGATTCAAAATATGGGCCCTTGAGCAAGAGGTTGCTGTAACCCCCGTCACGCGGCACTGTGACGGCCATCACCGCGACTAGCGTTCGATTGCGCTACAAATGTCAGGCCAGTTCTCATTTGCCGGATGGCTGTATATGCCAAGCGGGTTTCGTTTTGTGTCGCGCAGGGAGGGAGGTATACTCCGGGGCGGTGACTTCATGCGCGCCCCTTACGGTTTAGAAATCATTGAGAGCTGTCTGTCCTGCCCCCACCGCGAGGATCGGCTCTTTTGTAACCTTCCTCCCCCTGCGGTGCAGAAGTTGGCGGCCATCCCCTCGGCGGCGGCTTACCCGAAGGGGGCAACCCTGTTCGTAGAAGGGCAGTCAGCGCGCGGAGTTTTCATTTTATGCAGTGGCAAGGTCAAACTGTCGACTTCCTCCGCCGATGGGAAAAGTCTCATTCTTAGGATCTCGGAACAGGGAGAGGTCCTGGGCCTGCCCGCGACGGTCACCGGCAAACCTTATGAGCTCACCGCCGATGTGATCGAACCTACGCAAGCAAATTTCATTTCTCGAACAGATTTCTTGCTGTTCCTGCGTGAGCATGGCGAGGCAGCCCTGCGCGTGGCGCAGCAGCTCGGTGAAACGTATCATTTGGCGATCGCGGAAATGCGCACCATTGGGCTCTCTCGTTCCGCGGCTGAGAAGTTGGCCCGCTTCCTGCTAGATCTCGCTGCAAACCATGATGAAGAAAAAGGCGAGGTGAAGCTCACGCTTACCCTCACGCACGAAGAGATCGCCCAAATGATCGGAGCTTCCCGAGAGACCGTGACGCGGCTGTTCGCCGATTTCAAGAAAAAAGATTTCTTGCAAGTAAAAGGTTCGACGCTTATTATAAGAAACAAGGCGGGGCTCGAAAGCGTCGTGGCCGCTTAGCTCCTTCCCCTTCCAGGAAATCCTCTTCGCTTGTTGATGTCCGTCACATCGATCGGTGACGCAGCTCGTTGGAGTGCCTCAGGAGACCATGCTTGTCCGGGCCCAGTCGGTTTGGTCGCCAGTCGAGCAGGCATTGAACGAGTGTGAGGTTGACATGGTGATTTTGGGTACGCATGGACGCACCGGCGCTATGAAGCTGTTGCTTCGTTCCGTAGCGGAAGAAATCTTCAGGCAAGCCGGTGTACCGGTTCTCACGATTGGTCCGTCCGTAAGAAAAGGGGTTTCCTAGCCGGGGCCAATTTCGTCGGGTGCTGTTTGCAACCGATTTCACGAAGGAAGCGCAGGCGGCAGCGCCGTACGCCATTTCCATGGCCCGGGAGAATCAAGCGCGACTCGTGCTCCTGCACGTGATGCCTGACCCAGATTCCAAGATGAGGAAGAGGACCCCGCAAGACTCAGTGGCCAATGTGATGCATCAGCTCTACGAGTTGATTCCGCCGGAGGCGGAGCTGTGGTGTCGTCTGGAGGCTACCGTGCGTTTCGGAAACCCCGCGGAGCGAATTCTTGAAGCTATCATGGAAATCGAAGCCGATCTGATCGTGTTGGCAGTCCGCGATCGTTTTAGTTAATACTCCTCTGCAATTCTCCGATGCCGATGAGATTGAATCAGCCGACCAAGGCCGGTTTTTCTTGGAAGCTTTATTTCCCTTTCCCGGGAAGGGAATCGCCGCCATCGAATTCACAGGCTAGGAGTATCCAATTAGAACATACACTGTCTATGGAACCTGTGTCGGCTTATACTACCGCATGTGGAGATTGGGACTTCTTAAATCTTCGCGTCGCAAACACATTCAGATCCCGCTGAACTTCAACGAGGGTTGCGGGAATTGTTCTTGATGAGTGCACGACCTCGTCTCTGGCTCTGGGGATACTAGGAGCGAGAATGGTTTCTCAAAGTGGGAAGGCCGATCCGCCAGTCCGGATTGTAGCAATTGACGACGACTTGGAATTTCTTGACTTCCTCACCCAGGCGCTAAGCGAAAGCAGGCTGGAAATCGTCACTTCTGCCAATCCTGAGGAGGGATTGGACTTGGCCTTGGGGGTGCGCACGGATATTGTTCTGCTGGACCTAATGATGCCCAGTTGCAGGGGCTTGGAAGTCCTGGACAAAATCGTCAGGGTGAACCCCACTATTAATGTAATTCTCCTGACCGGCGAATACTCGACGGAATCCGCAGTTGAGGCTATCCAAAAGGGTGCAGCCGACTATTTGAATAAACCAATTTCAGTCGAAGTGCTGCGACGCCGGGTGGGGAAGTTCGTGGACATTGCTCGTCAGCGGCGTGAAGCTACGCAAATTAGTCGTGACCTCGTGGAGGCTTTTCAGTTTGAGGGAATCGTAGGCTGGAGCCCTCTAATGTTGGAAGTATTTGATCGGATTCGACGCGTTGCTCCACATTTTCGGAATATTTTGATTAGCGGAGATACGGGAACGGGGAAGGAATTGGTGGCGCGCTCGCTCCATCGCCTTGGTCCTGTGCCTTCCGGACCCTTTGTGGTTTGCAATTGTGGAGCAATGGTCGAAACCTTGTTCGAGAGCGAGGTGTTTGGTCACGTGCAAGGAGCATTCACGGGGGCGGTCCAAGACAAGAAGGGATATTTTGAGCTTGCACATAGGGGCACTCTTTTCTTGGATGAAATAGGGGATGCCAGTCTCTCGACCCAGGCCAAGCTCCTTCGAGTGTTGCAGGACCATGTCGTACAACGCGTTGGATCCCCAGCGCTTCATGAGGTTGACGTGCACGTGGTAACCGCGACCAATCGCGATCTGCGCGCGATGGTGACAGAAAAGAAGTTTAGAGAGGATCTCTACTATCGAATTTCCCCCGTCGAAATCAAGTTACCGCGATTGTCCCGGCGCCGAGAGGATTTGCCCTTGCTCGAACGCCATTTTCTGGAGCGTTTCGCAGCACAATACAGTAAGCCCATTCGCGGAATTACGCGAAAGACTCAGATACTCTTGGCTCGACATTCCTGGCCGGGGAATGTACGTGAACTGGAAAACGTTCTCGCTCATGCCTGCATGATGGCGCAGGGAGATGTAATCGATGTTCGAGACCTTCCGGAAATGATGCGCGTCGAGCAATCAAACATCGGCGACTTGGATCCCGATCTGCGTTCACTCGAGGAAGTTCAGCGTCGGCATGTCCAACGCGTTCTCAAAGTCGTCAAGGATAACAAGGCTCAAGCTGCAGAAATCCTTGGAATAGGCCGCACTACGCTATACCGCATACTCGCAGAAGATGAAGCCCTTGCAGAAAATGAACGCAAGCACAAAGGTGCGTAGTAAGAGCTTGGACGCAGGAACCTCCAATCCCCGAGAACGCAGCGCGGCGTTCCAATAGCTGACGCCGGTGTGGCCCGGTCGGGGTGCGCCTTATGAACGCGCCGTTGTCCGGGCACGGTCCTCGAACGTGTTAAGGAAACAAGTGTTGGGTTATCCGCTGGCCCGATGATTGTTGGGGTCCGCTCTTATCACTCAGTACCAATCTAGCGGATCGACTCAGTGTCAAGCTCTAGTTTGGGTCGTTCTGCCGTCAAACTTTTTTCCAACTGCCCACGCCATATGGGTAACCAAGCATATTGCATGTGATAACTATCTATGGTACTCGATAGTACTAGGTGTTCAATATCGAACAGACGCAGATTACTTATATGATGAAAATTTGCCTAGAGGTTAATTCTGACTAGGCCCGGGGGGCAGTCAAGGGCGGAAGGGGGACTGCCCCACGGGTTTTTGCCAAGCCCAGCTAGTCTGGCAAGGTCCGCACCAACCACTTCTGTGAAAGCCACGCCCATCCCAAAACCTTGACGCGACGCCCGTACTTTGCCTCTTACTGGATCTGCCGTTCCCACAGGGAGAGCGTCAACTCGATTTCTGTTTCTGATGGAAGCGGATTCAACATGTCGAGATAACATCTGCCAAGACTTATGTGCCTCAACTGCCCCGGCAATGACAGATTTCGACTCAAGATACTTGAACTACTTCTGAACAAGACTTGCTGCACCCCATGGACCTGATGAGGAATAAAGCGCATGAGCCCAACAACATGACATCGGTGTATAAATCGGCAGGTCGCCGGTGTAACTCCCATTCTCGGCTTCAGATTTGTTCAACATGGTGCCAGTCAAGAACGAAGCTTCTCGGCAAATGGGCATCATGCTGAATGGATGAGCTGGAAGGACTGCAAGCAGCGTCGCGCGGTATCGAGCTCGGTAAACCGGCTGCCTTCTTGTTCGATTAGGTAGTACTCGACTCCACCGGCACTTTCGGCTGCTTCGAAAATGTTTTTCCATTCTGCCGCACCTTCTCCGAAGAGAACCGTGAAACCCTTCGCCGGTTCCGGTGACCAGTCTTTGAGATGGAGAGAGCGGATTCTGCCCGGATTCGTGCGAATCCAGGCCACCGGATCAGAACCGGCCTCCAGACAAGTGCCCACGTCCAGCTGCAGCATGATCGATGGTTTGGTATTCTTTGCGAGGATTTCGATGGGCCGCTGATTTTCGACGGGAATGAACTCCCGTTGGTGATTGTGATATCCCACCCTCAAACCGGATGATTCAAGTTGGTCGGCGGCAAGATTCAGGGTATCAGCGACAGTCTTCCAGCCGTCCACACCAGGTTTCGGATCCGCCGAAGCCATGACTACGTATTTACTGCCCAGAATCAGGTTCATGTCGCGCGCCCGGGGGGTGTTCTCCGCGCTCAGGGAAGAGCTGCCGTTGTGCGTCGAGAAGCACCGGATGCCGAGGTCGTCCAGAAGCTTTCTCATCTGCTTTGTTTGATTCTCGGACCACTCGAAATAGGGCGCATAGAATTCGACACCCTGATATCCCATATGCGCGACGGCGCGAACCGTGCCCTCTGGATCTTTCTTCAGTTCATCCCGGACAGAATAGAGTTCCAGGCCGACCGGAATCGGTTTCGCCGCGCGAACTGAGAGTGCACACGGCAACATTGCCGAAAAAGCGAGGAACGAACGTCGCGAAAGAGTGTGTGGCAGCATAGCTGAATTGTACCGAAAAATGACCGAGATTTGATTCCTTTTTGTTCTGAGCGCATGCGCTTTCTCGATGTAAGACTCAGCGGGATTCAGAAGGGTCAGAAATTCTTGCGCGCAGCTCTGGCGGGCCAAGGGCCAAGTGAGCAGGTCCGACACCTGTTGGCTGCGGGATCCAGCGATTGGTTAGCTGGAGTCACTTGCGGACGGTTAGTAGAAATCGCGGGAATCGATTCGTTTTCCGGAGAGCCCGAGTTGCAGAATGTCCATTTGTTCCGGCCGGTCAAAAATCCTGCCCGGGAAAAAGATTTTTGCCACCACGCGGACACCGCCGAACGCCGCGCCCAGGACCACGGCCGCCACCATGAACAGACCTGTCACTAGGAATATCCTGGTGAGAATCGTCACCCACGGTGGATCGGTAATCGTGTGTCTCGGCTCGTGCCAGGTCACCTCTGTTTCGTAATTCAACGCGCTCCGCAGCGCATCGCCATAAGCCGCTGAGGAGGGCTTCAGTACGAGTGCGAGCAGGGAAGCCTTGCGTTCAATGGTTGTTCCCGCCTGCTTGGTGGCCGGAGAAAGCGCCTGCTCCAGATGTCGCAGGTGCTGCTCCGCCAGTTGCGGGGTGGGATATTCGATCAGTAGCAATCCTGCCGAGTCCTTGCCGTTGCGATACTCCGCGATCATGGCCTCCGCGCCAGAGGCAAACCCTGCTTCACTCACAAGGTTCGTGAATTCCTCGTGTCTTAGCGCGTTCAGCGCGTTCTGCAACGCCGCAGGCCCTAGCGCGTACCTTTGCGTCCCGTCCGAGAAGCCGCTCGGCAAATACGTCCGAATCGGCGGCAGTGGCGTCTGTTCGGAGTGCTTCCGGACCATCGCCGCAAGTTGTTGCAGCTCATCGGTAGTAGGAGTCTGTGGCGGCCTGACCTCCAGGATTAGGTTGCCGACGAGCAGCAGCAGGCGCTCCTGGTCGATCGCCGAAGGCCCTCCGATCGTGGACGGATGCATGTGGGGCCCAAACTCTGAGGTGTAGGCTTCGTACGCGCCGCTGGGGTCCCGGAATTGCCGGAGTGTGACTCCCACCTTCTCAGTCCCGTCGGAATACTCTTCAGCGAGCCAGTTCTTCAGACCCGACTCGGCGAATACCTGTGCTCGCCCGTCGTCAGTCTTGATCTTGATGGGGGAACTGACGGCGTTCCATCGCCCAAATCGTACGGGGAATACTCGCTCAAGTGCACTTTGCGCAAACAAACGGGGTGCGCCAGCCACGGCGGCCATAAAGAGCGACAGGCAGATGAGGCGAGGCATTCGCATCCCATCCTCTATTAGACACTAACGGCCTAGTTTTGGTTGCGAGATTGTTCAACCGCTGCCGCGCTGGCGTGCCCTGCACCGGTTTTGGCCAGTCGATTCATCGTCACACTGTTCATGCTCTCCAGGTAACCAACCACGCCTTGATACAACCCTTCAGCCACCTTCTGCCTTTGCTCGGGCTTCTTGAGCATTTGCTCGTCCGCCGGATTACTCAGGAACGAAATCTCCGTCAGGATCGATGGCATGTCCGCGCCAATCAAGACCACAAAGGGTGCTTTCCGCACGCCGCGGTTTTTCACCGGCTTGTTCGTCTTTTGAATTCGCTTTGAGAGAGAATCCTGGATGTCTTCGGCAAGTTCTTTGGATTCATCAATTTTCTCCGTCCTTGCAATCTTCAACACCAGATCTTGTAGTTCGTGAACGCCTCCCTGCGCCGTGGCGTTCTCTCTCGCCGCTACTTCCATGGCCTCCGCCGAGCCCTTCAGATTCAGGTAATATGTCTCAATGCCGCGCGCCGCGTGGTCCCTGCTCGAATTCGCATGAATCGAAATGAACAGATCCGCCTTGGCCTGGTTGGCGATGTTCGTCCGCTCTTCCAGAGGAATAAAGCTGTCGTCCGAACGCGTATAGACTACGTCTGCGCCCGGCAGCCGTTGCTCAATGATTTTCCCGAGCCGCAGTGCCACATCCAGGCACAGGTCTTTCTCCATCAAGCCGGTAGGGCCGATCGTTCCTGTATCGTGGCCCCCGTGTCCAGCGTCGATCACGATCCTTCCAACCTTCAGGCCCAGCGCACGCGTCAGCGTGGACTGCCCGTCGCGCGTCGGCTGTGGCGCGCTCGCAGGCTGAATTAAATCGGGCCTTGCGCTCGTGGCCCTAGCTTTGACGGACTTCGATTTTGCGTTCCTCGCGCTCGGCAAAGAATTGCGCGGCACCGCGGAAGAATTGCTCCCGGCTGTCGAACCGTTAGCCGCGCCGCCGTTAATCGCACTCCCGTTAATCGTGCCACTCATGGCGCTCGTCGAATTTTCTGTCGGCTGCTCCAACGAAACCATGTCCCCCGCCGATCCTTTTGCCGGTGCATTCTCAACCGCTCGCGCTTCGCCGTCCGCTGCCACGCCCTCATGCGCATCTTCCAACGCTGTTTCCTGCCCGGGTTTTCCCTTGGCCGCGTGAATCCGCGCCCCCGGAAGATTTCCGTAGAGATCGATCAAAAGCTGCGGAGGATTGCTTGTCAGTGAAGCGCTGTAATCCTTCACTCCATTCACGTCCAGCACCACGCGCACCACGCCCCCATGATTCTCGGCCACGCGCACGGCGGTCAGCAGGCGACCGTCCACGCGGATGTTGCCGCGAGCGACTTCCGGCGCCAGTCGCGCCACGTGCAAATCGAAAAAGATGCGGTCGGGATTCGCGATGCGCCCGGAAGCGTATTGCACGCTGTCTTCGAGATCGATGGTCAGCCGCGTCGCGTCGCCGTTGGCGTCCGCGCGAATTCGCCGCACTCGCGGAATCTCCCGTGACCCCGGCCGGCTGACCGACTTGCCCCCGGAGTGCACCGGTGCACCCGCGCGCCCTGCTTCCGCGGTTGGCAAGGCCGCCGCTGAATCCGACGCCACGCTGTTCGTCGCGGACTGCTCCTCGCCATTCTGTAGCAGCGCCAATTCCGCCAGCGCTTCTTGCGCTTCGCGCTTTCTCGGCGAACGCGGATAGCGCTTCAGGAAATCCTCATAAGTCTTTTTGGCCAGTGTCGCATCTCCCAGCTGATCGCGCTGCAGCTTGGCCACTCGCAGGATCGCATCCTGGCAATACTTGCTGGTCGGATACTCGTGCACCAGAAATTGGTACGAATCGGCGGCCGACTGGTAGTAGTTTCGCCCAAACCGGTCGCCCATTTCGATGTAAAGCTCAGCAATGGCTCGAAGGGAATCGGGGACTTCAGCGGCTCGTGGCGTAACCGAAGCAACGCGGCGGTAGGCGGTGACCACCAGTTTGTAGTCCGCCAGCGTGCGCTTCTCGGTGGGCTTGCTGTTCAGCGCTGCGCGCTGCTCTTCGGCCCGCGCAAATTGCGCGGAAGCGGATGGGCGCTTCACTGCAGTGGCCGCGGCCCCCGCAGTCGTTTTCACAGGTGCAGCAGCAATGGTGAGCACAAAGCCCAGCATCACAAAAACCGGCGAAAGACGGGCGAAGCCCTGGTGCAAATTTTTTTTGGCAGGAAATAGCAAGCTACATCCCCAAAACGCCGCTCAATTCGACAACCACCAGGAACATACAACTAAGAAGCACGAACAACCAACCACCAAGAACTAATTACCGGATACCCTATTCTATTCGTTGGTGAATATGATGCGGCCGCTCGGAGTGACGTCTCTGTGGATCGCGCGTGGGTTGATGAAGGCATCCGCAAGACGTCCCGAACCCGGCCGGAAATAGGCATCCTGTACTCGCTGTACGTAATTCCGCGTTTCTCGATACGCAGGTATTCCGTGAGCCCGGTCAACGGCCCCCTCTCCCGCATTGTACGCCGCCAGGGCCAAATTGAGGTTGCCATTATAGCGTTCCAGCAACCACTTCAAATGCTTAACCCCGGCATCAATGTTTTGTTGCGGGTTGAACAGGTCATAAGCCCCATATCGTTGTGCCGTCGTGGGAATCAACTGCATCAATCCGCCGGCTCCCTTGCGGGAATACGCCTTGGGATTCCAGTTCGATTCCGTTTCAATCACCGCGCGGACCAGCGCCGGGTCCACGCGATGCCGGTCCGCCGCTTCTCGAACGAGTTTTTCCTGGCCGTCGCGGCCGATGTCCATGGCTGGACGGCTGCGTCCTGAAAACGAAGACTCAGCGGGCAGGTAGATGCTGGCGCGCGGCTTGGTGGCAGTGAGTTTGGCTATCACCGGCGCTTCGGCGTTGACAAAGAACTGCCGGCCCGAATCGTCAACGACCTTGGCGATCTGGCCGCTGGTGCCCGGGGCGAAAACGGTCGAGCAGACCATCAGCGTCGCTAGAACAAGCCACGCCGCGTTTGCTGTGCGTTTCACCATCGTGCCCTGGGGAAGGCCAACAACAATTTTCGAACCTCGTACAGAGCGGACAGTCCTTATTATCGCCCCCACCCGGTCACGGTCAATATCCCTTCGGTACTAGGGACCCCTCCGAGCAGTCTGCCGAGATCACCCGACGATGGCTCATCCCTGCGAATCCGCGCCCGCAGGGGAGGTTGTCTACCGCAAGACACGGTTTTCTGACGGTGCCTAGATTATAACAAGGGCTCGAGGAGGGAGGGGACGCTTAACAAGGCACTTTTTAGGGCAGCTGTGTCTTTTCCGCCAGCCTCGGCCAAATCGGGCCGGCCACCCCCGGAACCCCCCACTTGCTTGGCCAACGCTTGTATCAGCTTGCCAGCATGAACTTTAGCCGTCAGGTCTTTGGTTACCCCAGCAATCAGAGCCACCTTGCCATCCTCCGGCATACCGAGCGCCACCACTCCAGAACCCAGCTTCTGTCTCAAACTGTCCACCAGTTGCCTAAGTCCCTCGCGGTCAACATTTTCCACTTCGGCAGCGATCACTTTGACTCCCTTAACCGTCTGCACCCGGGCGGCCAGCACGTCGATCTGGCTGAGCGCCCCTTTGCGCTTCTGCGCCTCCAGCTCTTTCTCCAGATGCTTGGCGGTCTCGTAAAGCTTCTCAACCTGCGCCAGGATACCGTCCTCCCCCACATTGAGCTGGACGGCCAGCTGTCGCAGGGTTTGCGCTTGCTGCTGGTAGTGCTCGAGCGCCCCAATCCCGGTAACGGCTTCGATGCGGCGCACGCCCGCGGCAACGGACTCCTGACTCACGATTTTCAGCACGCCGATGTCGCCAACTCGCTGCGCGTGCGTACCACCGCAAAGCTCCTTTGAGTAGAACCCTCGCGCCGCTCGGGGATCGGGAATCGTCACTACGCGAACGTTGTGCTCGGGATACTTATCGCCGAAAAAAGCCAGCGCGCCAGAAGCCAGCGCCTCCTCGAGCGACGTGACGTCTGTCTCGATCTTCGTATTTAGCCGAATCTCGTCGTTCACCTGCTGCTCGATGTCGCGCAGCTCTTCCGCATCGACATGTGCAAAGTGCGAGAAGTCAAAGCGCAGCCGCTCCGGCGCATTGAGCGACCCCGACTGCTTTACATGTGTGCCAAGAATATTCCGCAGCGCCGCATTCACGAGATGCGTCCCTGTGTGGTTGCGGATAATCCTCGCCCGCCGCTCCGCATCCGCTACAACCGCCACGCGATCCCCGACGCGCAGGGTCTCCTTGGCCACAACCTTGTGCGCCACCAGCCCCCCAACCGGGTAATAGGCACCCGTCACGTCCGCGAGCAGTTGTGATTCCGGGTTGTCATAGAACGCGCCGGTGTCCGCCATCTGCCCGCCCGACTCCGCATAAATCACTGTGCGATCCAGAACGATCTCACCGTTCTCCCCGGCCTTCAGTTCATTCACCGGACCGTTCTTTGTGATGATCGCTTCAATGCCGCAATCTTTGGCGCTCGTCCTAAGGTAAAAATCCGGCTCGGTCGCGAATCGGTCCGCAATCTTTGCGTAGGCCGGATTGGCCGCCTCTTTCGCTTCACCCTTCCACGACGCCCTGCCGCGCTCGCGCTGCTCCCGCAGGGCCAAGTCAAATCCGTGCCAATCGACGTCCACTCCCTGGAGCCTCGACGCCTCTTCGATCACGTCTTTTCTAAGGCCGAAAGTGTCGTAGAGCCTAAAGGCGGCATCGCCTGAAAGAGTCACCTTGTGAATGGGCATGCCCCGCGCCTCCGTGGATTGCGGAGGCAGCGTTTTCACTAGCTGAGCAACTTCTTCGCGGAGCTTTGCCAGGCTGGTCGTCATGGTCCGGCGATAGCGCGAAGTCTCCGACGTCAAAACCGTACCTACGTGCTTCATGTTTTCGTCCAGTTCCGGGTATGCCGCCCGCATTTGTTGAGCCACCGTCTCGGCCATGGCAGGAAGTACCTGGTCGGATACTGTCTCCGGCGGTCCCGCATTGAGCAGCGCGCGATTGATGATTTTTCGCAGCACGTAACCGCGACCTTCGTTGGCAGGCATTACGCCGTCAGAAATCAGAAAGGTGGAGGCTCGCGAATGGTCAGCGATAATCCTTCTGGAGACTTCCTCGGCAGCATCACTCATGTCATGTTCTAGGAGTCTGGCCGCCTTGCCCATCAGCGGCTGAAACAAGTCGGTGTCGTAGTTGGAAATGACGCCTTGGAGGACGCAGGCGACGCGTTCAAGACCCATTCCGGTGTCTACGCAAGGTTTCGGCAGAGAGGTGAGCGTGCCGGAAGCATCGCGGTTAAATTGCATGAAGACGAGATTCCAGATTTCAACGAAGCGACCGCAGTCGCAAGGGAACCTACAATCCGGGTGGCCTTCATCGGATGCGGCCGGCCCCATATCGTAATGAATTTCGCTGCACGGCCCGCAGGGGCCGGTGTCACCCATAGCCCAGAAATTATCTTTGAGCCCAGGAATCGGGATGATGCGCTCCGCCGCAACGTTTTGGTCGCGCCAGAAACCCCGCGCTTCTTCATCCACGCCAAGCGTATTTCCGGGCGCGACTTCCGCCCCGCCAAAAACCGTTAAGTACAGCTTGTCCTTCGCGATTCCAAACCATTGTGGCGATGTGATCAATTCCCAGGCGTAGGCGATGGCATCCTTCTTGAAATAATCACCAAACGAAAAATTCCCCATCATCTCGAAAAAGGTGTGGTGCCGCTTCGTAAACCCC
The DNA here is from genome assembly GCA_001919715.1 of Acidobacteria bacterium 13_1_20CM_58_21. Classification (GTDB taxonomy): domain Bacteria; phylum Acidobacteriota; class Terriglobia; order Acidiferrales; family UBA7541; genus Acidiferrum. The sequence goes on from MNIJ01000199.1 coordinate 33,314, forward strand.
ACATTTTCAAGATCGTTGTGCTTCCCGCCCGCCCGCACGCATTTCTGCGCCGTCGCCGCCCGCGTGTAATCTCGCTTTTCCAGCCCCAGAAACACGTCCTTGAACTGGTTCATCCCCGCATTCGTAAACAGCAGCGTAGCATCCCCATGTGGCACCAGCGACGAACTGCGCACCCGCCGGTGGCCTTGATCCTCAAAAAACTGCAAGAATTTCTCGCGTATCTCGTTGCCCGTCACGTGAGCCTCAATTCCGGCACGATGGAGTGCCCTCATTATCGCAGAGGGGGTGAGATAGCACCATTGGAGGCGCAGTGGACGAGTCTACGCCGAACCCGCCTCAGTTTCGGGCACGTCCTGGCGAGTGAGCGCGCGGAGTTCGCGGCGAACGATGTCGGCGGAGAAGCCGCCACGCAGGAGACTACCGTAGAGGGAGGCCGTTTTCCTTTGGTCGATTTCGCCGCGATAGGACCGTAGTTTGCGCTCGATGAGCTGGCGGACCATGGCAGCTTCGTCGGTGTTCTCGGCGACTTCTTCGAGGGCGGATTCGATGTGCCGGTCTGCGATTCCCCTGGCGCGGAGGTCGCGGGCGACCCGGAATTTTCCTTGCTTGCGCGATTCGGTTCTCTGGCGGGCGAATTGCTTGGCGTAACGCGCGTCATCGATCATACCGTTTTCCGTAAGACGGGCCATCACCACTTCGACCAGCCGCTTGTTATCGCTCCGCCGCTCCAGCTTCTGCCGCATCTCATGCACGGAAAGCGCTCGCCGCATCAACGCGCGCACTGCGACATCGTACAACTCCGCTTCGGTTTCAACTTGTTGCGCCTTGGCAAACACAAGATAAGAATAGAAGTAACCAAGTAGGGAAGTAAAGAAAACAGATGCAGCACATGCTCCAGTAAGGAAAAGGCTTAACGCCGAGGGCACCGAGACGCAGATCAGACGCTCCGCAGCTTCCGCATTCCAGGTTACTTGCGGGCAAAGCGCTCGAAGTCGGCCATTTGGCGTTCCATCTCCTCGCGAGCGGAGTCGGCGGCGGAGCGAATACCTTGAATGCGCAGCTTGAATTCGTCGGCGTTCGACGCGCGCGCCAGAGCTTCATCTAGTGTGATGAGCTGCTTCGAGTAGAGATCGAAGAGCGACTGATCGAACGTTTGCATGCCATACTGGCTGGTGCCGGCGGCGATGGCGTCATGGATCAATCGCGTCTTGTCTGCGTTGATAATGCAATCGCGGATGTAACCTGTGGCAATCATGATTTCGCAAGCGGGGACACGGCCCTTGTCATCCGCGCGTCGCACCAGGCGCTGCGAGACGACCGCTTTCAAGGTGGCGGCAAGCTGCAAGCGAATCTGTTTCTGCTCCGGCGGCGGGAAGACCGCGATAATACGCTGAATCGTTTCCGTGGCATCCAAGGTGTGCAAGGTGGAAAGCACAAGGTGGCCGGTTTCCGCGGCGAGCAGTGCCGTGGAAATAGTCTCGAGGTCGCGCATTTCGCCGACCAGAATCACGTCCGGGTCCTGACGCAGAGCAGCGCGCAACGCGGTGGAAAAGTTCGCGGTGTCCACTTCGACCTCGCGCTGATTAATGAAGCTCTTCTTGTCGCGGTGCAGGAACTCGATGGGATCTTCGATGGTGATTAGATGGTCGGCGCGGTTGGCATTGATGCGGTCGATCATCGCGGCCAAGGTGGTGGACTTACCGGAACCGGTGGTTCCTGTAACCAGCACCAATCCGCGCTGTTCCTCGCAAATTCTGGAAATTACCGAAGGGAGGTTTAGTTCTTCGGTGGTACGAATCTTTGTCGGAATGACGCGCAGCACCATGCCGACGTTGCCACGCTGCTGGAAAACGTTGACGCGGAAACGGCCCAAACCTGCCACGCCATAGGCCATATCCAATTCCGCAGTTTCCTTGAATTTTTGCTTTTGGCGGTTGGTCATCATGCTGAACGCCATGGAGAGCATCTCTTCCGGCGTGACACGAGGCACGTCGGTCAGGGGGGCGAGCAGGCCGTCCACGCGCAAGTAAGGGTGATTGCCGACTTTCAAGTGTAAGTCGGACGCTTTGCTTTCGACCGCGCGGCGGAGAAGATCGTCAATGCTGATGGACATGTCGTGTGAACCCCGCAAGCATGCATCTATACGCGACACTAGCATCCGGGGGTAGGGTGGGCAAGCAAGCCGCGCAGGCCAGTTGCGCGCTAGTTAACGGTACCTGGAGTGGGCAGTCTTAAGTTGTTAGCCCGCAGTTGCCGGACAGGGGAACCGGGATAGGGATAAAAATTAGGGCCGAGGGAAGTACGCCCGGTAGCCGCCTGGTGCGGCAGTCGCGGCCCGCGGGCAGAGAGCCTTGAGGAGAGAAGACTAAGCACTTCGAGCTGAAACATCACGGGGAGAAACCTGCGACTACAGGTGCAAAATGAAAGTGGCAGCGTAGTTTGCGTAGTAAGAACTTCTAACTTAAAACCGATTCAGGCTTTTCTTAGATAGAGCGAATCGTAGAGCAGGCCGGCGACAAATCCTCCGGCCAGCGGACCGACCCAGTAGACACCATGGTTGGCCCAGCGCCACGCCGCGAGCGCGGGGCCAAATGCCCGAGCTGGATTCAAAGCGGCACCCGTAAACGGACCGGCAACGAGGATGCCGAGGGAAATTGTCAGACCGATGCCAAAACCCCCGATCGAATGGAACGCGCCTTTTTCATCGACAGCCGTGGCAAAAACAACGAGAACCAAGAAGAAAGTCGTCACCGCCTCTAGCGCCATTCCAGCCCAGCGCGGAAAATCCCGCGCGAGTTCCGGCGTGCCCAGAGCGACGGCGCGCCAGGTCTCTTCTGGAATGACGGCCCGCAGCAGAAATGCGGCGGCCGTCGCGCCGGCCAGCTGCCCGGCCCAATAGAGAATGGTGTCCACAGTATTCACGCGTTTGGTGACCCAGAAGCCGATGGTCACCGCGGGATTGAAATGTCCGCCGGAGATGTGGCCGAGCGCCGAAACCATGATGCCGATCGCCAGGCCGTGAGTGAGCGCGATGCCGAGAAAACCGAGGCCGCCCGCGCCATGCAAATATTGATCCGCACAGACCGAGCCCGCGCCGAAGAAAATCAGGGCAAACGTTCCCAGGAATTCCGCGATCAGCTTTTGCGATGTGCTGTACATTCGACTCTCCATGCACGGAAAGGAATATGCGCCCGATTCGACCGGCTGCATTCTATCTGGAATGCGGCGCGGAGCGCCAGCCTTCCCGCCGAGATCGATCAATTGTGCTCCGGCGCCCTTTGACGCGTTGCCTGAGGGTTTCACCCTCGAGCAATTCCATCACCAGAAAAAATCTTCCTTCGTGTTCCTCAATCTCGTGAATGGTGCAGATGTTGGGTGATTCAGCGCGGAAGCGGCACGCGCTTCGCGGCGGAAACGCTCCAGCGCCTGCGGGTTCTGGTGGAGTTCTTCCGGGAGAAATTTGAGCGCCACACGGCGGCCAAGCTTGAGATCTTCGGCGGTGTAGACCACACCCATGCCGCCGCCCCCGAGCTTTTCCAGAATGCGGTAATGCGAGAAAGTTTGGCCGATCATTACAAGGAATGCCGCTGCGCGAAGTGATAGGGGTTCGAACGAAGTGAGTCAACGCGGCGAAATCGCGGGCGATTCACAGAGGAAAGGGCGACAGGATCAAGAAAAGTCCCTGGCGCCTACAAAACGGATTGGGAATCGATTAGCGAGAAGCGGCGCCGACAGGAGCGTTTACCGGTGTCAGCCAGTTGTGGCGATCGGGCTTGCTGCCGCTGGTTATGGCGAAGAACTCTTCCTGGAGCTTCCGGGTAATCGGTCCGGCCACACCCTTGCCGACCTGGAGGTGATCGACGGAGCGGATGGGCGTGATTTCGACGGCGGTGCCCACAAAGAAAACCTCGTCGGCGATGTAGAGCATTTCACGTGGAATTACATGTTCCTTGACGGGAATGCGCAGGTCGTCCGCCAGTTTCGTGACCGCGTCCCGAGTGATGCCTGGCAAAATGCTGGTGGCGAGAGGCGGTGTATAGAGCACCCCGTCGTGCGCGAGAAAAATGTTCATGCCCGAGCCTTCACTGACGTGGCCTTGAGAATCCAGAGCGATACCTTCGGTGTAGCCGTTGAAGCCCGCTTCCATGCGAATGAGCTGCGAGTTCATGTAATTCGCCGCGGCCTTGGACATGGCGGGCAGGGTGTTTGGAGCGATGCGCGTCCAGGAGCTGACTCCGACCTCAACGCCTTTCGACAAAGCTTCCGGGCCAAGATAAGCGCCCCAGCTCCAGCAGGCCATGTAAATGTCGATCGGCGAGTTCAGCGGATTCACTCCCACTTCGCCGTAGCCGCGCAGCACGATGGGCTTCACGTAGCAGGAATTCAATTTGTTTAGGCGGACCAGTTCGCAGGCCGTGCTGGCGAACTGATCGACGGAGAAGGGAAGCTCCATGCGGTAAATTTTCGCGGAGTTGATCAGCCGCTGCATGTGCTCGCGCAACCGGAAGATCGCGGATCCTTGCTTCGTTTCATAGCAGCGGATGCCTTCGAAGACCGCGGAGCCGTAACTCACCACGTGCGAAAGGACATGCAACTTGGCGTCGTCCCAATTGATCCACTTTCCGTTGTGCCAGATTTTCTCGGTCGCCTGAATCGGCATAGATACTCCCCATTTGGTAGTGTCACTCGCCGTCGTACTGCTCGAAATCGCAGAATACGGTACGCGGGATAAAGCGTCAATGCATCAAGCGTCATGGAAACACAGTTTTCTCCAACCAATTTGGCGCCTGCGTCTCCAGGCGATACGTTGATAGCTGCAGGGGAATAAAGAACTGAAATGGGAGGTCAGGGCGTTGGTACGGAAGTAGCGTTGGGTTTTGAAGGTGGATTGAGCGAATCAAACATAGCTTGCGCCTGCGCAATGGTCCGGTTGGTTTTGTATTCCCAAAACCCCAAAAGGAGGAAAGGGATAGCCGTGGCCGCGGCGAGAAGCTTGGCTCGGCGGGGAATTTTTGACTCGGGCTCCCAGCGGAAGAGCTGGGCGGACAAAAAGAACGTGAGGATGGCCCAGAGGGCGAGCGAGCAGAGCGCGAGTAGAACATCCACACTCCAGGGAGCAAAGGACCAGTAGATAGCGCTTTGTAGGCCGGTGACGAGGTAGGTGGCGGGAAGGAATAGGCCTACGCGCTTGACCAGCTGCGGAAGGTCAGCAAGCGGCACGGTCGCTCCGGAAAGGAAGATCAAAGGAAACCAGATGAGCTGATTGATCACCTGTGTTTCCTGCATGGTGTTGGTGACGCTGGCGACGACGAGCCCCATGGATGCGAAGGAGACGGCGCCGACGGCGATCAGCAGGAACGCCGAGACAAGGTTGCCCAAATGAGTCACATGAAAGAATGCGCGTGCGAAAAGAAATTCGATGAAAACAGTCGGTAACGTAAGCACAAAATTGGCCACGACGCTGGAAGCCAGCATGTCACTGGGCGTAACGGGCGTGACGTGGAATCGGCGCAAAATGCCTTGT
>MNIJ01000183.1 GCA_001919715.1 Acidobacteria bacterium 13_1_20CM_58_21
AATTACCCGCCGAAAGTGTCCGTCTCATCGCTGGTGAACTCCTTAAAAGGTGTATCCAGCTATGTTCTACGACGCCGGTTACCGCGAATCGCCAAATGCTACTGGAAGAATGTTCTGTGGTCGCCTTCTTATTTCGCCGCATCCTGTGGCGGCGCACCACTCCACCTCATCAAGCGCTACATTGAACAGCAGGCCACACCGCTATAGCCGTGGCTCACCCAAGGCCTGAAGTCTGGGGCTTTGCGCCACTCGCGAGGTCACTCAGGACTAGGAGCGAAATGTCTATTGCCGTCTATGCCCGATCGCCGCCGCCAGCCTAACTGGAACAGTTGGGATAAGAAAGTTAGCGCAGTACTCAGGAGCCGCTCGCAGCGCGGGCTGCCTGTTGGCTGGCCATTTGTTCCATCATCTTCTTTTGCATTTCCTTAGGTGTGGGTTGTGCAATGTGGGTAGCCACCATCCAAGTGTAACCCTCCGGATCGACAACGGTTCCACAGCGGTCGCCCCAAAACATATCCATCACGGGTCCCTTGGACGTGGCGCCGAGCTTTACGGCCTTGGCAACCGCCTTGTCGGCGTTTTCAGTCAGCAGATACAAACTTGTCGGCGAGGCGCCGACTGTTTTCGCGGCCCGCGAACCCATCTGCGGCATTTCCGGCCCCAACATTAATGTCGTGCCGCGGAGTGTCAGCTCGGCATGGATGGCTTTGCCGTCTGGTCCATTCATGATCCCCCGTTTTGCAAAGCCGAATGCCTTTTGATAGAAAGCGGCTGCCGCTTTCACGTCGGTCACCGTTAGTATTGCGGTTACCGAACCGTAGAGCTTTTTATTGAGAGGATCGATTTTTCTGGGCATAACATTCCTTTCGTGAGGCGAGTATTCGAGCTGAATTTCGGCTGAAGTTGTTCACGATGTACCGCTCGTAGAAACCTCTGGCCAGCGGAGAGCAAGAATACTCCAATGAGAAACGGCCGTTGACATCCTCCCCGCCATGAATGGCAGGGATTCCTAAGTCCCCGCTGGTTTTGCGGGAATCTCTGGGTTCCTCCCACAACCGCCTTGCTTCAGCGGAGGACGACGAAGAGGCTTTACTTTCCGGCTATTCGCCCGTAGGTCTTTTGGACGCGAAGAATGTATACCATGCCGAACAGAAAGGCAATCGCTCACCCCGGCCTGAACCCCGGGGCTTGCGCCCACCATGGGGTCAACGTGCGCGTCGATGGGTCGATGCCACAGCACACCTCGCCGAGATCTTCCCTGGCCGTCACGTGGTTCTGTCCGAGTGGCAACTCTTCCCTAATCTGATTGTGGAAGAGTAGCCTTGACCTCCTCCCAGGGATTCCTACTGGCTCCATGCTTGCGCCACTCGCGGGGTCTTCGCTGCGCAGGGAGTCCGGCACATTCGGAACGTGCGCTCCCCGGTTGTTCGGCATTCAGATGACAGACCTCAGTCTGTTCAAGCAGTCAAATTTACGGAACGATTGCAACTACAGTTCCGGGTGGAGTTCTTCAACGCCTTCAACATCCCAACTTCGCGAACCCCAGTGCCGGTGTTTCCTCGCCAGGGTCGTTTGGAAAGGAGGTCTCCAAGACGATTGCTTCCATTCTGGGCACTGATTCGGGCGGGCCGGGCGATCCACAATTCGATCTGAAGCTGTACTTTTAGCGCTCCACTGGAAGGAACGGTTTCCTGCGAACGCTTCCCATCCTCTCTGTTCGGTCTGAGAGCGACAGCAGCCAAGGCTACTGCCTTGAACATTCGGCTGGCAATAACCGACCTCCGTCCAAAGGCTCAGAGGAAGGGGCTCATATTGCCCCGCGACAGTGTGGCAGCGCATGCTATTCATCGAGAAACGCAGGGGTGCATACGTTGAGAGCAACTACAGGTCTTGGAGTCGCATCGGTTTTACTGTATATCGGCGCGCCTTTTGCTCAGAACTCACCTCAGGCAGCTCAACACGCAAGACCACCCGAGTACACATTCAGGATTGTTCGTCAATTTCCCCACGATTCAGCCGCGTTCACGCAGGGCTTGGCATATCGAGGTGGTTTCTTGTACGAGAGCACGGGCCTGAAGGGCCGTTCCTCCGTTCGTAAAGTTCGCCTGGAAACCGGACAAATTGTTGAACGAGTGGATTTGCCGCCCGAATATTTTGGCGAAGGCATAACCCTCTTCAAGGATGAAATCGTACAGTTGACGTGGCAGGCGGAAACCGGGTTTATCTACGACGCAACGGACTTCCGGTTACGGCAGCGATTTTCCTACCAAGGAGAAGGATGGGGATTGGCGACGGATGGCCGTGAGCTCTTCATGAGTGACGGTACGGAAAATATCCGTATCCTCGACCCCGTGACGTTCACGGAAAAACGGCGTCTCCGGGTTCACGATGGGGAGAATTCGATTCCAGAGTTAAACGAACTGGAATTGGTGGACGGCCAGATTTTTGCGAACGTATGGCACAGTGATCGGATCGCACGGATTCTGCCGCAAACTGGCGCCGTGGTGGGGTGGATTGATCTTCACGGGTTGTTGAGTCCTGGGTATCGACGCGATCCGGAAGCCGTCCTGAATGGCATTGCGTACGATCCGAAGAGGAAGCGCCTGTTTGTCACCGGCAAACTTTGGCCTCGCATCTTCGAAATCAAAGTCATTCCCAAAAAGTAATGCCGAGAGACTCTTCATCCACCAGTCTCAATTCCAAACGAGCCAGCTCCTGTAGCAGTAGCGTTTCTCTTGGTTCATCAGCGGCCAGATTCCGGGTGGCTCGTTGCCAATCCGGAAGTTCAGAAGCGTTCCTTGCTAAGTTCCGAGTGTTCATTCGGGCATGATCACCAGAATTTAAGGTCTACAATCGTTGCGTGGACCACCATACAGTGGCAGCCGTCAGCATTACGGGTACGTGTCTTGACGTGCTGGGCAGTCTCTATCTGGCCTACGACCTATTGGGTGGACAACACGGTCCGTTGCGGCTGCTTACCCGTGCGGTAACGTACTCCGTTGTCTTCGGCATCGGCTATGGCCTCGGCCTCGGTCTCTTCTTTGGCCTGGCTTCCGGCATCGCCACCGGTATCACTCTGTCGATTGAGTTCAGTCGAGCATCTCGTGGGCTGGATCATTACTCCTTGCCTTGGGAAGGACTGTTTTCCGCCATCCGGGGGTTCGCTTTCGGAGCCGGACTGTACAGGATTTTGGGCTTCGGATTCGCCATCGCCTTTGCCATTCTGATCACCTTCGGCCAAGTATTGGCCTACTCTCGCGGCATGCGTCCTTCGATCGACTATGCAGCGTCTCGCCGTCCACGGCTTACGCGTCGCCAGTTTTGGGGAACGGTGGTACGTACAGTCGGCTACACGGTCGCAGCCCTAATCTGTAGCGCGTTCATCCATCACGTGGACCACGCCTGGTCTTTTGCCATTCGCGTCGGCTTGGTGACAGGCATTGTCACCGGGGTGGGCATTACGATGAATCCTTACATCGAATATTACGCCGACAATCTCCCGGAGCGGCGGCTCGGCGTATTCGGCATTGGACTCATTCTTTGCGGTTTTACTCTGCAATCTCTTCAGTATTGGCTGTCGCTATTTGATGTACGTATGAGCTAGGCTAGGCAGTCGTCCCCTCACGCTCGTTCTTTATCCGGGCCAATGGTGGGCTACTCCATAAAGACTTGTTGTTGGGGATGCTTCAAAGGAGGGCTTCAGCAGTGCGCTCAAGCCCGCGCTAACGCGGCAAGCAGGATCATTGAGGCTGACGATTGGGCCGAACATTACGATGTGAAGGGCCGTTGGAATCGACCAGCTGGTCCGATTCGCAAGGATCCAAAATTCCGTCCCCCCGGTGAGAGAGTCGCGACAAAATGACACGCCTTCCTCGTAGATCTCGGGCACCACGCGGACATCCGATAGAGGGTTCACTCTGAAAATCTGACTTCCGATTATTTCGCAGCATCCGTCCTGTGCAAGGGTCTTTGAAGGGGGAGCGCTTGATGAAAACGCCTGCATTGTTTGACTTAACCGGCCGGGTTGCACCACGCCTGCTCGGAGCGCAAGGAGAAGGCACGAACTCGCTTTGAAAGCGCTGGCCGTTCCTCCGGGCAAGTGCGTGCCTATCGCCATCCAGGGATGACCTGGACAGCCGGTCTTTGGCCTCTACGCCGCCTCTTTTCTTCCGCCGAGAAAATATTCCCTGGCCTCCGGGCGCAAAAGAAAAAATGAAAGTATGGCCAGCAGCACGCTGTGCATTACCAACTCCTGCAGAGAGTGAAAGCCGCTCAGGATAACGTGAAACGTGAGCCAAGCCAGCGAAAGCCAGCGCGCCCAGTTGTTACCCCGGAGCATAAAGGTTCCACAGACGATCGCCACCAGACGAAGGAGGCCCACCCACGCGACGTCAGATGGAAACGGGTGTAGTGTCTTGAACTCACTCAGGTGGTAAGCAAGCCCGACTACACCCGCTGCCACGAAGAGCCAACTGATGATGGTCACCGAGAGCGGACGTTTTTTCATAAGGTGCTATAAGGTGCATGGATTGCCAGTCATTGGGATCTTCGGACGCTTGGTCAAGTCGGGCACATCGTACCGCGCCGCAGGCAAGAGAGCCAGACGCCCGGGAAAGTATTGGCCGCCATCGTGATGCATAGTAAAGTTCGTCGAAGCGTTCGCGGATGCGACAAGTGCTTCAAATCAATCCGAAAGCAGAGGGAGAAAACGTATGCCGTCGAAACTTCGCGATTACACTTACATTGGCGTTCTGAGTATGGTCGTGCCCGGTCTGTTTCTCTGCGGCATCGTCAGCGCACAGGATCATTCGGCCCACGCTCAAGCGAAGCCAGCGACTTTGATGCAGGGCTATGGCGACCTGCATCACCCGGTATCAACCGAAAACGCGCAAGCCCAGCAATTCTTTGATCAGGGGTTGCGTCAAATCTACGCTTTCAACCACGACGAGGCGGCGCGCTCGTTTCAGCGTGCCGCAGATCTTGACACCAAATTGGCCATGGCCTATTGGGGAGTGGCCGAGGCCGTAGGACCCAACTACAACGATCCCGCCAGCGACGACCGCTTCCGAGCGGCTCATACGGCCATCCAGAAAGCGGTCGATCTCTCTGGTAACGCTTCGCCCGCTGAGCAGGCTTACATCAAGGCCATGGCACTGCGTTTTCCAGCCGATCCCAAGGCGGACCTCCGGCAGGCGGCCGAGGCCTATCACGACGCCATGCGCGAAGTGGCCAAGCAGTTTCCTGACGACCTCGACGCGGCTACGCTGTTCGCCGAATCCGGCATGAACCTTCATCCCTGGGGTTTGTGGATGGTGGATGGAACCGCGCGGGAGGGCACCGAAGAAATCGTCGCGACCCTCGAATCGGTGATCAAACGGGATCCCAACCATTTGGGCGCGATCCACTACTACATTCACTCGGTGGAAGCGTCGAAGTCTCCCGAGCGGGCCCTGGCTGGGGCCAACCGGCTGGCCGCCATGGCGCCAGCGGCGGGACACATCGTGCACATGCCGGCTCATGTCTACATCCGCACGGGCGACTACGCAGCGGCGGTTAAAACCAACCAGGACGCGGCCGCAGTCGACCAGGCTTACATCAAGGCGAGTGGCGCGCAGGGCATCTACCCCCTGATGTACTACAGTCATAACCTGCACTTCATCGCCATGTGTGCAGCCATGAACGGCGACTACGCTGAAGCCAACAAAAATGCCGGCCTGCTGGCAGCTCACGTAGCGCCCCATGTCAAGGACATGCCGCCTCTGGAGGGCTTCATGACCATCCCCTTCGCGGTGGATGTGCGCTTCCACAAGTGGGACGAAGTCCTCAAGATGCCCAGGCCCGATCCGGAAATGAAGATCATGACCGTGTTCTGGCATTTCGCGCGCGGCATGGCCCTGGCGGCTAAAGGAAACGTGAATGAAGCCGAGAGGGAGTATCAGGTCGTGTCGGACGCGGAAAAGAATACGCCGGAGGACGTGGTCTTTGCCATGCCAGTAGACAACAAGGCAAAAGACGTCCTCAAGATCGCCAGAGACGTGTTGGGTGCGAAAATTGCCTTGGCGAAGAAAGACAACGCGGGTGCCATCGCTCTGCTGCAAAGCGCTGTGGCCGTCCAGGACACTCTCAAATATTCCGAGCCGGAGGACTGGTTTTTCCCGGTGCGCGAGTCACTCGGTGCGGCGCTTCTGATGAACGGAGACAATGCGGGCGCGGAAAAAGTTTTCCGCGAAGACTTAGACTACCACCCACGCAACCCGCGTTCGCTGTTCGGGTTGCAGCAGGCGCTCAAGGCACAGAAGCGGGACTACGATGCCGGCTTCGTCGAGAAGCAGTTCCGGGCATCGTGGAAGGGCGGGAAAACTCAACTCAAAGTAGCGGACCTTTAATTTCGCTCGCAACACGGCAGGGGCTGGCGCGTCTATCCGGCACGATTGTCCGAACTCTGAGCAAAGCTTATCTGGCGCGAGCGAGGAAGAGGGGCTCGCGATGATGCCTAATGGCAAATCGTTCATGACCACCGCAGGCGCGCAAGAGTCCTTAATCTGGCTGCATGACGACAAGACAGGCGAAAAGCAGGTTCGCGTTTTTCGGCAGACCAGGGCAGATCGCGTATCAGGACACTCAAACTTCGCCGAAGATCATGAGTATCAACGAAGACGGCAAGCGGCCAGGTCGCGATCTCGGATCTTGGCGTCATGCAGCTGCACAGCGTTTCGTATCACGCGCACTGGGCTTTCCTGGGCGTGACGCCTCCGAGTGGGCACGGCGACAGGAACGTGATAGTTGTAGTGCCGGAATCTGACCGCAGATAGCTGTCCGGTTTCGCGACGGCTGCTTCCCGCAAGCGGACAATCGGGGGTCGGGTTCCAGCACTCGGTAAACCACTAAGTCTTGCTAACATAGGCAGTTAAAAGAGAGCAAGATCGGAAGATGATGTGCCCTTAGCTCACCGCCATTCAGGGGATCTGGCCATGCAAACGCTTTGGCAGGACCTACGGTACGGGGTTCGCATGCTGAAGAAGAATCCCGGATTCACGGTCGTCGCGGTGTTGACGCTGGCCGTGGCCATTGGCTCAAACGCGGTGGTTTTTAGCGCATTGAATGGCTTGATCCTGCGCCCCTTGAATGTGCCTCACGCTGAGAGCCTCTACCTTACCCAGCGCGGAAGGGATAAGGCCCTGAATCAGTCGTATCCGGATTATCTTGATCTGCGCGATCGCAACCGCAGCTTTGATGGCCTCGTGGCCTACAACATTTCTCAGGCGGGGCTGGACACCGGCAAAAATCCGTCCCGCGCCTGGGTTTATGAAGTGAGCTGGAACTACTTCGATGTATTAGAAATTCAGCCGTATCTCGGACGCGTCATCCACGCCTCCGATGAGCAAGGCCCGAATAGCGCTCCGTATATCGTGCTCACCTACGCCTATTGGCATAGCCATTTTCAGGAAGACCGCGGCGTGGTGGGCCGCTCTGTCCAACTCAACAAGCATCCCTTTACGATCGTCGGCGTGACGCCTCCCGGGTTCCGCGGTAGTGTTTTGATTTTCTCGCCTGATTTCTTTGTGCCGATCGTTAACCAGGAGCAGGCGGACGGGACGAATCTTCTGAATGATCGCGGAAACCGTTGGCTCGGTTCTGTAATGGGACGTCTGAAGGCGGGCGTCACTCCTAGACAGGCTATCGCCGATCTGAACTCGATTGGTTCTTATCTGGAAAAGACGTATCCGAAAGACGATGCCCAAATGAGCTTTACTTTGGCGCGTGAAGGTCTTCCTGGTGACGTCTTTGGCCGTGCGCTAGAGGCCTTCCTTACCGGGCTGATGCTGCTGGCGGGGTTGATTCTCCTGGCCGCCTGCGCCAACCTGGGCAGCCTGTTTGCCGCGCGCGCCGCTGACCGCTCCCGGGAAGTTGCCCTGCGCCTCGCGCTGGGTGCGGGCCGCATACGCATTTTGCGGCAACTATTTACCGAAGCGGTGATGATTTCACTGATGGGAGGCGCTGCCGGACTCTGGGGCAGCGTAGTGCTGTTGCACTGGCTCAGCGTGTGGCGGCCATTTCCCCAATATCCCGTAAATATGCCGGTGAATCCGGACGAAAATGTTTATGCAATTGCTTTCCTGTTGAGTTTAGCGAGCGGGCTGCTGTTTGGCGCGGTCCCGGTGAAGCAGGTACTTCGCACGGATGCCTATCAGATCATCAAGTCGGGAACAACCAGCACGGTGGGACGCCGGCTTACCACCCGGGACATATTGCTTGGCATGCAAGTTGCCCTCTGCGCGGTGCTGGTCACTTCTTCAATCGTGGCCGTGCGTGGGCTGGTGCGCTCGCTGTACAGCGATTTCGGCTTCGAGCCGCGCAACGCCATGCTGGTCGAAACAGATTTGGATATGGCCGGTTACCGAGGTGATGCCGTGCCGGCAATGCAAAAGCGCATGATCGACGCGATGACAGCGATTCCGGAAGTAACCGCCGCGGCTTTGGTCAGCGTTCCGCCACTACACCCGGCTTGCTGTAACGACTCGAATGTCTTCACCGACGAAGCCACAGATCTGAGGTCATCAAATGCCGCTGCTGATGCCGTAATATTCAGCATCTCTCCCGAATACCTCCGCGCGGCCGGCACGACTCTGTTGGCGGGCAGAGACTTCACGTGGCGTGACGACAAAAATGCGCCGCGCGTGGCGGTGCTCAACCGGGAGTTTGCCCGTAGGATTTTTGGCTCCGTAACCAACGCGATGGGCCGAAACTATAAGTTGCCTGACGGAAAACGCATCCAAGTGGTGGGCGTTGTGGAAGACGGAAAATATTCTCCGAATCTCACCGACCCCCTGCCGCCAGCGATGTTTCTTCCCATCCTGCAATCTCCCTCCACGGAGACCTATGTGATCGTGCGCTCGAGCGGCAACCCCCAGCAACTCGCGGCGGCCATAAGAACGAAACTGCGGGACCTGGACCGAGGGCTGTCTTCTTTCATCCAAACATGGAACCAAGCAATGGACGGAGCTCTGTTTGCTTCGCGGATGGCGGCGCTCTCACTGGGTGTGCTGGGCGTGATGGGCGCGATGTTGTCTGTAACTGGCATCTTTGGAATGGCTGCGTATTCGGTCAGCAAGCGGCTGCGGGAGTTGGGAATTCGTATGGCCCTTGGCGCGCAGCGCAGGGAAGTGTTACAGGTAGCGTTGGGACGGGCATGCAAATTGCTAGCTTATGGTTCCGCAGCCGGATTGCTCCTGGGAATTTTGGCTGGCCGGATCCTGGCATTCATCGTGTATCAAGCAACTCCCCGCGATCCGCTGGTATTGGCTGGTACTGTTCTAGCGATGTCGCTGCTGGGACTAGTAGCTACGTGGATTCCAGCGCAACGCGCGCTTTCGATCGATCCTATGATCCTGCTGCGCGAGGAGTGAAACTACCGCGGCGCAGGCTGGCATAGGTTCTTCGACTCGTCCGTGTTCTTGGCGGTTGGCCGGCTACTCTTGCCTAACGGGTCATGTTCGACGGGCCCGACCGGGCAGGATCCGAGAGGCCCGCTAAACTAATTGACCGGCAGAAAAATCCCCTTCTAGCTGTGGTCGGCTAGTGCCTGTTCTTCATTCCCACGCGCACAACGGGCTTGACGACGGAGGCTGCTCCTCATCAAGGTGCCCCCGATTATCGGGTCATCTCCTCTTGTGGTGTGCGCGAGCGTTGACCGAACGCCCTGGTCATTCACTGAAATGGGAGAACAGTATGTCCGCCCTACGTTCCGGATACCCCGACCGTACAATGGACCGTGCTCACTCGCCGTTCCTTGGGGCTGGTTCCTGCTGTGGTGGGTTGATATCTTACCCAAACATGTGCATACTCGGGTTAGATGTCGACCCAAGAAACTAGAAGACGGCTCGAACTGCTCCAAGGCACGCTGGACCTGTTGATCCTGCGCACGCTGATCTTTGGATCCCAGCATGGTCAGGGGATCGCACGCGCCATTCAGCAGACTTCGGAAGAAGAATTGCTAGTGGAACACGGCGCGCTCTATCCCGCGCTCCAGCGGCTGGAGGAACGCGGCTGGATCTCTGCCAAGTGGGGAACCTCATCAAATAACCGCAAAGCCCGTTTTTACTCGCTGACCGCGGCCGGCCGCAAACAACTAGTAAAGGAGATCGCCAAGTGGAAGCGTCTGGCAGCAGCCATCGGGCGGATCCTAGACCCCGCAAAGGAGGGCTAGTACGGCCATAGGGAATGCGTGGGCGCAATCTATGCCCGGACTTTCAGGATCTGAACCCTACGATGTGCGAAGAATAGAGACGGTGGCCGTAGATCCGTCGACGCGACAATCACCCTTGAACCATCTCTTGATTCACGCGGCGCGAAGACCGGTATACCATGCCGAGGAGAAATGCAATCGCTTACCCCGGCCTGAACGCCGGGGCTTGCGCTCACCATGGGGTCATTCGTACCTCAGTGCGACCATCGGATCGACACCGAGCGCGCGACACGCGGGCACGACACTGGCCAACAACGCCACGATCATAAAAAGCAGGGCGATGGTGACAAATGTCGCCGGGTCATTAGCGCTGACGTGGAAGAGCAGATTATTCATTAACCTCGTGAGAGCGCATGCTGCGCCGACGCCGATCCCGATGCCAGCCAGTGCCAGCCCGAGCCCCTGGCCCAGCAGAAGCAGCAGGATATCGCCCTGCTGAGCTCCCAATGCTCGCCGGATGCCGACTTCTTGCGTCCGTTGCGCTACCGAATGGGCGACGACTCCATACAGTCCAACGACAGCAAGCAGCAGGGCCACGGCCGCGAACGACCCCAAAAGTAGCGTCGTCAGGCGTCGCTGTCCCAAGGTTGCCTCAAGCACCTCGTCCATCGTTCTGACATCCGAGACGGGCTGATCCTGGTCAATCGCCAGCACCTGACTGCGGACGGCGTTGACGAAGGGCTGCGGGTCACCCTGAGTGCGCACGACCAGGTAGGCCGTTTGCGGGGGATGCACCACAGTAGGAACATAGAACTCCGGCACGGGATTGGCGGTGAGACCTTCTTCGTGCACATCTGCCACGATGCCGACGATCTCGACCCAGCTAGTTTTGTCTATGCCCTCGCGTAGGTGCTGTCCGACGGGGTCCTGACCGCGCGGATAGGCCGGCCAGAATCGTTGGGCGAAGCTCTCGTTGATAATGACTACTGGCAGGGCAGCTGGGCTGTTATCACGCGCTGTAAACTCACGACCTCGCCGCAAGGGAATCCCCAGGGTGCGAAAAGTACCGGGCGTAATGCTCTGCAATCGAGCCGCGCCATCCATGACGGGCTGGCCTTCAACCAAGACATTCGTTCCCAGCCAACCTTTGGTGGTCGGCAGAGACAATGTCACCGCGGCGTTCTGCACGCCGGGCACGGACGCCAAGCGCTGTAGGAGATCGCCAAAGAATGTGTTTTTCTTTTGACCTGTGTCATAGCGCGTCGGCGGCAAAGTGATTTTCATCGTCAATAAATTTGCAGGGTGAAATCCCGGGTCGACGCTGCGCAGGCGAGCAAAGCTCTTGATCAGCAACATGGCCCCGATTAGCAGAACGACAGACAACGAAATCTGTCCAACCACCAATATTCCACGCGCATGGATGCCCACTATTCTTGGCCGCGCCGACGATCCGCCCCCGGCGCCCGCACCGCTTTCTCGCAATTCTGCTGTGAGATCTCGGCGCAACACCTGAAGTGATGGGAACAGTCCAAACAAGATTCCGGTTGCGATGGAAAGAACCACGGCGAACCCCAGAACCATGCTGTCCGGGCGGATCTCTCCAACACGCGGCAGTTGGACCGCGGTAAGATGCCTCACCGCATATAGAGAATACTTCGCCAGCAACCACCCAGTAGAACCGCCGGCAACCGCCAGCATCAAGCTTTCGACCAATAGTTGACGGACCAGCCGGCCACGGGCAGCTCCCAATGCCGCGCGCACGGCAAACTCACGGAGACGGGAGTTGGCCTGCGCCAGCAGCAGACCCGCGACATTGGCGCAGGCGATTAACAAAACGAAGCCTACCGCGCCAAACAGCATCCAAAGCGTTGGGCCTACATTGGCTACAAACTGATCTTTCAGTGACGCGACTTGCAGCGACACTCCTGGTCCGGCATCCAACCTGTCGGGGTTGGCGAGCACATATTGCCGGTTCAGCACGTCTAGCTCAGCCTGCGCCTGCTGGAGACTGACTTGTGGCTGCAATCTTGCAAATCCATTCAGAATCGTGACATAGGGCCGCGCACCGGGTGGGATAACGGACCACTCCGCGGGCCTGGCAATCCATATGTCGGTACCGACAAACGGAAACGCAAAGTTATCAGGCAGGACGCCAATGATTATATGCGGTATGGCATTGAGTGTGGCCGTCTTGCCGACCACTTGTGGATCGCCTTGAAAGCGGCGCCTCCACAAACTGCCACTAATCATGGCCACCGGAGGCGCACCGGGCGCGTCCTCTTCCTCAAGAAAGCTGCGGCCTAACCGTGGCTTCACGCTCAAGATGTCCAGAAAGTTTGCCGATACGCGCGCCCCCACGAGCGCTTCCGGTTCGCGCCGGCCGGAGAGCGATATGTTTTCGGGGAGTTTCAGAAACGCTCCGATCGCGCTGAACGCTTTCGACGACGCCCTCATTTCGTCCAATCGCTTCAGCGTGAATGAACCATCGCGCTTGTTCTGATGGAAGTCCTTTAGCGATAAGCTCACCAAGCGGTCCGGATCGCGGTATTCGAGCGGCTTCAGCAACACAGCGCGGATCAAAGTGAACATCGCAGTCGTGCCCCCGATACCGATGGCCAATGTCAGCACAACCGTCAGGGTAAACGTTGGCCTCTTCGGCAGGATGCGCAGACCGTAACGGACGTCCGTTGCCAAGTCCTCGATGGAAGGCCAGCGCCAGACCTCGCGGCTGTCCTCCTCAATCTTCGCTACATTTCCAAACACGCGGCGCGCAGCGGCGGCAGCTTCTTTCCTGGACATGCCCGTGGCAACGAGTTCCTCGATCTTTTCTTCCAGGTGTTCCCGAATCTCTGCGGACAGCTCGGCGTGAACCCTTCGGCGCTTAAACAATCGTTCAAACCACTTCACGATTCACCTGGCGCCAGTACCCGTGTAATTCCTTCCTTTTCAAAACGCGACACCTCATGCTCCAAATGTTCTGCTCCCTTGGCCGTCAGCTGGTAAGTACGAACGCGACGATTGGTGGACGAACTGCTCCACTCGGCTTTCACCAACTCTTCCCTTAGAAGCCGCTGGAGAGCCGGATAGAACGAACCTTCTACCATCTGGAGTAAATCGTTGGACGTTCGCTTCCTGTGCTCGGCGAGTGGATAGCCACCCGAGAGGATGCCGCTTGCGCGTTCGGAGAATCATCATCTCCCACACGCCGGGAAAAAGGTCTCGTTGCTCACGGTTTTTCATGGATGGGAAGTGCCGCAACTCAGCTTATATCCGTCTAGGCCTAGAGCAAAACAGTATCAAGGCGCCCGATCGAAGTCAAGAGACAAAAAGGAGGGGGCCCGCAGGGATGATTCAACTGGTGATGTTGCCACTCTGCCTTGTCTGACGTTGAGCGATGTTCATGAGGTTTGGCGGGCCGTAAGCCCTAACTGAAAGACATGTGTATAAAATGCAAAGGCACGGCGAAACCGGTTGAAGTCACGACTGGGAGAGGTCTCGGAACTACCTTTAGGCTCCGACCAGCTAGGGAAGTTTGCGGTTATCTAAGAACAAGCCGCTCTCGCTTAGCACCCACAACCGCTTGGTCCGGTACGAAGTAAGAGGTGTGCACGGCATGAGGACAGGCCGGGAGAAACATGAGTTGGTCTGGCTGATCTCTATCCGCCGTTTTGAGGTACCTGTGCGCGTGAACATCCATCGCGACGGTTACGTCATATCGCTGACCTCTCGGTCCCTCCATGTAAAACGCGCAGATCCCATCCTCGATCCGTGAAACTGCCTCCTCATGTGTTAGCGTCCAATGACTTCCATCTAGGTTGACGCCACAAATCGCATTGATGCGCTCATGGGGGTTCTGTCGGTCAGTCTTAACGATGCGCCGGATGCGGAAGTATTGAGCCATCTGTGATCTCTAGCCTCCTGATTGTTCAACGATGTATAGGGGATTGTTTTCCAGGCAGAGACTCTATCAGCCGCGAACGAAAGGCAATCCGGTAAACACTGTATTTTCGGCTAGGGGCTCGTACTATGTCCCGGCCAGGTGAGATGCTTTTTTATCGACGCCATGGTGAGCCGAAGCCCCGGCGTTCAGGGCAGGCTGGATAAGCCATTACCTTTCTTTTCGGTATGGTATATATTCTTCGCGTTCCAAGAGACCTACGGGCGGATAGCCCGAAAGTTAAGCCTCGAGCGTACTCCTCCGCTGAAGTAATCGGCGTGAACAAGTCAGAAGCGGAGGCCACCTTCTAACGGTGAGGACTTCAGGTCCTCATTGTTGGAAAGCTGCAAAACATTTTCGTCCCAATCCGAAATGCAGTATCCGCGACCCCACGAATCCTTCATCCGTGGCAAGGCCACTTCATACATTGTGGCACCATTCCTCTCGTACACTCGCCTGATCAGGCCGTCTTCTCTCGTGTCGCGATTGTACACCAAGTCTCCGAGTTGGAATTTCGTTGTCAACAAACCTCTCAATCCGCCTTTGAGTGGGCGTGTGTAAGTAGGCGCGTTTGGACCTTATCGTTGCTTCGCGCTTCCTCAACCCGAACGGACTTCGATTTGACAGG
>MNIJ01000136.1 GCA_001919715.1 Acidobacteria bacterium 13_1_20CM_58_21
TACAGCGGGAATCTTGAAAAGGTCTTGAGACAACACGATTAGATCGGCCAATTTGCCGGTCTCCAGCGAGCCGATTTGTTTTTCCACGAACTCCGTGTAGGCATTTTTCGGATATAGTCCGCAAGCATTAGGTCGAGGGTGAGTGCCTGGTTTGGAAAGAACGCGTCTTTGCCGGGGCCGGTCCTTCGCGTCGCTCCTGTCTGGATAATCGGAAAGGGATTCAGTGATTCCACCGGCCAATCACTGCCCATACTGAGTATAGCTCCCGGCTCGATAACGTCACGCCATGGAAGACCTGCGCTAAGTCTTTCCTTGCCGACATGGTCCCCCCCCACGGGTCTGCCAATTGTGGACAGCACCAGGGTTGAAACGCGGCGATGATTCCGAGTTTCGCAAACCGTGGACGGTCCGCTGGGTCGACGATTTCCATGTGCTCGATGCGCCAGCGTCGATCACACGGCCCGTTTTGTTTTTCGATTCATATGCGTCGAGGACACTACGGACCACGCCAAGTCCCCGACTGCGTGAGTCATTACTTGAAATCCCCGCCGATCTAACTCAAGAAAGTCTTGTTTTATTTCCTCTGGCGTATGGAGCATCTCACCATCTTGCCAGGCGTATCGGCGTACGGCTCTCGCATTGCGGCCGAGTGTGTCTCGATAACGCCGTCCGTGAAAAACTTGACGATGCCGGCCCGCACCCAAGCTCCCTGGAACCGCTGTCGAGCCGCCTCGAAGTCTGCGAGCTCCTGCTCGGAGAGCGTATGGCGTACACTAACGTCCTCGGCGAAAGCCGTCGTCATCCGTACCGTAACCCCGCCCGAACCCTTCTGAATCCTTCTGGGCCTCGCGTGATTCGAATCGCCAATTAGCGTATACAGGGAAGTTCACTCCGGCTATTCTCACTCCACAACGGCTTGGTCTGTGGCTTCCAGCCCTCGATCAATAATCGCGAAGCCTTCGCGGAGCTCCTTCTCCGTGATACAAAGCGGTGGATTGGTGAAGAACGTGTTCCAGCGTACGAATGTGTAGAGGCCCTGCTCGCGGAAAAATCTCCCCAGGGCCGCCATTTCCTCGGAGCTGCCGTTGAAGGGCGCCATGGGCTCGCGCGTGCTGCGATTCCGCACCAACTCAACGATGCCGAAGAGGCCAATCGAACGCACTGCACCCACGGTTGGATGACGGGACTGCAGGTTGAGAAGCAATTCCTTCATCACGGCACCCATTTTTCTTGTGTTCTCAACCAGGCGGTCTTCTTCATAGACTTGGATCGTTGCGAGTGCCGCAGCGCATCCCATGGGGTGACTGTTGTAGGTGAGCCCGCCGTAGAAGACTTTGTCTTGAAAGTGCTGCGCGATGTGATGGCGCATACCGACTGCACCAAGGGGTATGTAACTGCTCGTGAGGCCCTTGGCCATGCTGATCAGATCCGGCACCACCTTCCAATGGTCCACGGCAAACCACTCGCCGGTGCGCCCAAAACCGGACATAACTTCATCCGCAATCATAAGAATTCCATGTTTGCTGCAAATTTCACGCACGCCCTGCAGATAACCATCCGGCGGCACAAGGATTCCGTTGGTACCGGTTACCGGCTCCAGGATAAAAGCCGCGATCGTTTGCGGTCCTTCGAGTTGGATCACCTCTTCAATATTCGCCAGCGCTTGCGCGCCCGAGTCCCAACCCCGTTCAATGCCGTGATACGGATCCAAAACGCGGATGACCCCCGGAATGCCAGGTTCGGCAGCCCAACGTCTTGGATCGCCAGTGAGAGAGATACTTCCAGCTGTAGCACCATGATAGGACCGGTACCGCGTCAGAATCTTGTGGCGGCCCGTGAAAAAACGGGCGATCTTGATCGCATTCTCATTCGCTTCCGCCCCTCCATTGGTAAAGAAAAAAGTATCGATATCACCGGGTGTGATTTCCGCAAGTTTGGCACCCAGCCTGGCGCGTGGTTCCGTAGCCATCAACGGGTTGGCATACGCCAAAATCGAGGCTTGCTGGTGGATTGCTTCAATGACCCGCGGGTCGCCATGTCCAATGTTGACGCTCATCAATTGACTGTTGAAATCGATGAAGCGCTTGCCTTCGGGGGTCCAGAAATAGATGCCCTTGGCTTTCGCTACAGGTATGGGATCGACTTTCGATTGCGCAGACCATTCGTACAGGGTGTGTTTTTTTGAGAGAGCAACAATTTGCTCGCCACTCATTGCCGGTACAGCTACATTTGTCGTCACGTGGAAACCTCGGTCGAAAATCTAATTTCCATTGCGAAATCCATTACCCAGGCACAAGTTCCTGCACGGCGCGGTATGCCTGATCGATTGCCACGTCCGTATAAGCGGTGGCGCCAGAGTCGGTGTTGGCAATGGCGATTCGTCCGAACTTCTTCCTCCCGATAATATTGGGGCGCTCAGCCTCGGGCCAATCGGGATCAAAGAGGGGATTGTACTCATATCCGTACCCGTGCGGCCACCGGTTCACCGTAATTGCTTGGATATCTTCTGCGGGATCAAAACCGCCCGGACCGAGAATGCGGGCCAACTGGTCCCGCGTCTTGCGTTCGAAATCCTCGAAGGACGTGACCAGGAGCTCCATGCGGCCGGCTTTGTGCTGTTCGCGGGCGGGCAGGCCGGGCTTGCAGGGGGTCCGGCTGAGGTGCAATAGGATTGGGTCGCTAGGTGATTTCGGGCTGTGATAATCACCGATATCGATGGCCGCATTCAAACTGATGGATTCCCAGTAGGCACCCGGTGCACTCACATTCTGTATGCCGAGCTTTTGAAATGCCGTCCAGTTCCGGATGCCCACGCTGCCATACACCAGAGGCACTTTGACCAGGTAGTGCAGCGCATCTTTCTGCTTCTCCGGCAGTTCGGGGCAAAGAAACGGGATCACCATGTTCCAGCAGGCCAGCACACATCCTTTTGCGCGAACCTTAAATACTTCTTTCCCTTGCACGTAGATAACTTCCACTTCGCTGGCAGCGGTGGGGCTGTCGATGTTTCTTGCGGCGACCACAATGCTATTCAAGCGAATTCGAATCGGAAAACTCGAGTTGTCCAGGCGATTGTATTCGACTCTTGCGGTCACTACGTCCTCAACCGCGTGGCCAGGGACGGCTCCGGGTATCAGATCGCGAACGAGTAGACGCGCGACGGAAGCATTTCCGTCCGGGAAGTGGTATCGGTACGAACCACCGTTTGCATATCCGGCTGCGGAATAGCTCATATTCGGAGCGGCACCCGGATCGAGGTGCATGCCCTGAAATCCCGGTAAATCGAGGGCCCAGCAGTCCAAGGCCGGCTCTGCGTCGATTCCGACTCCCCACTCACCGTGGGTGCGCGTCTGATAAAAGGCGATTGCCCCGGGGTCGGCTTT
Source organism: Acidobacteria bacterium 13_1_20CM_58_21 (assembly GCA_001919715.1). GTDB lineage: Bacteria > Acidobacteriota > Terriglobia > Acidiferrales > UBA7541 > Acidiferrum. Next base: position 3,384 of record MNIJ01000136.1, read on the forward strand.
CACGACGTTTAGCAGAAAATCGCGATAGCTAATCTTGGCCAGCCGGGCTTTCTTCTCCGCGGACAACAGACCCGGCATGTAGTCGACTTTCGATTCTTCAATGCGCACAATGTCGCGCCGGGCGGCTTCGGACAGAGGCGCTTCCGCGAGGAAGTCATCCCAGGAGCGAGTTTGCTCTCCCTGACGACCGCGACGACTATCGGGTTGGCCGACCAAGAGTTTGTCCGATCCGAATTTTTCTTTGTTAAAGAAAACCGCGGACTTCAATCCTAATGAGCGGTACAGCTTGTGATCGGTCGTTGCTTCCTCGAGTTTCGGCGGATCGATCCCGAGTCTTTTCAACAATCTGTCGGCTTGCATGCTATAGGGCGTTGGGCTGTCGATCAGAAACGTGCCGCCGTTGCAGAGCTGCAGCTTTCCTCCGAGGTGGAACTCGTTGCGTTTGGCGTGGCCGCCGAAGTCGTCGTGATTTTCCAGGATCAAAATGCGCGCTGATTCTCCGACGCGTCCCCGAAAGAAGTGCGCTGCCGCAAGACCACTGATACCGGCTCCCACGATGACAAGATCATAGAGTTCTTTCGTATCGCTTGGAGGAGCAGCCGTCTTCCAAAACGTGCCGTCACGCAGTGCGTGGAAGATCTCGAAAGAGCCCGGATGGCTTCCTCGCAATCCTGTCAAGTTCGGCGGGTCAATCCGGGCTTGGATCTGTGGTCTAGCCTCGGCAGAATTCCCAGATAAGCTCGCGCCCGAAAGCAAAGTACCGCCCACCATCACTGCCGCGCCGTTTATGAAATCGCGGCGGGTGACGGTACGGTCCATTCCAAGATACCGGTCTCGGTCCTCGCTCATGAATTCGGTCTTCGGTGCATCAAAATTGTTTTTGCCGCGCTGCGAAAAAAATAGCGGTCGTCGCGCGTGCAATCTCTTGTCCTACTTTGCTTTCTTCTTGGGTGCCGGGGAATAGTGCAGGAAGACGATCTTCCAAACTCCTCCTCGCTTGAAAAAGACGTCTGATTCCTGGTTGTCTTCCTCCGATACTTCCCCCTTCGCGCTACGCGTGCGCACCCGAGGGATGTAGCTGGCGACAGCGGTGTCGCCGGTGGGACGGACCTGGATGTACAAATCCGAATAGTTTGCGGATTCTACCCCTCCCCCGCCATGAATGAATCCTGTCCATTGCTTTTGGTAGGTAGGGAGATCGGTTCGTCCTTCGGGCAACCACTGCGAAAACTCCGGTGCGTAGTAAGAAAAGTACGCGGGCAGGTCATTGGCAGCGTAGGCGGCATTCACTTTATCTTCAAGCTCAGGGATTTGTTGTTCCGGATTGTCGGGCGGCGTTTTCGCACGCAAAGTGATCAGTCCACCAGCCAGCAGGAGCATCGCAACCAGCATGACTCTAGTTTTCATGTAGCACCAATAAGAAGGATCAAAACGTGCCGCTCGAACCTGCAGACTGCACTCACTCATGACTCGTACACCCATTTGCCGCCCGTCATGGTGCGTTCGATTGGAATGTCAACCAACTTCGATGGATCCTCCTGGAAAGGGTCGCTCCCGAGCACGACCAGATCCGCAAGCTTGCCCGGCTCAATCGAACCCTTGTGGCTCTCTTCGTAGGAAGCGTGCGCCCCGTTGATAGTTCCCACCCCGATGGCTTCCTCTACGGAAATTCGCTGCGAAGGACCCCAGACGTTGCCGTCCATGTCGGTACGGGTGACTTCGGATTGCAGAGCCATCATTGGAGGAAATTCACCGGGCGGATAGTCAGAAGCTTGTGTCGGCCGCAATCCCGCGTCCAGGAAAGTCCGCAGAGCGAACATGCGCTCCAGACGCTCTTTTCCGTAATACTGCATTTTTTCTCCGTGATAGTAAACATAGGTCGAGAAAGGCGTGGGGATGACACTCAACGCCTGCATGCGTTTAATAATCGAATCCGTGATCAGCGTGCAATGTTCGATGCGGAAGCGTGGATCCTTGCGAGGAATTTCCTTATTCAAGCGTTCATATACGTTCAAAACTCTTTCGATCGCGACATCACCGTTCGCGTGCGTCCCGAGTTGCCAACCAGCAGCGAAGGCTTTTCGTCCGTTTTCATACAATTCCTCTTCGCTTGCGGAAAACGTTCCATAGTCATCCTTAGAACCGACGTAAGGTTGGGAAAGCCTTGCTGTGCGCCCCGACACCGCACCGTCGGCGACCTGTTTCATACCTCCAACACGCACCCATTCGTTGCCGAATCCCGTACGGACGCCCGCTTCGATCATCTTGTCAATGCTTTCCGCGCCGATAAAGCAATAAACGCGCAGTCCCAGACCACCGGTATCGTAGGCGTCTTGATACGCTTGGAGATCCAGTGGACCTCCCAGAGCATCGCCCACGGAGGTGATTCCAGTCTTGGTCATCGCCTTGGAGATAAACTTCACGCCCTCGCGGTAGTCCTCCCTTGTGTAGGTCGAAGGAATGAGCTTTTGAAGAGATGCACCAGCACGCTCAATGATCCGTCCGGTGAGATGTCCCAAGGAGTCCCGGTCATATTTTCCGCCAGGCGGGTCCGTTATTGTGTTATCTATGCCCGCCAATTTGAGTGCCATTGAGTTTACAAATCTTTCGTGACCTCCCCGATGCGTGATCAGAACGGGATGACCCGGCACGGCCTCATCCAGGTCTTTGAAGACAAGCATTCGTCCTTCCAACGTTTTTGTGTCGTCGTACTTGAAGCCGAGGACCCATTGTCCCGGAGGGGTCTTGGCCGCCCGCTCGCGAAGAGCCTGTTGAATCGCTTTGATGGATCGCAGATCGCAATCCACGTTCCGCAGGTGCGAACGGCCGGAGGAAGCAGGGTGCGCGTGGGCATCAATGAATCCAGGCAGAACGGTTTTTCCACCCAGATCTATTTTCCGGCTTCTGGCACTGGCAATGTGAAGAATCTCGTCGTCAGAGCCCACGGCCAGGAACCGTCCGCCGCTGATCGCTACAGCTTGAGCGTGGAGATTTTTGGGATCGACGGTCCAAAACTTCCCGTTGTGGAGAATCACGTCAGGCTCCTGCCGCTCCAAGGGCATAAGGGCAAAAGCCCCGAGTGCAAGCAGGAAACTGCGACGTGATGTCTCGATCATCTGCATCCTCCCTTGCCGCTGACAATCCGTGCTCTATCGTTGAACACCTGCTTTGCAGCCGCGGCTATTTGTGTGTTGTAGATTTGTATATTTCTAGTAAGGTTGTGGTCGCGCGAATTGCCGGGCGTATCGAGATCGTGTGATATCACAGAAACCGTCCTTAACGGGAAGGCGTGCTAGCCGCAGCCTGTGATTCTATCTCTTGCAAGCGGAGCGAAGCCGGTATCCTGGGAACGAACCAAGAATTTGTTCAAAAACTTTCAGGCCGAGAATTTCGTTCCGAGTAGCGGTACGCTATTCCGCACCTTTGGGAAAGTCAAGCGAAAATGGCTTTTCGGCAATTCGCGAGGATCTTTTGGTCTGACGAGTTACGGATTTCATAACATCATATCGGAGCTATCCCGTGCGGCGACTCGCGTCAATGGCCGATCCGCCGCGTTCCAGGAGTTGCGCGCCGGTGCGGGAACGACTCGTTCCTTCTCGGTTAAGGAGGGTGCACATGTGGGACATAAAGAATCAATCTTGGACGGCAGGGTTTGCTGTTTTGCTCGCATTTTCCGGACTCGCGGCTTGTACGCATACGCCGCCCAGTCGGCTGGAACCGTCACAACCGCAAGCGGAGCGGAGTGCGTCTCCAATCGGAATCGACGCGACCGAAGACCTGATCAAGCAGGCGGTCGCGGGCGTAAGAGCTGGACGCAGGCTCACACCAAGAGTTTGGCCAAACGGAGCTCGGGTAGCAGCGTTCGCGAATTGTGCAGCTCGAGAAGCTGATCGCTTACATGAAATCCAACCCCGGCGTTTGGTTTGCAACGCTCGAGCAGATTGCAACTTACGTGAAGAAATCCAACGCAAGTCATTAACCTTTTGTCGCCACCGATGCCGCGGCGTATGGCAAGGTCAACGCTGTCGCTGCAGGGTAGGTGGTCCTTCCAGGAGCCGTTCCACGATACAGGAGAGGCCTCGCGGCAACGAAGTCCCAGTCGCGTAAACTGACTTGATAAGCTATTCGGGAACTTTCCGCTTGACAGCCACACGCTCCTTACTTAACTTTGCATAACTATTGTAGGATTGCGGAAAGTATTCAACGGTGCCGGGCTAAGGATGGCTTTGGGGGTAGGCCGATTCGAATGGACGCCGTGCGGATACGGTTCTCGCGTTCGGTGGGTAACTTCACAACCATCCCGTGCTGTTCCTGCGTTCCTGGATGTCGCGCCACGCAACTTGGGTGTCCTTCGAAATATTCCCAATTACTGTAGGGCAGCGAAAATTCCCGCAAACATTCTGTTTGTAGGAGATTTCATATGAGGCACTTGAAAGTGGTATTGGCTCTGATTCTGGGCTTAGCTGACTGCTTGCCAGCGCAGACCGGACTGACCTCGCTACGAGGTACGGTGACCGATCCGACCGGAGCCGTCATGCCCGGAGCCCAAGCGGAGCTCAAGAATAACGCGACTGGATTCCGCGCAGCTGCTAAGACCGACTCGAATGGAGCTTATGAATTTCCGCAGATTCCTCCCGGCCGGTACACTATCACTGTAGCCATGACAGGCTTCGCTGCCCAGTCTAAACAGGCGGAACTTCTCGTCAGCCAGCCTGCGACCATCAATTTTATCCTCTCGATTCAAGAATCCAAAAGCGTTGTTGAAGTGACGAGCGAAGCACAGACGATCAATGCCACCGATGCAAGCATTGGAAATTCTGTCAGTAACGCGACCGTCGAATCGCTACCCATGGAAGGACGAAATGTTCCTGATTTGCTAAGCCTTCAGCCGGGCGTGTTGTACCTCGGTCAGAAATTTAACAACATCAGCAGTTCAAACCGCGACACGGATAGCCGCAGTGGAGCAGTCGCGGGAGCGCGCTCAGATCAGTCGAACGTCACCCTGGATGGAATCGATAACAACGACCAGAGACAGGGTTATGCGTTCACAGGGGTTTTGCGGTCGACACTTGATTCCCTTCAAGAGTTCCGCGTAACGACGTCCGATGCCAACGTCGATAATGGCCGATCCTCAGGCGCACAGGTCGTTTTAGTGACCAAGAGCGGCACGAACCAACTTCACGGAAGTGCCTACGCGTACAACCGGACCAATTTCGGGCACGCGAATGATTTCTTCAACAAGACAGCACAATTACAAGCTGGACTGCCGAACAAAGCTCCGGCCCTCATCCGGAACACGTTCGGAGCATCTCTCGGCGGCCCTATTAAGAAAGACAAGCTGTTCTTCTTCCTGAACTACGAAGGCCAGCGGACCGCCGAGAACAAGCAGGTGACTCAAACCGTTCCGACGCAATCGTTCCGAGATGGCGATCTCAAGTATCTTGACACGAATGGGAATGTCGTCACTCTCTGCAGTGGTGCTTCGATTTCGAAAAATGCATGTCCCAATGCCAGCCCAAAGGATGATTTGGCTGCGATGGATCCGAACTGCCAGGCAGCGGGGGCCTGTCCGTGGGGGGCCGGCGCAAATCCTAACTCCCTCACCACTTTCAGCGCCTATCCTGTACCGAACACCTTTGGCGGTGACGGGCTCAACACAGGCGGCTTCACCTTCTCCGCCCCCAACCCAATAACATTGAATACGTATCTTGCGAAGGTTGACTACGAACTTTCGACTCACATGCATCTTTTCTTACGTGGCATTCAGCAAGGCGACCGAATTTCGGGTGCTCCACAGTTTCCCGGGGACCCTCCGAGCTCGGAGATTACTGACACTTCGAAAGGCATCGCCGCGGGGTACCTTTGGACCATTGGGAATAACCGGATCAATAATTTCCGCTATGGCCACATTCGGCAGGGACTGAACGTCACAGGCGCTGGAACTGCCTCTTTCTCTGATTTTGCTGGACTTAGTCCGCTAACAGGAGAGAGTCGAAGCACTCTTCTGAACGTGCCCGTGCACAACTTTGCTGAAGACTTCACCTGGATAAAGGGCAAGCACACCCTGCAATTTGGTGCGAATTGGCGCCTCATTCACAACAACACTTCATCCAATGCGATCTCCTTCGATTCCGCCACGAGTGGAGCGGGCAATATTAGCCAAGCAGCGATTGCCGGGACGGGGCAGAGTTTTGATCCTGCCGCGTTCGGTTATCCAACCGTGTCCGGGTCCTTCGGCACCAGCTATGACAATGCTGTAACGGCGATCGCAGGCCTCTTGTCAACCATAAACGCCAACAACAACTATCAGGTCTCGCGTAATGGCACACAGGCCACGCTCGTGCCGGTCGGGACTCTGATCCCCCGTCAATTCAAGGCGAACGAATTTGAATGGTATGCAATGGATTCGTATCGTTTGCGCTCCAACGTGACTGTCACTTTCGGGATGCGCCACAGCTTGCTGCAAACGCCTTACGAAGTGAATGGCCAGCAGGTCGCGCCGACGATTGACCTCCACCAATGGTTTGAAAATAGGGCTATCGCCGCGAAGCAGGGTCTTGGCAACCAGCCCGAGTTTTCTTTCGCTCCTTCCGGTCAGAGTCGCGGCGGCAAACCCTACTGGCCCATGAACAAGGACAACTTCGCTCCGCGTTTGTCTGTTGCCTATTCCCCTGGGTTTAATGACGGTCTCTTGAAGGCATTATTCGGGGGCCCAGGCAAGAGTTCCATTCGAGCCGGTATCGGGATGTATTACGACCATTTCGGCGAAGGTATTGTAGACGGCTTCAGCCAATTCGGCTCCTTCGGATTGACCAGCACTCAAGCAGCACCGTCAAACATACTCACCCCTGACGATGCGCCGCGTTATACGGCCAGGACCACCGTGCCGGTCAATGTCTTGGCTTCCCCGGCTGCGAGCGTCAGCTATCCTGCAACTCCTCCGAACGACCCGAATGGTGCAGGATTTACTTTCAATTCCAACGGAATCGATGGCCGCCTCAAGACCCCTTACTCCATCGCCATGGATTTGTCGGTTCAACGCCAACTTCCAGGTGGGTTCACGTTTGAAGGCGCCTACGTGGGGAGGCTAGGGCGTCACCTGCTGCAGCAGCTCGATCTGGCGGCGGCGACAGATCTTGTGGACCCGAAGTCGGGCATGGATTACTACACGGCCGCCACGCTCATGACGAAATTCGCCTTGGCCCACGGCGAAGACCCGAGTGCGGTGATTGCGCCGATTCCATTTTTTGAGGATCTTTTCCCGTCGGCCGCTGCTGGAGGTTTCAGCGCCACGCAAAACATTTACACGGGATCCGGCGGAAGCTCTGCGTGCCCTATTTCATTTTCGGGATTCAGATGGGCGAACCGGCCAGGCCGGGAAATCGGCGCCCCCTTCCGCTTGGGCCTGTTGGACACGACGTTGGCCCATGGCGGCGTCAGCCCGGTCTGCGCGAAGCTCCCAGCGGTGCCATTCTGGGATCCGCAATTCTCCTCACTGATGGCTTGGTCCTCCATCGGAGTCAGTAGCTACAATGCTGCGCAGTTCACGTTGCGTCACCCGATGAGTCACGGCCTGCAACTGGACTTTAACTATACGTTTGGGAAATCGATGGACATGGGCTCGGATGCCGAGCGGACAAATTCGCAAGGTACCACTTCCACCACCGGAAGCGGCCTTGGACCGGGAAGCACAACGCGGAGTTTTATTGCCAATCCATGGAACCCGAGACTGAATTACGCGCCATCGGATTTCGATATCCGGCACTCAATTTCCACGACTTGGGTTTACCAATTGCCTTTCGGGCGCGGCAAACTGCTGGGTAGCAAGGCCGGGGGGCTCGATGCTGTCATCGGAGGATGGCAATTGTCAGGTCTTGGGCGTTGGACGAGCGCTTTGCCGTTCAGCGTGGTCGACACACGTGGTTTCACAAACAATTTTCTGTTTAACGACTTCATGGTGAAGACCGCTCCCGTCAAGTCGGGGCTCTTCCATGATCCGGTGACCGGTGCTCCCACAGCTTTTGCTGATCCCGCCGCAGTCGTAGCCGGGGTCTCGATTACAACTGGTGTTCCAGCGACACTCACTCCCTTGCGCTTTGCGTTTCCTGGCCAGGCCGGAAGCCGCAATGCGTTTCGGGGGCTGGGCTTCTTCGGGATCGACGCCAGCTTGACAAAATCCTGGAAGGTCAGTGAACGGGTAAATCTGAAATTTGCCTGGGATGTCTTCAACATCACCAATTCTGTGCGTTTCGACACCAATTCCATAGACAACGGTTCCGACGACGGCGGTTTTGGCTTGTATAGCGGGACGCTGACAAATCCGCGAGTTCAGCAGTTTTCGCTGCGGCTGACTTTCTGATCGAGTTAAAGGTGCATTAGCCACCTAACGGCCCCATGCGGGGCGGAGTCGCCCAAGCTGGAAAGCAAATACCGAGTTGGTCCGTGTAGGACTGGGTTACTCAGAAGGTGGGCGGTGTGTTAACCCAGACTATGACCGATTCTTTCTTGCCTGGGTTGTACCAGCGATGGCCACGATTGCTTTCGAACCAAAAGCCTTCGTTCTCGTGGAGCACATAGCATTCCGACTCGTCGAGCCAGATTTCCAGTTCACCTTTCAGCATGTAGATCCAGTCTTCTCCCTGGTGCGTATAGGCGCCGTCGCTGCCGGTTGCAGGCGGAACTCGCATCAGCATGGTCTCGAGCATCTTCGTGCCCGTAGAAAGCCCATGCGAACTCCCGACTGCGTCTGTATGGATTGGCGTTTGCCAGGGCGGACAATTCGGTCGGGCCGTTTCGGAACGTCATAGAGTTCCAGGACAGTCGTGCCGTAGGCACCGGCCAATCGCGAAAGGGTCGAGACGGACGGCTTGGCATGGGAAAGTTCGACGGAGCTCAGGAACCCTGCCGAAACTCCTGCATGTTCCGCGGCTTCTGCCAAACTCAGACCCTGTCGTTTGCGCAATTTTCGCAGCTTAGGCCCGAAGTCGGGAATCTTGCGGCCATCGGTATTCACTCTGGCCGGCAGACTCTGCGCCATGGCCTCTTTGATTCCAGGCACGTTGAGTCTTTTCACGTCATGCAGGTATTTGATCCGCTTTAGCACTTCAAGAAGCTCGGGAGTATACAACCGAAAGTGCCCAGAACTGCGAGCCGGGGTCACCAGTCCAACGCTTTCCCAGAGCCGCAGCGTGGAAGGGCTGATGCCGAGAATACGTGCCGCTTGCCCAACAGTGAGGTAGCGAAGATGTTTCTTATCGTCGCGCCAGGCGCTCGTCGTCTTCTTCTTCATGGAATTGTCAACCGGATTTTGGCGCGATCGCCATGCACTCGCCCTGATTCGTGTGTCTTGATGTTACCAATCTTCTGGATTTTTCACCAAGCGCCAGCGGTCTTTAATGCTAGAGTGAACGCTGAAATGTTTAGCGATTCTGGTCGTCATTTTGTTTCTTGGGATCAGAATGGCTGTTGCTGACAACGCGCCAGAGCGCGTCTTCTATAATGCGCGAATCTTCACTGCTGAGCCCGATCATCCTTACAATGAAGCCTGGTGGAGGACAAGACAGTCTATCGCTCAGATTGAACAAGGACTTGGCGGTCAGTCAAACAAGCGGTAGAATCTACCGCCTTTGGTCCCGTTCGAGTGTAAAGAATCCGCGCTCTTCCAAGAGTTCGAGTGTCGTCCTCCGGGCTTTTGCTGCATCGATGTTCTAGCGCAAGCTCTCCTTATATTCGAGCCTCCGATTTAAGCCTACAAGACTCCCACCGAAACCGGCGCCCCGACTTGCGGTACATTGGTTTCGCGCAGTGGAGAACCTCGTTTTGCCGGGGATATATGCCCGTTCGGAATTGGTTCGCCCGCGCATTGACCGATATAAAGTTTTGCGGTTCCAGGTTGTTTCGAAGTTGGCCATCCATCCGGAATTCGTCTGCCACTGGCCAAGAGAGGAATTTTTGCCATAGCAGGAGCCTTTTCTTTTGGGTGCGCCATCGAGGAGTTGGAAGATTCACAAAAATTTCATTTACTCGTCGAAAGGGGAGAACCTGATGCGAACCCGAGAGCTGTTGCGTATGCTCGTAGTTGCGGTATTCGGCTTGATCAACCCGAGAGTTGCGGGGTCACAGCTTCCCGCTGATGTTCAAAAACAAATGTGGAGCGCCCAATGGATCACCTCCCCGGAGGGCCCACAACGGGACCAATCTGTATTGCATTTTCGGAAGTTCATTGAGCTTGCGCAACAGCCGGAGCACTTTATCTTGCACGTGAGCGCGGACAATCAATTCATTCTCTATGTTAATCAGCAGCGCGTGGGCCTTGGCCCATCGCGAAGCGATTTGGGTCATTGGAGATATGAGACCTATGACATCGCGCCGTTCCTGCGTCCGGGCAGAAATGTCTTGGCCGCCGCAGTCTGGAATTTTGGCATGCTTACTCCGCTGGCCCAGGTCAGCGATCGTACCGGTTTTCTTCTTCACGGAGAAGGCAAAGCGGAGCGGATAGCCGACACCGATGCAACGTGGGAAGTGGAAGAAGAGAGTGGAGTTACGATACTGCCAACGCCAGAGGCGGTCCGAAGGCAATATTATGTTGCCGAGCCCGCGGAGCGCATCGATGGAACCGTGTTCAACTGGGATTGGGCCACGGGCGAGTCCGGCACCGGTGGGCGTTGGAAAAAGGCGCGGCCGATTGGGTACGCCACTCCGGTTGGTGCGGTGTTGCAAGAAAACAACTGGCAACTTGTGTCAGACCCGCTGCCTCCCATGGAGATGACATTGACTTCGGCAGGACGGGTTGTCAGGTCGACAGGCATCGACATCCCCGCCGGTTTTCCAGCGAATGCATTTACCGTGCCAGCTCATTCAAAGGCCACGATTTTGATCGATAACTCGCGTCTGACCACAGCATATCCCGAGTTGACTGTGAGTAATGGTCGCGGAGCCACTGTTCGCCTCACCTACGCCGAAGCCTTGATTGACGATCATGGTAAGAAGGGCAACCGTAACGAAATCGTCGGCAAGAAAATCCAAGGAATTTTTGACGAGTTCCTCACGGACGGCGCCAGGAACCGCACTTTCATGCCGTTGGGCTGGAAAACATGGCGTTACCTGCAACTTGATATCGAGACTGGCGACCAACCGCTGGAAGTAGAGAAACTCCGGACCTGGTTTACCGCCTATCCGTTTGAACAACGCGGACACTTTGAGTCAGACGACGATTCGCTGAATCCGATTTGGGAGACCGGTTGGCGAACTGCTCGCCTGGACGCACACGACACCTACATGGACACACCTTACTACGAACGAATGCA
>MNIJ01000087.1 GCA_001919715.1 Acidobacteria bacterium 13_1_20CM_58_21
CCGAAGGCTTCGTTCTCTACGAAACCTCCAGGCGCGAAATTACTTCTCTGATCGCGGCCCCGGATGGAACGATCTACGTTTCGGCCATTGGTGAGAAGCAGCGTACCGGGCAGGCTCCCACCACGGTCATTTCCACGCCGCAAGGCACCACAACGTTCACCACTGGCCCCGTCGTGAATCCCGGGCAAGCCCAACCCCAGCAACCCTTCGTTCCATTTCCTCCTATCGTGTCCACCAGCATCTACCGCATCAGCAACGAAGGCGCGCCGGAAGAGCTTTGGACTTCGCGCGAAGATGTCGTTTACTCTCTCGGGCTCGCTTCCGATGGCCGCCTGCTGGCAGGGACAGGTAACAATGGCGCTCTCCTGGCCATTGATGGACACGGCGTTTTCGCCCATCTCGCGAAGTCCGGGTCCGCGCAAATCACGGGTATCGCGCGCAATTCCTCGGGCAAAGTTTTTCTGTGTACCGCGAACCCAGGAAAGGTCTATTCGGTCGGCCCGGAGTACGAAGCCGAAGGTACCTTCGAATCGCGCTCCTTTGACGCGCAGCTCTTCTCGCATTGGGGGCGCATCGAGTGGTGGAGCCCGCCATCGTCTGGCGCGGCAAAATCTTCAACTCCATCGAACGACCCGCGCCTGGAATTTTTCGTGCGTTCGGGAAACACGGAAGATCCCGGCCGCGAGTGGTCCCGCTGGTTCGGCCCTTACACGAAATCGGGCAGTGCGATGGAAGCGCCGCCGGCGCGGTTTGTGCAATGGAAGGCGGTCATTCACGATGGCCGCCCCGGCGACGGCATTGATTGGGTTAGCCTCGCGTACTTGCCACGCAACGTCGCGCCGGTAATAGATGGAATCGCCCTGCAAGAAACCGGAGTCCGGGCGCAAAGCCAGGCCGGCATCTCGTCAGGGCAACCGGCGCCTGTGACACTGAAGATGCCGCCATCGCCAAATGTTTCTGGGGTGGTGGTCACGCAAAGCAGCACCCCGCCGCGCTTCGAACAACCGCCGCAAGGCATCATGCAAAAGGGTTATCAGTCCGTCGTATGGACCGCGCACGACGACAACGACGACGAGTTACGCTACTCTGTTTACTTTCGGGGAGAAAATGAACGCGAGTGGAAATTATTGAAGGACAATTTAGAGCAGAAGTTCTACTCATGGGACACAACTGCCCTGCCAGATGGTGCGTACTATTTGAAGATTGTGGCAAGCGACGCGCCGTCCAATCCCCCCGCCTTGGCACTCAAGGCAGAACGCGAAAGCGAACGCTTCGAAGTGGACAACACTCCGCCTGTGATTGAACCTGTGATGGCTTCACTCGCCATGCCATACATTGACAACCCTCGGAAGAATTTCTCCAGTCGAGGAGTTACCGTTTCCTTTACCGTGCGTGACGACACGAGCAGCATCGAACGCGCCCAATACAGCATCGATGGTGGCGAATGGATACTTATCGCACCGACTGGCGGAATCAGCGATGCGCTTGTCGAGGAATACCGCCTCGTCTTGCCACCCTTGGCACCCGGAGAACATACAGTTGCGGTGCGTGCCTACGACCGATTCGAAAATGTCGGCAGTGCGAAAACCACATTCACCGTTCCGGCCGCGAAGCCATAGCCTCGGGCCCGCAACCGCATAGCCGGCGCGCAAGCACCTCAAGCAAAAATTTTTCCTCTGGTTTGGATTGCCGACTGAAAACGGCGTGCCGAAATTTACTTCAGCTTGCCCAACGGTCTTTGGGCGGAACAGCCTGGAATTTCTCGATTTCGGCGCCGAAGCCGATGCGGCCGTCTCCGTAAGGCTCGTTGCGGACATGCACGACGCGCGCGGTGCAGCGCATCTCCTGGGCGGAATTCCCGGTCACTTCCGCGGGCATGCGCAGCGTCGCTTCGATGGGCATACCAACCTGCAGTGGAGCCGAGGAGGCGAAGAAGAAGCCTCCACGCGAGACATTCAGAGCTTCCGTAAAATGCTCGATCTTGTCCGAAGCAACCCCAAGGGCACGGAAGCGCAGCGGCGTCCGTAGGTTGAGGCGGGTCAGTTGTCGGCGTTCTGCTACTTTCATCTGGTCCCCTGCGCGCAAGGAAACGTGTGACGCGCGTATTGTCGCGAATATGGTGGAGGGGACTTCCAGCCAAGAAGTACCGGTACCCCACATGAGCTTCCAGCGGCTTGGATCATCCGAGCCAACCGAGCCATCATTTGCATACCATAATGCCTCTTTAACAGCGGTGGACAACGCATTATAAGGCGCTAAGAGTGAGGAACTGACAAGCCACTCGAACCCAAGACGAGGATCATGAAAACCGCTTCATCCACCGAATCCATCCAATACCAACCACCCACATGGGAGACCATCCTAGCGGCGCATGCGCGCATCGCCCCAAGGATCCACCGCACGCCGGTCCTGACGTCCGCATCCCTGAACGCCATCGCCGGGGCAGGGCTCTTCTTCAAGTGCGAGAATCTGCAGAAGACCGGCTCGTTCAAGATTCGCGGGGCATCCAATGCGATCCTTTCCCTGACAGAACAAGAGGTGGCGCGGGGCATCGTCACACAATCGAGCGGAAATCATGGCGCCGCCGTGGCTTGCGCGGCCGCCTGGCGAGGAGTCCCGGCATGGATCGTCATGCCGAAAAATGCACCCGCGGTAAAAGCCGCGGCCATCGAGGGCTACGGAGGGAAAATTGTTTTCTGCGAGCCAACGGTGACTGCCCGGAAGGCAACTTGCGACCGCGTCCAGGCAGAAACAGGCGCGCATCTGGTGCATCCTTACGACGACGACCGCATCATCGCGGGACAGGCCACGGCGGCGAAGGAGCTGCTAGAGGAGGTTGGCGACCTGGATGCGGTGTTTGCACCAGTCAGCGGCGGCGGATTGCTCAGCGGCACGTGTCTCGGCGCCAAGGGAATTCGCGCAGATGTGCGGGTAGTTGGCTGCGAACCGGAACGCGCGGATGACGCCTACCGGTCCCTGACCAGCGGGACGCTGCAATCGCTGGAGTCAAGCGACACGATTGCTGACGGGTTGCGCGCATCGTTGGCGCCACGCACGTTTGCGATCCTGCGGCGTCATGTGGAACGTATCCTCCTGGTCAGCGAGGAGGAGATCATCTCGGCGGCGCGGCTGGTCTGGGAGCGCATGAAAATCGTCATTGAGCCATCGAGCGCCGTGGCGATTGCTCCACTGCTAAAGCCCGGCGTGGTAGCGTCGTTGAATCTGCCTGAACCTGTCGACAGGGGCACTCCGAAGCTCGGCGTGATCTTCTCCGGCGGGAACCTGGACGTTTCTTCCCTGCCGTGGAAGTGACCGAAGTCGTCAGCCCTCTCCGGCCAGCTAGCGGATCTCGGGCTAAATCCGTGCACTATTTGTGCAAGGAATTATGCACATTGTGCAAGAGCCCCAGCCTGACGAAAGCTTTCCTACAGAAAAAACAGGACTTAGATTGCGGGAAGTTTGGACAACCGCATGCTCCAACACACTCGGCAGGAATGGGATACAAATGAGCATGAAGGGCCAGGAGCGAGTAGCAGAGGATCGGGCAGCAGTGCTTCTGGGACTCACGATGACGGAAATCCGCAGCTTTTCGCGTATATCCGGCCTGGGACACCTCGAACACAGTGAGCGAGGAGAGCAAATGGTTTTCACCTACGACGAGCTGCAAAGGCTCTGCCTGCTAGCCGCACAGTCTTCGAAATAGTAAGCCAGTCTTCTAGAGAGCTTGCCTAGTCTCCTCCTCACTCCCCCCCCGGCCCCGGGTGCCTCCCCACAGACACCCGGGGCTTCTCTTCCTGGGCTTGAATTTCGAAATTGAGATTGATGAAACGCGGTCTTGGCTAGTACCGGCCTTGCTGAGCCCAGGAGCTAACCTCGTCCTCCACGGAGAAAGAGGCTGTGGGAGACATAGCGAAGCGGGTGTCTAATTGATAGGCCTGAGCTTCAAGGGGTATGGCGATCCAGGAACGAGATTTAACGAAACCTCGAACGTAAAGGTCAGTGTAGCGGTCCACTCCAAGAAGCGCCATTTGCGTGGCATGGACGAACCCGTGGAAGAGGGTTCGTAGCGCGATTTCGTCGTGAAAAACGATTATGTCCAGGTAAGTGACGGAAGCCAAGTGCACAAAGTCAGGGGCCTGCGCTAAAGTCCATGGCCGCGGCATAAAAAGGCGGGGGTGGGATGCGGGCACCCTTCAGAATCACCGCCCTGACATTCTCAAGCAAAGTCTTCGAGAAATAAGGCTGAACGGCAGTTCTCCATCCGAGCGCCAGCGGCTCACTCGCACGGGAATAAAGACCTCTTTCCTGGCGCAGATACGTCGCGACTCGGGAAATCATCTCGGCTACACGCCCCTCAGAAAGATCAGTAGGATCCATTGCCACTCGACTTTCTTCCCATGGGCGGCTGGACTGCACTCCCGGAGTTATCACCGGTCAATGCGGCGAGCGATTCAGGTGATCCAAATTCCATGGCCTGAACGACGACGACATCCGGTGGCTAATGGTCCTCGCCGGGTGATGTGCCGCCGCTTTCGGCGTCAGACTCTTCTCTTTCCGAACCGGCGTTCGAATAGTCGTCGTAATGAACCTGAAGGAAAAAAGCGTAGCCAGACTGCAGCGGCTGATCTAGCTTTTCTGTTTGTTCGTTCACCAGCTTGCCGTTCGACTTCACTTTCATTGCCAGCTTGTCTCCGGGGCTGGGTTTATCCGCCCCGATTTCGATATAGCCGCCGACATGAGCGGGAACATCAATCCTCCAAGAACGAGCCCCGGCGGCGATCTTTTCGTAGGTCTCGAGTGTCTGTTGTTCGCCCGCAGGTTTATCGTGCTGCGAGAAGCTGACGCGCATAGTCGCTCGGGAGGTGCTTTCGACCTCGATCTCGAGAGTGTGTCCGCCGCTCCAGACTTTGTCAGGAATGCGGCTTGAAGATTGCGTGTGCGAATCGCCGCGATGCATGGTCCACCACGTCAATGTGATGGCCATGACGAGCACGGCGAGACCTGCACGAATTGCCAGGTTTTTCATTTTCGGATTCCCCGCAAGAACAAGAGACCTTCTAGCTTCTAGCGGTGTAGAGGGAAATTCAGAGGCAGGAATACGCGTGGCAATGAATTGTGACGTGTCGATAAAGCCGCAACGGACGGATATCGTTAAGAAAGGCGGCAGCGAAAGCAGGAAGGCGCGGCGCCTTCCTGACAGCTTAAGTCAAGCAGTAGTGGACGCGCCGCGTTGTACTATTTTTCCTTGAGCTTCAATTTCCCCGTGGCTTTGTTGTCCTCGAGAAAGGTGCGAAGTTGCGGCGTTGCTTCAAGCAGCCGAATCCATTGTTCGTAGTACAGCGTAACGGGGAAGCGGCCCAAACCATAGACACTGACGCCCCCTTTTTCGCCGACACGAAATTCGAGCGAGCCGGTGCGGCGCCCTCCCCCCTGTTTTTCCATTTCCGCGATTTTTGCTTTGAGTTCTTCGTACGTTGGCTCGGCCATGGCGCCTCCTAAGGGTGGATGGATTGGACGCAGGATTATACAATGCGTTTCGATTTGGCGGAGTGCGGACTGTACTTCGCCCGCGATTTCACTTATACCGGTGATGGATGCCTGAAGAACCAAACGGGATCGTGGATTGGATGAAACTGCCGCCGGATAGGCAGCTTCTCCTGGGGCTCGATGGCGTGCAATCGGCGCGGGTAGACCACTATGCGGTGTGGCCGGGAGAGTTTTCGGTTCCCGCCGGCGCCCGCGAAGAGGAAGCACGGTTGATTGCCGAGCACCAATCTAATTGTCGCGAGGAATCAGTAAGCTGGAGCGAATTGGGGCGCGCGGTCACCACGGAATGCAAACAGGTGATTGATATCGCCGATGCGTCGCTGGTTGCCTCGACGGACAATTCCGTGGCGCTGCGGATCAGCGGGCTTCTCAACTACACGTCATACCGTGACCTAATTCTGCGCGCGGAGCGGCTCACGGTTTTTTAGTGATACAATTCTCCTGATTTTCCCCCAATATTAAACCCAGGAACTGGCGAAAGGTTTCGCGGCCACGCCAATGGCAAATTCGACAAACCCTAAATGACCCGGGCATCCCCAGCCTGAAGCGAGGTCATCCAACTGGTCCAAGTGCGGAGAGGATCCGGAAGTCCAGGGAGAAAAATTATGGTGAACCACCCAGCTAGGTCGAGGAGCTTCAGTTTCATTTCGAGAGCAACGGCAGCTCTGGCCCTAGCCATCTGGCTCAGCGCAGGCGCTTACGGACAGGAACAGCAAGGCCAGCAGCAGGAAAGCTCAAGATTCGCAGGCTAAGCCAACTTACCCCCCACAAGACGCCGACAAGCCGCCCTATTCCTACGACCGGCCAGCCGCCGCCACGCCCGCCACGCAAGTCCAACAAGTTCCCGGGACTCTGACCGTACCAGCCGGAACGATCCTTCTCATCCGAATCAATGAGTACCTTTCGAGCGACCGCAACCAGATTGGCGACCACTTCACGGCCGTGCTGGAAAACCCGATTGTGGTTAATGGCTGGGTGGTGGCGAGGCGAGGTCAGGTGCTGGTCGGTCAGGTCAAAGAGGTGCGCAAAGCCGGCCGAGTCAAGGGCACTTCCGAGTTGGGCGTCGAGGTGACGGACATGACCGTGGTGGATGGCCGCCAAATGCCGATTCTTACCGAGCTATCGAAAGGTTCGGCTGGGACATCGCATGGACAAGATGCGGCAACGATTGGCACCACCACAGGGCTTGGGGCGCTGATCGGAGCAGCGGCAGACTGGGGCACAGGTGCAGCGATCGGCGCAGGAGTCGGCGCGGCAGCTGGAATTGGCGCGGTGCTCCTAACGCGAGGGCACCCCACCATAATCGCGCCGGAGCAACAATTGAGCTTCCGCCTAGTCGATCCGGTCAGGATTGACACGACACAGAGCCAGCAGGCCTTCTTGCCCGTCACGCAGCAGGATTTTGACGGGGGGAGATTGGAGCGTAGGGGCCCACGCCATGTGGCCGGAGCGTACCCTGGACCAGTGCTCTATCCGTGTGGTTACTACGGCTCCTGCTACGCCTATCCAGGCTTTGGGGGATTTTATGATGGCTGGGGCCGGGGTCCGGGTTTCTATAGCAGGGGTGGCTTTCGACACTGAGTCGCGTGAAATGACTTAGAGCGAAACGGAAATGGCAGGAGCGGGCGTTCCAGAAAACCGGAACGCCCGCAGCGCTTCTAAGTGGAATAAAAGTGGCACTAGCGGAGTTGGAACTGCAGCAAAGGGAGAATTTCTGCAGAGGCGGGCGCCATGAAAACCGCATCGAGGCACGGCGCTCATCAAAATGGCTGAAACATCCTGTGGTGCATCAGAATGGCGATTGCTTAGGTGGATGGGTGATGCTCCGATTTAGCAGTGATGCACTGAGCAACCTCCTACGGCGGGTACTAGAGAGTCTTCTAATAGCTTGTGATACGCTTTAAGAGTTCAACGGTGTCTCGTTTCCGGTCCAAGCCCCAGTCCGCGAGAAGCCATTTGCGGAAGCTGTGCCTCTGTCCAAATGGCCACGCCTTCAGGCCGGATGCGTTTAGTCGGAAGCGGATTGAAATCTGCAGCGTGGGCGGAATATGAAATTCCAATCTCTGATGCTTCGCCATTCCCTTCTCGGTCTTACTTTGACTCTAGTGCTGCCGGCGTTTCGCGCCGGTGCGCAAACCAAGCTGGATAGCGCCACTGCCCCGCAGACCGCCGCCATCCCCGCGCGTATCACCCAAGCGATTGATGAAACGCACCTGGCGCGCCTACAGGGCAACGTGCACCCGCTCGCCCGGCCAGAATTTGATCAGGGGCCGGTACCGTCAGAATTACCCATGCAGCGAATGCTGCTGGTGTTGAGGCGGAGTATGGAGCAAGAATCGGCGCTCGCACAATTGATGGTGGACCAATACAACATGGCCTCAGCCAACTACCACAAGTGGCTAACGCCGGAAGGGTTCGGAGCGCAGTTTGGGCCCGCCGACGCGGACATTCAGACAGTTACCGCCTGGCTGCGGTCCCATGGCTTCCAAGTCGCGAAAGTAAGCAGAGGAAAAGTTGCCATCGAGTTTTCAGGGACTGCCGCCGAGGTACTCGAAGCCTTCCACACAGAGATTCACAAATTTGTAGTGCATGGCGAGACACATTTTGCTAACACGAGCGACCCACAAGTCCCGGTGGCGCTCACACCCGTGGTGCGCGGATTAGCCCCGCTTAACAATTTTAGAGCAAGGCCGTCGCATCGCATTGCTGGCGAGTACACCAGATCGGCAGGAAACACCGAAGTTAAGCCAGTTAACCCAGAGTTCACAACGTCGGGAGGGTTTTTCGCAATCGGGCCAACCGATTTTGCGACCATCTACAATGTTGCTCCGCTGTGGGCAGCCGGAACCGACGGAACGGGCCAAAGCATCGCGGTCATCGGCGACTCCAATATCAATCAGCAGGACGTTACCGACTTCCGGACGCTGTTTGGTCTGCCAACCGGAGGGGCTGCAAATACCCCCATCGTTGTCATTGATGGCGCCGATCCGGGAATCGTCACGGGAGGCGCGGAGACCGAAGCGCTCCTCGATGTTGAATGGTCGGGGGCTATCGCCAAAGGCGCTCAGATTCATTTGGTCATTGCAGCGGATACAGACATTGCTTCCGGCTTCCTCCTCGCAATCGTCAATGTCATAGACAACAACTCCGACCCCATCTTGAGTCTGAGCTTCGGCGACTGCGAACCAAATGAAGGAGCAAACAACACGGGGCTTTGGCAGGTTCTGTGGGAGCAGGCGGCGGCCGAAGGCATCACCGTGACGGTGGCCTCGGGCGATCCAGGCTCGGCCGGATGCGAGAACCAGAACACTCCTGCACCCAATCCGGCAACCACAGGGCTTCAGGTAAACGCCTTCGCGTCCACGCCCTTCAACGTTGCCGTGGGTGGAACGGATTTCAATGATGGTACGACGCAAACCACATACTTCAACACTACCAATGACCCCAATACCCTGGCGTCGGCGAAGGGCTACATTCCGGAGAGTACCTGGAACGAGTCCTGCACAAACTCGTTTTTTGGAACTAATCCGGAGGCCAATTGCAACAGCACTGTGGCAGCAAACAAAGCGGCAGTCTTTACAGTGGGTGGCGGCGGCGGTAGCAGTCATTGCTTCACGCTAGTGAATAACGTTTGCAGCGGCGGTTATGCAAAACCACCGTATCAGTCGTTTATCAGCGCCACCAACGGCATGCCCGTCGATGGGGCAAGAGACCTTCCCGACGTGTCTTTCTTTGCCAGCAGCGGATTCAATAAGAGTTTCTACGTCGTATGCGAAGCGGACACCGTTTCTTCGCCTTCCTGTGCCAAAGGCCAGGTTTTCCATTTCCTTGGTCTTGGCGGTACATCCGCCTCCACGCCGAGCTTTGCGGGCATCATGGCGTTGGTGAATCAGAAAAACGGTCGGCAGGGTAACGCAAATTTCGCGCTTTATAAGCTGGCGCAGACGCAATATGCGGCGGCGACGGCCTGCAATTCCGTGGCGAGTCCACTCCCCGCAGCAACTTGCACATTCAACGACGTCACCACGGGCACGA
>MNIJ01000027.1 GCA_001919715.1 Acidobacteria bacterium 13_1_20CM_58_21
AAATAGCCGTTTGCAGGAGAACCTCGCGGATTTCTTCGCGGGTCACGCCGTTGTTCAACGCGGCGCGCAGGTGCAGGCGAAGCTCTTCAGGCCGATTCAGCGCCACCATCATCGCCAGAGTGAGCATACTACGTGTCTGCCGGGGAAGGCCGGGACGGCTCCAGATTTCTCCCCAGGCGTAACGCGTGATCAGGTCTTGAAGTGCCTCGTCGAATTCAGTCCGATTCTTCAGCGATGCATCTACATGCGCATCCCCCAGCACGGCACGCCGCACCTTCATTCCTTGCTCGTAGCGCTGGCGCTCATCCATCGGCAGGCCTCCTCAGGAGTGCAGAAACGCGGAAATTTCATTGTTGAATCGGTCTTGCTCTTCGATATTGGAGAGGTGCGCAGCGTTGAGCTCAATATATCGCGCACCTGGAATCTGATCTGCGAGAAAGCGTCCGTCCGCGGGCGGCGTGGCCGGATCGTGCGCACCGGCGATCACCAACGCTGGTATGCGAATCCTGCTTAATTGGTCGCGGCAATCGAAATCGCGAACGGCGGCGCAACACGCCAGGTAGCCATCCGGGTTTGTTTCCTCAAGCATTTTCTGAGTATTCGATATCGTGGCCGGCGCCTTCTGGCGGAAAGCGGGCGAGAACCATCGCTCGACCACCGCGGAAGCAACCGGTTTCATGCCATTTTTTCGAACCGCTTCGATACGGGCATTCCAAGTTTCTGGAGTTCCAATCCTTGCGCCGGTGTTACAGAGTACGAGTCTTTTGAGGCGTTCGGGTGAGTTGATTCCCAGCCACATGCCAATCATTCCGCCCATAGATAGGCCGCAAAAATGGACGTGGTCCAGCCCCAATGCATCCAGCAACGCAATGACATCTCCCCCGAGCTGCTCGATCGAGTAGGGACCCGGCGTGACCGACGATTGTCCGTGACCCCGCGAGTCGTAGCGCAGGACCCGGAGCTTCTTTCGAGCCTCGGGAACTTGCGGGTCCCACATGGAATAATTCGCGCCGAGCGAATTCGAGAACACCAGTACGGGTGATCCACTTTGACCTTCGAGTGCGTAATGAATTCGAGCCGCACCCGCCTTCACGATGGGCATACGGATTATTTTTCTCCCCTAGGAATTCTGCCCCGGCTTGCGGCGACCACTCGGCAGACATATTCTTCCGCTGCCCCCAGGTAATTGCGAGGGTCGAACAAGCGATCCAAATCACGCGTCGAAAGTTGTGCTCCGACTTTCCGATCGGCGCTCAAAATCGTCCGCAAATCACGCTTCTCCTTTTGCGCCGTTGCGCACGCCGTCTGGACGATTTCATGAGCCCGGGCTCTGCCGATTTTCTCGCCAAGCGCCATACTGACCGCTTCCGTGAAGATCAACCCTTGCGTTAGGTCGAGATTCTTGCGCATGCGTTGCACGTCGACTTCAAGTTTCGGCACTATCGTAGCCAAGTGACGGATTGCGCCGGCCGTCAATTGGACGATGTCCGGCAAAGTCTCCCACTCAGCGTGCCAACCGCCCAGCCCGCGTTCGTCCTCTTGCACTATCGCCGTGAGCAAACTGCTGACGAGTCCGGGAACGCGTATGGCAGCCTGGAGCATGACCGCTGAACTCACCGGATTGCGCTTGTGCGGCATGGTTGAAGAGCCTCCGCGTCCCTCGCCGGCGGGCTCAAAGATTTCTGCAACTTCGGTTTGCATGTGCAAGGAAATGTCGCGCGCAATTTTTCCCACTGTTCCGCCGCACAAGCCCAGTGTGACACCGACTTCCGCGATGCGATCTCTGTGGCTGTGCCAAGGGAGATCGGGCAATCCGAGCCCCAGTTCCGCGGCCAGGAGCCTGGCAACGTCCGGACCGCGGCTTCCGAGCGCAGCCAATGTTCCCACGGCGCCGCCGAGCTGCACCACGATGCAGCGCTTTCTTGTCTCGGTCAGCCGCGCGAGATGGCGCATAACAGCATCCAGCCAGCCCGCGATCTTGACCCCCAGTGTCGTCGGCAATGCATGTTGCATCCAAGTGCGGCCGGTGATGAGCGTTGACCGATGTTTCTCGGCGAGCGCGCCCAGTGGCTGCGCCAGGCTGTCTAAATCGCGCGCGATCAGATCCAGCGCCTCGCGCAATTGGAGGATGCGGCCAGTGTCGATGGCATCTTGGCTGGTTGCACCCCAGTGTACGAAGTGAGCGGCTTGTTTGTCTTTTTTCGCCACCAGTGCCGTGAGGTTCTTTACGAGAGGAATCAGAATATTTCCGGTGTGAGCAGCCGCCTGGGCCAGCGCAGCAGTATCGAAGAGCTCCGCCCTACACTTTTTAGCGATCACCGCCGCCGCCGCGCCTGGAATGACACCGGCACGGGCCTCGGCGCGCGCAAGCGCAGCCTCGAAATCGAGAATTGCTTGGAGCGTGGCGCGATCGGTGAACAGGCTGTCGACGGCTGATGAGCGGAAAAGGGGATCGAGAAGACTCATGTGATGAGTGTAATCACTCCTGGCAGACAATGAAAACGGTTTCCTCGCGCTCTTGATGAAACAGATCTCCTGCTTGAAGGAAATGCAAGCCTCGGAGGGACTGAGGCCATGCTAGACGCGTTCGAGAATTAGGGCAATTCCTTGCCCCACGCCGATGCACATGGTGCAGAGAGCATATCTGCCATTGGTTCGCAAGAGCTGATAAAGCGCCGTGGTTACTAGCCGTGCGCCACTGGCACCTAGAGGGTGCCCGAGTGCAATCGCACCACCGTTCGGATTCACGTGCGTCGCATCGTCCGGAATTCCCAATTCGCGCAAGACCGCCAGCGCCTGTGACGCGAACGCTTCATTCAATTCCACGACGTCCATTTGCCCAAGCGACAATCCTGCCTTCGCCAGAACTTTTCGCGTCGCAGGAACTGGACCCATACCCATGATTCGTGGAGCGACGCCCGCCGCCGCCGCCGCAACGACTCGGACTTTTGGTGTCAATCCGTGCCGTTTCACCGCGGCCTCTGAAGCCAGCAGCAATGCACAAGCTCCGTCATTCACTCCAGAAGCATTTCCAGCAGTGATCGTGCCATGCGGTTTCACTACGGGTTTCAGTTTCGAAAGCGCCTCCAGCGTTGTGTCCGGTCGGGGATGCTCATCCTCCGAGAAAAGGAACGGTTCACCCGACTTTTGTGGAATCGGCACGACCAAAATTTCCTGTTTCAACCTGCCGGTCCGGATGGCCTCAGCCGCGCGCTGCTGGCTCCTCAGTGCGAACAGATCTTGATCCTCGCGCGAGATATGAAATTCCTCGGCGACGTTCTCGCCGGTTTCCGTCATGGGATCAACACCGTACGTTGCTTTCATACAAGGGTTTATGAATCGCCAGCCGATCGTGGTGTCTTCCATTTTCATCGAGCGCGAATACGCGGCATCCGCTTTGCCAACCACAAAGGGTGCTCGCGACATGCTCTCGACGCCCCCGGCAATCATGAGATTGGTCTCGCCGCATTTGATGGCCCGCGCGGCAATCGCGATGGCGTCCATGCTCGAACCGCAAAGGCGGTTAACCGTGGTGCCCGGGACTTCTTTCGACAAGCCCGCTAGCAAGAGCGCCATCCGGGCAACGTTTCGATTGTCTTCGCCTGCTTGATTGGCGCAGCCATAGACGACGTCATCAACCATGCTCCACTCGACACTGGGGTTGCGCGTAATCAGAGCTCTGATAGGTATTCCCGCGAGATTATCGGCGCGAATCGCCGCAAGCAGTCCGCCGTAGCGTCCGAATGGCGTTCGAGTGGCGTCGCAGATGTATGCAGTCTCCATGGTTATCCTTGGAATTTCCTCCTACCCGTCCTAGCCGTAAAGCCCCGGCGTTCAGACCGAGGATATGTTTCCTTTGGTTTGTTCTATCATCCTCGCGTCTAAAGACCCCTGGGCGGATAGCCCAAAAGTTAAGCCTCTTCGTTGTCCTGGCCTGAAGTAAGGGCGTTCGGGGAGGTACCCACCGAAGAGACCGGACCAACATCCGGCCCCGTAGGAATCTTCTCCCTTTTGGGTGAGCAGGATGTCAACTCTAGTTTATACGCAACGGCTGCGGCGCGCGCTACCGCGACATTCATCCCGCCGAATTGGACCACGTCACTACTTCGTTGGGCGAGAGCTCCGTCGTCCTTCTGGAGCCACCTCGTTTTCATGCCTGGTGGTGCGCCAAAGGGCATGAAGTTTCCTATGAAGGAAGCCGTACGTCGTTGATTCGGCAAGACCGAGACGTGGGCTGTATTCATCATTTGTTGTGGCTCTCCGAGAGCCATGAATTACTTGTTGCGGGGAGCTTCAACAGGATTAAGGTGCGCCGCGCGCGCGGCGGAGTATGTCCGGCGACGAGACTGACGATAATCGGCAGGTTGGAGGATTGGAGAACCAACCCGACCATCTCGCGGGACTACCGCGCGAGTTCGTCCGTTTCGCACTCGGCCAGATTGCGCTCTGGAACGCGGATCGCGCCGACGTGGGGCGGTCAAGACCGCCATCAGCTCAACTGCGTTGACCTGGCAAAGCCGGAACCATCCCAGGAGTTCGCCTTTTCCAACGGTGAGGGAGACGTCGCCGCCATTGACAGTTTCTCCCGATTTTCTTGGCTCCCTTGAAACGAATCTTCAAAGCCCGATCAAGAGAACCAAGTTGCGTCGGCAGGTATCGCCCGCAGAGAAAACGCTTGCGAGGGCCGGGAAGCCCAGCGGCTACTTTCGTTTGATCTCAACAGGCTGAAGCAGTTTGAAATCGAGTGCCGTCTCCGCAGCTAGCGTGAGCTCGCGATTGCCGGTGAATCCCGCACCACCGGTACCCGCTGCAGCACCGATCAACGCACCGATGGCCGCGCCCTTGCCGCCACCAGCGATCGCTCCGATAGCCGCTCCGCCGGCTGCGCCGCCGCCTACCATGGTCGCAGTGCGTTTGCCTTTTCCCTTGCTGGACATAGTTGGTGCGGAGGTTTGAATCTCATAATCCTTCCCGTTTACGGTGACGCTCTCAAGTGTGAGAGCCAGCGTGGCACCGCCTTTGAATCGTCCCGCAGCTTTCGCAACCTTTACGACTCCCTCTGTGCGCGCACCCTTCGGGATAGCAACCTTGCCGTCGACTTCAACGGGAGACTCGATGGTCGCTGAGAACCTGTCTCCTGACTTGCTTGTTTTCGAACTTATGGTTTGATCCAGGACGACTGTGACAACGGTCTCGGCAGGAACGACCAGCGGTTTTGGTTCGATGGCTTTTTTCACGGCGGTTTTTGCCGCTTCTGCTATAGACGGAGAAGAGCTAGCGTCCGGGCCGGCTTGCTGGTCAGCCGGCTTTTGGCACCCTGCGACCAGCATGCCCACAGATAAAGCAGACACCCAGATTGTAGCGAGACGACGATTCATCAAATCCTCCACAGGCTGGACCGTATTCTTCAAACATACGCTCATCCATCGTGAAGTCAATTTGCCTTGGTCACATTGGTCAACTGCTCTCCGCTACTGACTAGAAGGCTTACCGACTGACGCCGTACTGCTGCTGACGACGGATCCGGTCGCACACTAGAACGAAAAACCGGATTCGAGCATCCAAACTTTTACCCGCGCTAGAGCGGTGGTGCTCTTGCGCTGACACGCGCTGCGCTCACATTGTCTTGACACTCCTTGGCACTCCGTCCATACTGAACCTACCCCTTCTCGAGAATCTAAGTGGTTTCGTGTGAGCCTATGCGCATTCTTGTCGCCGAAGATGACGCGCCGCTTGCAGAATTTCTGCACCAGCGGCTAGAACAAGAGCAATTCGCGGTACAACTGGTTTCCAATGGGGTGGAGGCTGAACGGCTGGCATCCGAGCAGCCCTACGATCTCGTGATCCTGGATCTCAATCTGCCAGGAGCCGGCGGGCTGGATGTCCTTCGCGGGATTCGCTCCAAAAGGCCGGATTTGCCGGTCGTCATGGTGACGGACGCGAGCCTGGTTGAGGAACGCGTCCGTTGGCTCGATGCTGGTGCGGACGACTATGTCGCCAAGCCTTTTGCCTTTGTCGAACTTGCCGCGCGCATTCGCGCCGTTCTGCGCAGAGGGAACCGGCCCGTGCGCGCGATTCTGCGGATTGAAGACCTGGAGGTCGACCGTGTGAGCCACACGGTGCGGCGTGGAATTCACAACATCGAACTCAGCCCAAAGGAATTCGCTTTGCTTGAACTCCTGATGCGCCACGAAGGCCGACCGGTTTCACGTGGGGCCATTGTCGAGCAGGTCTGGAAACTCAATTTTGACGCCATAACGAACGTCGTAGATGTGTACATCAATTATCTTCGCCGCAAGGTGGATTTCGGATACAACCAGGCTCTGATTCGAACGATTCGGGGTGTAGGCTACCAGATTGGCGGAAGCGGCCGGCACGCTTAATCGCCGGACTGAAATCCGCATTCAATTTTGATTCCAGGAAATTATTTTTGAGCGCGGCCTCGCGCCGAGTTTGCTATCCTACGCCGCGTGAAGCCTCTTTTCCTGATTGATACCGACACCGCTTCCGATGACGCCGTGGCCTTGATCATGGCGCTGCGCTCTCCTCAAGTACGCGTGCTGGCAATTACCACGGTTGCCGGGAACGTAGCCGTTCAGCAGTCCACGCGCAATGCGCTCTTCACCGCGGAACTCTGCGGCACGGAAGTCCCAGTCTTCATGGGCGCGGAAAAACCGCTGCATCGCGCGCACCAAAGCGCACACTGGTTTCATGGCCAGGATGGTCTGGGAGACCACGGTTACCCGGCTCCCCGCAGGGCACCGGAAAAACAGCATGCCGTCGAAGCCATCGTTGCAACGATCGAATCCAACCCGGGCCTGGTATTGGTGACCTTGGGACCTCTTACCAATGTTGCTTTGGCTTTGCAGCGGAAACCATACATCGCCGCCAAGGTCGGCCGCTGCGTGGTGATGGGCGGTGCACCATGTTGCGAGGGGAACGTGACTCCGGCCGCCGAGTACAACATCTGGTGCGATCCTGAAGCTGCGCGAATCGTGCTGCACGGTGGACTTCCCGTGGAGCTGGTGGGTTGGCACCTCTGCCGAGGTGAAGCCGCATTGAACCCAGATGACATCAAATATGTGCTGAGCCTCGGCACGCCGCAGGCGCGCTTCGCCATTGAATGCAACAGCCGTGCTCAACAAGCCTATTTCGAGCAGACCGGTGAACGTGGAATTTCCTTGCCGGACCCTGTGGCGATGTCCATCGCGCTGGACCCGGCGATTGTCACACACCAAACCGCGAATTATGTGGACGTGGAAACCTCCAGCGAATTGACTTTGGGAATGACCGTGGTAGATCGTCTCAATGTGGCAGGCAACGATCGCAATCGTGCGGTTTGGGCGCCGATTTTGGATCGAGGCGAGAAAGCCAAGGTCCACTGGACCATCGACAATGCGCGGTGGAAGCGCACCCTGTATTCTGCACTGTGTTAGTACGACCAAGTGCCACCTGGCCTAAAGTATAGATATCAAGTCACTTACCAAAAATGATGGGGCTAAATCCGGTTCCGTCCGCGCAACCGGGGGCCAGCATCATCCCGGTGGGCAACTTCTTTCCCATTACGGTGTTCTACCTAATGGGAGCCATAAGATGTTACGCTCCCATCAGCCGGAACATTGGCCCGAGCCGCCTGCAGTAGGCTGGCCGCCCGGCTGCAGAACCGAGGGTTGTCATGACGACATTTACCGGTAAGAGCAGGCTAGGCTTGCTGCTGGGTTTGGCCGGTGTTTTGATCCTGGTGGCTTCGCAGGCGCGAGCAGATGAAGAAAAAGATCCGCCCACACGCGTCGCACGCATCAGCCATGTCGATGGTTCCGTGTCCCTGCAGCCCAGTGGACAAGGCGATTGGGGCAGCGCCGCGAAAAATCGTCCGGTGACCATCGGAGACAAAATCTGGGTTGACAAAGATTCCCGTGCTGAATTGCAAGCCGGCACAGCCGCGATCCATCTCGGCAGTATGACCGCTCTGTCGTTCCTAAATCTTGACCAGGGCATCACGCAGATGCGCCTTGCGGAAGGCAGCATCAACTTCCGCGTCAGTGAACTGCGCGAGGGCGACCTTTACGAAGTTGACGCCCCGAACCTGGCTTTCACCGTGAAGCAGGCTGGGGCATTTCGCATTGACGTAAATGAAAACGGCGACTCCGCGCGTGTGACCGTGATTCGCGGCGAGGGGGAAGTTACCGCCGGCGGCAAGACCTATGAAGTGCATCCCGGTGAGCGCGGGGAATTCACCGGTACGGACCGCATCGACTACGTCATTCAAAAAGCTCCCGGTCCCGACGGCCTCGACAGCTGGGCCGCTGAACGCGACCGCAAAGAAGACAACTCGGCCTCCGCGAGCTACGTATCGCGCGACATGGTCGGTTATGACGACCTCGACGACTACGGCACCTGGCGTGACGAGCCCGAATACGGCCACGTTTGGTATCCCGCTGCGGTTGACCCCGGATGGGCTCCTTACAGCAATGGCTATTGGAACTGGGTTGGGCCGTGGGGCTGGACCTGGGTTGACTATTCGCCGTGGGGCTTTGCTCCGTTCCACTACGGCCGTTGGGCGTTCGTCGGCGGCGCTTGGGGTTGGTGCCCGGGCCCGATTTTTGGCGCCCCCATTTATGGGCCTGCGTTTGTGGGTTTTTTTGGCGGCGGTTTCGGATTTGGAGTTGGCTGGTTTCCGCTGGGCTTTGGCGAACCGTTCTTTCCGTGGTTCCGCTGCCGCCACGAGTTCATCGAGCGGATCAACGTCCACAACACGTTCATCCGCAATAGCAGCGTTCTGAACAGCAGCGCTCGCAGTTTCAATTTCGTACATGCTCGCAACGTAAATGCCGTGACGGTGGCGAATCGCAATGCCTTCAGGAGCGGTCAAGCAATCAACCGCGGGGCTACCCGCCTCACGGCGGCTTCCTTGAGAGGCGCGCAAGTGACCAACTCGGTCGGGATCAAGCCGACGCCGCGCAGCTCGCTCGGAGCGGTAAATATCAGATCGCATGTAGCCGCGCCGCCGACGGCGGTTCAGAACCGCACCGTGGTCGCGCGCACAGCGCCGGCGCAAGGTGCTTCGCAGATGCATGTGCGCACGTTCAACAGCACTGGCCGCGTTGGCAATGAGCCTGCAAACCGCGGTCTGAATCAGCGTGAGGGTGCAGCAAATTTGACATCTCGCAACATTCCTAACACGTCCGGGATGACTGCCCGGCAACGGGAGCTGTCGCAGAGCCGGCCGCCTTCGTCGATGGCGGGCTCGAACCGGACATCGGCCGCTGCTACGGGTAACACTGCGTCGCAGCGTGCCGGCCATAGCCCACGCACCTGGGAAGCGCAGGGAAATACAACGGATCTCGGCCGCGCGCCGGCAGGTTTCGGAAGCTCGAGTCAGCAGCGAAACCCACGGGCGCAAACGGCGCGCGAGACTTCCGGCAACCGTCCGCCGTGGGCACGCGGCGATTCGCAGTCTGCCGCCGTCGGTGGCCGAAGTTCACGGCCTTCGGCGCCAAGCTACAACGGCGATCGCCCAAGCTCTTCCAACAACGGCCGTTCTTACACTCCGCAACGGACCTACAGCAACTCGCCGTCCTATGGGAACCGAGGATACTCGCAGCCTCGGTCGTACAACCCGCCTCCCACGCGGTCTTACTCGTCGCCGCGGACATACTCCGCCCCTAGCCGTAGCTATCCCGCTCCGTCTCGTTCCTACTCCGCACCGAGTCGCGGCAATGGCGGGAGTGGTGGTGGTGGCAATCGAGGTGGTGGCGGTGGCAGTGGAAGCCCGCACGGTGGCGGTGGCGGTGGAAGCCCGCACGGCGGCGGCGGCTCCACGTCTCACGGCCGGCACTAATCTCTTTGCCAACTCCAGAGCTCGTTCGGATCTTCCCGCGCGGGCTCTTTCTGTTTGGAGGAGGTTTTGACCCTCTTGTTTCTACGCCAATTGAACTTGTTAAAAATCTCCAGGTCCCGGAGTTTCGTTCTACTCCCAGTCCTGAGTACAGATCCGACGGTTGCACACGCCGCTCAGAAATAGGTCCGCCACAACTCTTTCTATTGTCATGTGTTAGATGAAGTGACGAACCTCCTGTCAGGTGTTTTCTGTTTCGACATGCAGAAATGGCCTGTCAGGTGCACCACCCCGATGGAGTGTTACTGTGCCAAAGGGGATAGAGACCAGGTACAAGGCCATTAGAAAAATGCGGCGCAATCCAAGAGACGCCGCTCGTGATTCAGGAGAGATTTAGAAATGAGAAAACACGTGTTCAAATTGGCGACCCTTCTCAGCGTTCTGCTGGCCACGGCTCTCTTTGCGCCGCAACGCGCCGCGGCTGATGATGATGACGATCCGCCAAGCCGCGTGGCGCGACTGAGCTACGCTAGCGGCACCGTTTCGTTTAATCCGGGAGGCACCGACGATTGGGTTTCCGCGGTCGTCAACCGGCCCATTACTACCGGCGACAAGCTCTGGACCGACAACGGCGCGCGCGCCGAACTGCACATCGGCTCCGCAGCGATCCGCCTTTCCGGCAACACTGGTTTTTCGTTCTTGGATCTGGATGATCGCATGGCGCAGATCCGGCTCACCGAAGGCACCCTGAACCTGCGCGTGCGGCGTCTCGAACAGGATGAATCTATCGAAGTCGATACCCCCAACCTTGCTTTCTCGATCCTCCGTCCTGGCAACTACAAGATCAACGTCAACGAAGCAGGCGATTCCACTTTCGTTGTTGTCCGCGACGGTGAAGGAGAAGTCACAGGTGGCGGCGCTGCTTATACCGTTCATCCTTGGGAAACCGGCACGTTTACCGGCACCGACCAACTCGATGCCGACATTCAGCGATTCGGGGATAACGATGACGACTTCGACCATTGGTGCGGTGGCCGCGACCGCCGCGAAGATCGCTCGCAATCCTCGCGCTACGTCTCTTCCGATGTGATTGGCTATGAAGACCTCGACGACAACGGAGGCTGGCGCACGGTGCCCGAGTACGGCACCGTTTGGTTCCCCCACACCGTCACTGTCGGTTGGGCGCCTTATCGCTTTGGCCACTGGGTGTGGATTTCGCCCTGGGGCTGGACTTGGGTAGATGATGCCCCCTGGGGCTTTGCGCCGTTCCATTACGGCCGCTGGGTGACGGTCGCCGGAGTTTGGGGTTGGGTGCCATGCGCGCCTCGCGCGGTCGTCGGTGTCGCCTATGTGCGTCCGGTTTACGCTCCGGCGCTTGTCGCCTGGGTTGGCGGACCACACTTCAGCGTAGGCATCGGAATCGGAGGAGGCGGTGGAGTCGGAGTGGCCTGGTTCCCGCTTGGGCCGCGTGAGGTCTTCGTGCCTTCCTATCACGTAAGCCGCACTTACGTGACAAACGTGAACGTCTCCAACACGACGGTGAACAACACCGTCGTAAACAATTACTACAACAACGTGGTGGTTAACAAAAACGTTACGAACATCAAGTATGTGAACCAGACGGCGCCTAATGGGGTAACCGCGACATCGCAGCAGAATTTCACCTCGGCGCAGCCTGTCGGACGAAACATGATCAAGGTCGATCAGCGCGAAGTAGCCTCGGCGCAGGTCCGTCCGACCACTCCAACGGTAGCGCCGCAGCAAAGAAGCGTACTCGGCGCTGGCGCTGCGGGTGCGGTAAGACCTCCAGCGAGGTTTCAGGAACGCCCCGTCGTGGCCAGGACGGCACCTCCGCCCGCTCCCGTATCCTTCGTAAAGCAGCAGCAGTCCATTCAAGCCAATGGCGGCCTGCCGCCGGCCGTTTCCCAGATGCGTCAAGCGCAGACCGAGAACGCGCAACAGGCTCGTCCGAACATCAAGCTCGCACCGCCCGCCAATGCTGGCATGCCGCAAAACATTCAGGCCAACCGGCCCGGCTCGGTACAAAACAACCGCGTCAATCGTCCTGGGCAGCAACAAACGAACGTTCAGAATAATTCGAATAAGCCGCCAACTCCCAACAACGCTGTACAGCCTCCCCCGGGTAATCCGCCTGCAAACAACGGACGGAACAAGTCGTACAACGACCGCCCGCCAACTACTAGGCCGGACGGCGGCAGCCCGAACTCCGCGGTGAACCCACAGCTCGATCAGAAGCATCAGCAGCAACTGGAACAGCTCCGTCAGAGACAGGATCAGGAACGCCAGAGAATCGAACAGAAGCAGGTCCAGGAGCAACAAAAGATTCAACAGAAGAATGCCGAAGACAGCAGAAGGCAGCAAGTCGAGCAGAAACAACAACAGCAGCTCCAACAGCTCGAACAAAAACACGGGCAGCAGCAGGAGAAACTGCAACAAAAACAGCAGCAGGAACGACAGAAGCAGCAGGAACGTCCGAGAGAAAAGCCGTCCAGCAAGCCGCCGAAGGACGACAAGCCTCCCCATTGAGGCTAGCGCGACTATTTCACGAACATCATCCCGGGCGGGCGCTGGTTGAAAATCAAGCGCTTGCCCGTTTCGTTTTTCGCACCTCCCATTTTTCGTTGGTGAAAGGTCTTCCCGCCTCGTCTGATTTTCCGCCTCGGTTTTTGGAGGGTGGGGGATTGATAGATGAAAGCTTTTGCTGTGTCGCGTAAGATTCCTCTTCCGTGCTCATGGTGAAACGATCTAAATCCCGCACCCCCTCCGCAGTCATCTCGGCTGGGTCTCAGGAGTTGCGGCTGTTTTCAATTCCAGGCATTCCGGAGATTCGCCCCGGCAATGATCTCGTCAAATGCTTGACCAGCGCCGCGCGTCGAGCGGCCATCCACTTCGCACACGGAGACATTCTCGTCGTGGCCCAGAAAATTGTTTCAAAGGCGGAAGGCGCCCTGGTTCGGCTAGCAAGCGTAAAGACTTCGCCGGAGGCCCGCGCGCTCGCTACGCGTCTGAAAAAGGATCCTCGCGCGATCGAAGTGGTCTTGAGGGAGTCGCGGCGCATGGTCCGCAGCGATCATGTGCTGATAGCCGAAACCCGCCACGGTTTCGTCTGCGCCAATGCAGGCGTCGACTATTCGAACGTCCCGGGCCACGATGTTGTAACACTGCTCCCGCGAGATCCAGATCGCTCCGCAAAAAAACTCGCTGCCGCGCTCCGGCAAAGAACTGGCAAACGCATAGCGGTGATCATCAGCGATACATTTGGCCGCCCCTGGCGCCTAGGCTTGACAAACGTTGCCATCGGGGCGTCAGGCGTTCCGGTGCTCCTCGATTTGCGGGGTACGCGAGACCGTCAGGGAAAGCCTCTTACCGCCACGATTCTCGCCACCGCCGACGAGCTCGCCGCAGCTGCCGGTCTGCTGATGGGCAAATCGGAGGGCTCCCCGGTTGTTCTCGTTCGTGGCTATCGTTACGCGGCCGTAGACGAGCCGGCGGCCCGCATCATCCGTCCCGCTGTCGAAGACCTCTTCCGGTAATCCCATTTCTCACCGCGCGAAGCGAAGGCCCTCATCTGATCTACAACTCGGCCTAAGCGTTCGGTTGAAATCCTTCGCTTGGGTTTCCTCGAACCGTCTCCTCCTCTTCGCGTCACTGTGTTAAATTCCCTTTGTACCGCTGCTTGCTTGCCCATGCACACTCCACTCCATCCCATCGCCCGCGAGGCCGCCCTTCTTTTTGCGGACCAAGCCACCTTGTCCGACCTGCTGGCCGCCGCTGCGGAAATCCGCGCCGCCGGGAAGGGAACTGTCGTCAGCTTCTCAAAAAAAGTCTTCATCCCTCTCACCACTCTTTGCCGCGACTATTGTAACTACTGCACGTTTCGCAAGGACCCGGGCCAGCCTGGCGCTCATTTCATGAGCCCCGACGAAGTCCTGGCCCTCGCCGAACGCGGCCGTCGCGCCGGATGCCAGGAAGCTCTCTTCAGCCTCGGTGACCAGCCCGAACGGATTTTCCCCGAAGCCCGGGAATTCCTCCGCACGCATGGTTATTCGCGCACGCTCGACTATCTCGCGGCTATGTGTGAACTCGTTCTGGAAAAAACCGGCCTCCTTCCTCACGCCAATCCCGGCGTCATGGACCGCGCCGCCCTGGCACGTCTGAAAGATTCGAACGCCAGCGTCGGCTTGATGCTGGAAAACGTCAGCCCGCGGCTGATGCGTGATGGCCTGCCGCACGCCAACGCCCCAGACAAGGTGCCAGCGTTGCGCCTCCGCACCATCGAAGAAGCGGGGAAACTCTCCATCGCGTTCACGACTGGAATTCTGATGGGCATCGGCGAGACCATGGAAGAGCGCATCGACTCTCTCCTCGCGATTCGGACACTCCATGAAAAATACGGTCACATTCAGGAAGTCATCATTCAGAATTTCCGCGCCAAGCCGGAAATCCCCATGGCCGCGCATCCGGAGCCGTCTCTTGAGGATATGCTGCGCACTATCGCTCTCGCCCGCTTGATCCTCGGCCCGCAAATCAACGTGCAAGCCCCGCCGAACCTGAGCTACGACGATTTCCCCCGTTTGCTCGATGCGGGCATCAACGATTGGGGCGGGATTTCCCCGGTGACCAGGGATTTCATCAACCCGGAAGCGGCCTGGCCGCAGGTTGCGCGACTCCGAAGCGAGACGGAGTCCCGCGGCTTCACTTTGCGCGAACGCCTAGCGCTCTATCCGGAATTCGTCCATCGCCACGAATTCCTCTCTTGGCGCGTCCGCAATCGCGTCAGAGAAGTAGCCGGGACCGACGGATTCGCGCGTGACGCTGCCTACGCCGCCCGCATCTGATTTGTCTATGCCTTCAACGAGAAAACTGAAAATCACCGCCCTCGCCGGCGGCGTGGGCGCTTCAAAACTCCTCCTCGGTCTGTACCAAGTGATGGACCCCAGCTTGTTGACGATCATCGTCAACACCGGCGACGACATCGTCCTTCACGGCTTGAAGATTTCACCGGACCTCGACATCATCACCTACACGCTCGCGGGAATTGTGGATACTGCAAAGGGCTGGGGGTTTCGAGGTGAAACTTTTCATGCGCTCAAACGTCTCGCCCGCTATGGGCGCCCCGATTGGTTTAATCTCGGCGATCGTGACCTCGCCACTCATATCCATCGCACGGCCATGCTGGCCGAGGGAAAGACGTTGTCCCAGGCCGCGGACTCCATTCGAACCGCCCTGCGCGTAAAATCGCGTATTCTCCCGATGTCCGACGAACCCGTTCCTACGATGATCGATTCGAACGAAGGGCTGCTGCATTTTCAGGAATACCTAGTGAAGCACCGCTCCGAGCCAGTCGTCAGAGGTATTCGCTTTGCGGATGTGGAATCAGCGAAGCCGGCCCCGGGCGTCCTCGAAGCCATTCGCGATGCCGACCGTGTCGTCATCTGCCCCAGCAATCCCCTGATCAGCATCGGCCCGATTCTGGCAGTGTCCCAAATCCGCGACCAGCTGCGAGCTCACAAAGAAAAAGTTTACGCGGTTTGCCCCATTGTGGGCGGGAAATCACTGAAGGGCCCTTCCGACAAAATGCTTGCCCAGCTAGGCCACGAGCCAACCGCCCTGGGCGTCACCAAACTGTACGCTGACTTCACCGGCGCATTGGTAATCGATCCCGCGGACAAATCGCTGGCAGCCGCGATCGCCGCTCTAGGCATGAAAGTTGTAATTCTTCCGACGGTCATGACCACGCGCACGCAGAAGCGCAAACTCGCCAGCGCTCTCCTCTCCTTTCCCCTGTAGGGCCGCAGCGGGCGCGGCCTACTCCAGAACTTGGTCATCACTTCGTCCGGACGCTATCTCAAAGGCAATCCCGTAAATCGAATCCCCGCACCGTGAACCTTGTAACGCATATTCAATCCAATCAGCAGCGCTGTCAGTGATTCCACAATGCGCGCATTCTCCAGTTTTCCTCCGTTGAGCGGTCGCGCCCCGCGAATCTTACTGACCAACTCGAAAGCCACCTGCTTGGCCTTCTCATCGTCGCCGCATACCAGAACGTCGCAATCGACAGGTTCGTTTCCAGCAAGCGACTGCGCTCCAAGATTCTGGAACGCCGCTGCGAGAGTCACGCCTGGAGGCAAAAGCTCTTTCGTCTGCTCGGCTGCCGAGCCCTGCCACACTCCAAGAACCCGCGTCGTTGCGCCGCCCACGGCCGCCGCCAGAGGCACGGTCGTATCGATTACCATGGTTCCCTGCTTCCAAACACTCTTCAATTGTTTGAGCAGTGTTGAAACGCCCGAAAAGGGAACAGTCAAAATCGCTACGTCGCAAGTTGCCGCCGCCGAAGCGTTATCCATCCCTTCGATCTGCGAATCCCCGCCAATCCGCTCGCGCAAACGCTTCGCCGTTTCCTGTGCCCGAGCCGCGTCGCGCGAACCAATCAAAACTGTCTCCCCGGCCTCGGCCAGGCGGTAGGCGAGGCCGGAACCTTCGGCCCCCGTTCCGCCCAGAATTGCGATCTTTCGCGCCATTACTCTTCACCCCGCTTCAAATCCGCTGCTTCGCTTTTCCCGCACCCAGTATGGTATCTTCAAAAACTTCCAAGATGCCAAACTCCTTATTCTCGTCATTTGAATTCCGCAAAGCCCTCGGCCATTTCACAACCGGCGTGACTGTGGTTACCGTCGAGCGCGAGCCCGGGAAGATCCACGGCATGACCGCCAACTCGTTCACCTCCGTGTCACTCGACCCCATGTTGATTCTCGTTTGTGTCGACCAGCGCGCCAAGATGCTTCGACTGCTGCAGAAAAAAAAACGTTTTGGCATAAGCGTCTTAAAACAAAACCAGCAGGCCGTTTCTGAATACTTCGCAAAACGCGAACACAGCGTCGAAGCGGAACAGCGGCTGGGAATTCATATGCGGCGGACACTCGGTGGGGTGCTCGTCATCGATGGCGCGCTTCTCCAGATGAGTTGCAAAGTGATTGCCTCGCATTTGGCTGGCGACCATACGATCTTTGTCGGGGAAGTAGAGGACGCGGAAATGAATGAAGGCGAGCCGCTGGTATATTTCCGCGGCGAATATCGAAAAATCGCTCGTCACTCCTAAGCCTGAGTGCCAGATAATTTTCCGGGGCTCAAGGGGAAAATGCTCTCGAGAAAAATTCTTAGCGTTCAGAATTTCCCGAAGGCCGTGGTGATTCTGTCGAATCGCCCATCTCTTTGCGGTGGCTCTTCACTTCGCGCAGTGCATAGATCGGTTTGTTCTGCGATTCATAATACGTGCGCGCGATGATCTCGCCAAGCAATCCCATGGAGAAAAACTGCACGCCGCTAATAAACAGTGCCACGGCAAGCAGCATCAGCGGGCCGTGCTCCGCCATGATCGCCTTGTGCAGGTAAAACTTTTCGTAGGCCAGGAAGCACGCCAGCAGGGAACCCAGCCCCGCCCCCGCCACTCCCAGCAACCCGAAAAATTGGAGGGGCCGCGTCGAATAATCCAGCAAAAACTTCACGATAATCAAATCCAGGAATACACGGATGGTGCGCCCAATTCCGTAGTTGGATCTTCCGCTCTTTCGCTCGAGGTTTTCGATGGGCACTTCCGCGATTCTTGCGCCTGTCGAACTTGCCAGCGCGGGGATGAACCGGTGCAGCTCGCCGTAGAGCTGAATTTCCTGAATGATCTCCCGGCGGTAGGCCTTGAACGTGGTGCCAAAATCGTGCAGATCGATTCCCGATAGCTTGGCCATCATCCAGTTGGCGATGCGGCTGGGAAGCTGCCGCATCAGCCAATGATCTCGCCGGTGGTGGCGCCAGCCACTTACCAGGTCGTAGCCCTCTTCTATTTTGTCCAGAAAGCGTGGAATCTCTTCGGGGTCATGCTGCAGGTCGCCGTCCATGGAGATGATGACCTCGCCCCGGGCAAAATCAAAACCTGCTTTCAACGCCGACGTCTGCCCAAAATTCCGCCGCAGCCTCACCAGGTTTACGCGCCGGTCGTGCTCATAAATTTCAGAGAGCACCTTGAACGAATCGTCCTTGCTGCCGTCATCCACAAAGACCAATTCGTAGGGTTCGCCGATCCCGTCCAGTACTTCCGTCAACTTCATGTAGAGAGGTGGGATGTTCTCCTGTTCGTTATAGAACGGAACGACGATGGAATACCGAATCGGAGAATCGCTTGCCATTCTTTTCCGCGAACTCCTTTTCTTAAGCTTCCTGGGCCACGAAGCCATAGTCTATCAGGCGAATCCCCAGCGAGGCGACAAGATTTCGGATCCCCGTGTCCGTCAGGATTTGCAGTTCGCTCTGCCGAGAATCCTGCAGCCGCGTCTCTGTCCTGCGCAAAGCAGCATCAACGTAGCCGGGGTGGCACATCAGCTCGGTCGTGCCGTCCGGCAGGCTCTTCACCAATTGAGCCACGCCCTCGAGTGTCAGCTCTCCGGTTTGCGCAATCCCGCAAAAATGATCGGCCGTGGAAATACCTGCGTGCTCGGCTTGCTCACGCGCATCGCGCGCCAGCAACTTCAATCCGCGCGCCTGCACGCCTTGTTTCATGACCACCGTGGTGTGCTGTCGTGAGCCGGAAGAAAGTGCTGCGCGCAGGCTAGACGCTTCCAGCGAAACTCGAATCGCGCGGATGCCATGCCGCTTCGCAAGCCGCAAGGCGATCTCAAACACCCCCGGTAGCATATGTACATGTTTGTGCCCGTCAAGGTGCGTTGGCGCGATCCCGGCGTCGCGGACTTTCTGAATCTGCGCCTCCAATTCGGTCTCCACTTCCGCCAGCGAGAGCCCGCGCCGCGCGCGACGCAGAAGCAGGTTCTCGGGTCCGCCCGCGAATTCGCCGCCGTCAGTCAGAAGACTGGTAACACTTTCCCGGTCGGCCACCGGCGGGCCATCGCTCAAGTTCAAATGCACGCCCACCCCTAAGCCGGGCGCTGAGCGCGCCGCCTCCACACCCCCAGCAAACGCAGCGCCGTTGGCCAGCAGCGAAGTACTGGTCACAATCCCGTGATGGAACGCCTCGACGATTCCGCGGTTTACGCCGTCCGTCCACCCCAGGTCATCCGCATTGACGATCAGATTCTTCACCGCCTGTCCCGCCCCAGCGTGCGCACCTGTCCTTTCGGACAGCTACTCTTTCGTGTTCCCATCCGTATTCGTACCATTGACCCTTTTGACCCTCAACTTTAGCATGTCGTTAACGAGGCGAAAATGAAGGTAAAGCTGCGTGAATCCAAGCGCCTTGGTTCACGGCATCACGAGAAGCGCCGTGGCCGCCGCATGAACTCCCGGGTACCCGTGCGCCTTGAATGGGACGACGAAGCCGGGAAGCGCGTCAGTATCGAAGGGCACACGCGGGTCGTCAACCCTTACGGCTGCATGGTGGTTCTCTCGCAGTCGCTCAATCTCGAGCACCGCCTGGCCCTCAACAATCTCGTCACCGATACTAGCAATGCCGCGATCATCGTGTGGAAAGGCAACCAGCGCCCTGACGGTTGGGAATACGGCGTTGAACTGGTCGCCCCGGAAATGGATTTCTGGGGGCTGGACCTGTGAAGCCCGCCACGAATATAAAACCTGTGCCCACTCACCCAGTGCGCCCCGCGATCGCGCGGCAGCCTACCGCCGAGGAACGACGACGCGCACAGCGTGTCCTCCTGCGTATGCCCGTGCTCGTGCACATCGCCAAGAGGCCCGAGCCCATGAAGGGCTTTACGCATACGGTCAGCGCTACCGGAGGGATGATCATACTTCCCGAGGGTTTTGCCCAGGGCACCAAGTTCACTCTCGAAAATCCAAAGACGCAGCAGCGCGTGGAGGTGAACGTTGTCCGTTCGCCGCAGATGAATCAGGAAGGCTCACTCGTTCCTATAGAGTTCCTGACCCCCGCGCCCCAATTCTGGAATATCTTCTTCCCTCCAAACATCAACTGAGCCCGCGATAGTCGTTCACGCTTCATGCCATGTGAGTAGAAATCCTCTCCGGCAGAGCCGAATCTCAATCGTTCGGATGCTCCTCGGCGAGAAGCAGAGCGTTATGCCACAGAGAATCCACAACCAAATTGTTGCAGGAGAGTTGTTTGTTGCGAGCAATGACTGCAAAAAAAAAGAGCGGCCCCGGAACATAGGGTCCGCTCGTCCTTGTTGAAAACGTTCCGATTTAATTGATAGTGATGTTGACGGTCGGCGAAGGGTTGGACGCCGCCGGCGTGGCCATGACTGCAAAAGTGGTCGCGCCGGTTGAAGTGACATTCAGCGTGCCGCTGTTGGACGCCTGGGTATACGTATCGCCCAGATAATGTGCGCTGATCGAGTGTGTTCCCGGTGCTAAGCCAGCAGTTGTAATGGTGGTCGTCCCGTTTGAGACAGTCACGGCCGAGCCCAGCATGCT
The DNA here is from genome assembly GCA_001919715.1 of Acidobacteria bacterium 13_1_20CM_58_21. GTDB lineage: Bacteria > Acidobacteriota > Terriglobia > Acidiferrales > UBA7541 > Acidiferrum. The sequence goes on from MNIJ01000027.1 coordinate 20,249, forward strand.
CGATCCATCAAGAAGCTGCACCTGCCCATTGGCCCCCACGGACGCCGTGACGTTGATGGTGAACTTGAAGCCAGTCGGATCGTTGGACGCTAACTTGCCACTATTCACGGTTATCTTCGTGGCCGTGGCTACGGGCCCGCCTCCACCACCACCTCCGCCGTACCCTCCGCAACCCAGAGTGAAGCTCAACACGCACACTAGGCCGAGCCCCAGCGCGGCGCGATAACGCTTGCGCCCGGGCAGGACGAGCATGAGCATCGCGGCAAGGCCGGCGCCTGCGCTCAACCTCCACCAGCCCTTGACTCCGCCGGGAGGAATCGTCCCGGCCGCAGTGAGTGTGCGCTCTGCCGGTGGGGCCGAAGCCGTCAGCGTCGTCGATGGCGCTGCCACGGCTACGGCCAGCTGGCCCGTCACCGCCGCTGTGCCCGTCACGTTGATCGCCAAGGGACTCGGTGAGCACGTGACACCAGCGGGCAATCCAGCTGCGGGACAAGTCACATTCACGTTGCCTAAGAACCCGCCGCTCGGCGTCACAGTGATGGTAGACATAACGCTGGCTCCCGCCGTGCCCGTCACTGCGCTCCCACCCAAGGTAAACGTGCCTGTATTGGCATTCACCGTGAAGTTGACGCTATTTGAAGTGCCGCCCCCCGGAGCTGGGTTCGTCACCGTCACCGCCGGTGTGCCGGCGCTGGCAATGTCCGCTGCCAGGACAGAGGCCGTTAGTTGAGTCCCGCTGACGAAGACGGTCGTCTTCGCGGCTCCGGCAAAGTTCACCGTCGAGGCATTCACAAAGTTTGTGCCATTTACTGTCAGCGTGAACGCTGTTCCTCCTGCTGTCGCGCTGCTCGGAGCAAGCGTGGTGATCGTCGGTACCGGATTATTGGCAGCAGTGATCGTAAAAGCTACCGCAGGCGAGCTACTCGCATTAAAGCTCGCATCCCCACTGTAGTTCGCGACGATGGAATGACTTCCGACCGCAAACGTGGAAATCCCTGGGACAGTAAACGCTTCACTAGCCGAATTTACGGGCACGTTGCTGGCTACTGTTGAGGGCGTTCCATTAAACGTGTCCACGAAAGTTACCGTACCAGTCGGCGTGAGTGGACTGTTGTTCGCCACGACCGTTGGGCTGATGCTGGACTGCAGGAATAGGGTTTGCGGTGCCTGCCCGCTGGTGAACGTTGCAAATCCAGGGCCAAGCGCAACGAGCACGCTGCCGGTTGTGGTGCTGCCCGCTTTCGTAACGGTCACCATCACCGGGGGCGAAACACTCGGCGCAAATGTTCCGTCTCCCGAATACCGGGCCGTGACTTGATAGCTCGCTCCATTGTTCCCAGTCAGTTGGGTGGTCGTGCCGTTGACGACGGACCCGTTGGCATTGAGAGTGAAGCCGTCAACGCCATCTCCCGTCGAGGCGTTCGAGACCAAAGCAACGTCGCCCGTCGGCTTTGTGGTGCCAGCACTCGGCGTAACGGTAACGTTCACCGTTACGCTCTGTCCGGCGGTAATTCCAGTCAGAGGAGACAAGTTCAAGCTCGTCGTGGTCGATGTAAAGGTGCTGACGGCGGTGCTCCAGTTATTTACCAGGTTGTTCGCATTTACTGAGCCGAGTCCTGTTGCCAAATCATAACCCGCAGTCGTTCCGTAGCCGCTGAGGACGCCG
>MNIJ01000142.1 GCA_001919715.1 Acidobacteria bacterium 13_1_20CM_58_21
GACATCGAGACCGAGACTAGTCTTTCCGCTAAACAACGCAAACAAAGGAATCTGGACGAATACAAGAAAGAAAGCACCGCCGCCGAAATGCCGGACGGTAAGAAACAAACTTTTAAGGATTACGACGAGCTCGAAAAGACTTATAACGACTTGAAAAACGAGCGCACTCAACTGAGCGCGGAGCTCGGCGAATTGATCAAGCCGGTCAACGAAAAGAAAGAATTGCTGGATGCCTACGTCACCGATCACATGGTGAGCCTCACGCCCCCACAACTCGTCGGCTTGCAGAACAAGACCGAAGCCTGGACGCCAAAAATTCTGCAGATCAACGTCCCTGAAGCCAATATCGTGGACCGCTGCGAATCCTGCCACATGGGAATTCGCGAGCCGGTCAAGTTGACGGCGACCTCCATGTCAGCGAAGGACAAGAAACCGGACGAGTACGCGCGCGCCTTCACCAGTCATCCGGAACGCGAACTCTTGAAGATTCACGACCCGGAAAAATACGGCTGTTCGCCTTGCCACCAAGGCAACGGACGCGCAACCACGGGCGTCGAAAAAGCGCATGGCACCTACGAGCACTGGCTCTGGCCTCTGTTCCGCAAGGGAAATATGGAAGCCGGTTGCCAGACCTGCCATGCCGCGGACATGGTGCTGGTAAGCAACGAAGTGGGCTGGACGCTCAGCGATGGCAAAGATCTTTTCCGCCAGCGCGGCTGCATGGGCTGTCACCGTTACGAAGGCTATGACAAGGAACCCGAAGACCTGCTCTCCGTCGCACAGCAGATTAAGCAGCTCGAGCAAGAGAAGAAGGACAATTTTAAGCAAGCGGACGATTTGATGAAGGAAGCCGACAAAGCCGAGAGCAACGAGGAGGCCAACCGGCTGAACGACCGCGCCGTCGCGCTGAAAGTCACAAACAGCAAGCTGGACCTGCGTATCGTGCAGCTGGACCGTTCGACCAAGAGCTTGCTGCAAGACCTGAAAAAGGTTGGGCCCAATCTTAAGGACGCGCGCCTCAAATTAAACAAGAATTGGATTCCGGTTTGGCTAAAGAAGCCCAGCGACTTCCGCAGCTCAACCAAGATGCCGAATTTTCGGCTCAGCGATGAACAGATCAAGGCCATCTCCGCGTACGTGTGGCAGTCGGCGCTGACGGATCCCTTGCCCCAGCACAAACCGGGAAACGCGGCTCACGGCCAAGAGCTGTTGGAAACGCGCGGCTGCCTGGCATGTCACTCCATCGGCGAGGGCGACCAATTGCAGGGCGGAACCTTCGCCGCGAATCTTACCCGCGTGGGTGAGAAGGACAGCTACGACTATCTGGTGCGTTGGGTTCACAACGCGCGTGAGCGCACGCGTCCCTACTGCCCGTACGAAAAGAAGGACATCGGTCCCGAAGATTACAAAAAGAAGGGTCTCCCCTATATTTTTGACCTGGAACACAGCAGGTGCCCGAACGATGGACACGAGCTGCAAGTGCAGAACATGACCGTGATGCCCAGTTTGCGGCTGTCTCCCCAAGATGCGGAAGACGTCGCCAGCTATCTGGTGACGTTGAAAAAGCAAGAGCCGTCCACGTATGCCGACGCATCATTCATGGACGATCCAAATTTGAAGCCAGAAGGCAAGAAGTGGGTTCGCCACTTCGGCTGCGCCGGATGCCATGAAATTTCCGGCCTCGAAGAGGAAGGCCGCATTGGTACGGAGCTGACCATTGAAGGCAGCAAACCAATTGAGCGGTTGGATTTCGCGTTGCTCACAGAAACGGCGCAGCGAGGCGGCAGCGAACCGATCACCGATCCGGACGATCTAGCGCGTTTGCCCGAAGGCCCAGCCAAACAACCCTGGTATGACCAGAAGGGCTTCTTCGAACACAAACTGGCCGAGCCGAACATCTGGGACCAGGGCAAGGACAAACCCGAAACGGAAAAATTGAGAATGCCGAATTTGCACCTGACCAAGGAACAGGTTCGCGCGCTCACGACTTTTCTGTTAGGCAGCCAGGAGAACCCACTTCCCGCCAGCTATCAATACCGGCCCATGGATTATCGGCGCGACATTCAGGAAGGCTGGTGGGTGGTCAAGAAATACAACTGCATGGGCTGCCACCAGCTCATTCCCGGTCAACGCACTTCGCTCATGTCGATGGCGCGCTATCAGGGCCCCGACGGACAGGAAATGTTGCCACCGAAGCTCCTCACCGAAGGCGCACGCGTTGATCCCGAGTGGTTGTTGCACTTCCTGAAAAACCCCGCGTTGAACGGCACGGACACCAATCGCAACGGCGTACGCTCGTACCTGCAAGTGCGCATGCCAACGTTCTCTTTTTCCGAAAATGAGCTAGGCAAGCTGGTGCGGTTCTTCCAAGCACTGGCGCGCCAGCCCTTCCCTTACATACCGGAAGAGGTCCCGGTGCTGACCACGAAGGAAACAGACATGGCGCGGAGCCTGTTCAGCAGCACGGCAGCGCCCTGCTTGAAGTGTCACGCCACCGGCGATCCGGCTCACGACCGCACCGCCACCGCCCCCAACTTCTTGCAAGCACGCGGCCGCCTGAAACCCGATTGGATGGAGCGCTGGATCATCGACCCGCAGGCCATCAGTCCGGGCACCTCCATGCCTTCCGGCCTTTTCAAGCGGGAAAACGATCACTGGGTCTTTTCTGGTCCTACTCCGCCTTCGTTCCGAGACTATGACAAGGATCAGACCAAGCTGCTGGTGGATTACATCCTCCAGCTCACCGCGGAAGAGCAGCGGCGGGTTGGCGCTGCAATGGGCCGCGCGCGCGCCTCCAGCGGCAGCGCTCCTTCCGGCGTGAAAGCGTCTGGTAACGCCGGTCGCGGCGGCCAAGAATAAGAAGTTCCATTTGTGTGAGTCTGCAAATTTCTAGATGAGGTGCGCGACAATATGAAAGCGAAAAAATTGCTGACGATTTATTGCCTGCCCGCAATGCTGGGCCTCGCGCTGCTTGCGGGATGCGGCAAGAAGGAATCTGCGGAGGAACAGCCCGCGGCTCCCGCTACCGCGCCGGCGGCCACGCCCATCGATCCCGCCACTGCAGCCGCGATCATTGGCGTTGTAAAGTTCGATGGTCCCGCGCCAAAGGCCGCGGTGATTGATATGAGCCAGGATCCCGCCTGCAAAGGCTCGAACACGGCCGAAAACGTGATGGCCAGCGGAGGCCACTTAGCCAACGTCTTTGTCTATGTGAAAGACGGCTTGGGCAGCCGCACTTTCGAGGTTCCCAAGGAAACCATCACCCTCGATCAGAGCGGCTGCAAATACCATCCCCATGTGCTGGGCGTAGTGGCTGGTCAGACCGTCAAGATCGTCAACAGCGATCCGACGACCCACAATATTCATCCCACGCCGAAGGATAACCGCGAGTGGAACGAGTCACAGCCTCCTCAGGCCGCACCTATCGAGAAGACCTTCGCCCGCGAAGAAATTATGCTGCCCGTGAAGTGCAACCAGCACCCGTGGATGCGCATGTTCGTCAACGTAACCAAGAACCCGTTTTATGCAGTCACTGGACCGGACGGCAAGTTTGAAATCAAGGGCTTGCCGCCTGGCGACTATACGATCGCCTTCGTGCATGAAAAGCTTGGCGAACAGGAGATGAAAGTCACGCTTGCCGCGAAAGACACCAAGACGGTGGATGCGACGTTCAAGCCCTGAGAAAAGACGTATAGTCGCAAGTGTCATTCTGAGTGCATCCGCTGGGACGAGGAATCTCAACTGTAAGCATGGCCAGCGCGGTTGAGGTCATCTGGTCACGACAAGAACTGTAGCAATGAATGAATGTGAGGAGGTCCATTGCTTCCCGTGATGCTCTTGATTTCCATCCTGCTTGGCCTCATCCCTCTTGCGGGGATTGGTTGGATCATCGTCACCGGGACGCTCACCACGGTGGATGGCCTGTTCGAAAGCCTGATCATGCTGAGCATTTCCGGGATCTTCTTCCTGAATGTTTTCTGGGAGCTTCGCGAGCTCCTAGGGAAGAGCAAAGCAGAGCCCGCCAAGCGGCCGCCGAGCTCCGTAGAGAGCTAGAGATCAATAGGAAGACATGGGTAGCCCTCCATCCTCTCCGGAAAATGGTGATCAGCCAGCGTTGGCCCCGGAAGATTCCTCGGGAAAGGCCGCTTCGTCGCCGCATCACAAAATGTCCCCGCGGAACCGCGCGCTGTTTTTCCTCACTGCCTGGTTGATCGTCCTCATGCCGTTCCTGTTCTGGTGGAACACCTGGTTTGGACGCCAGCTCTCCGATAAGCAGATCGGCGAATTCCTGAACGATGAAAAGCATCCGCGGCACATCCAGCATGCGCTCGTGCAGCTGGGCGAGCACATGAGGCGGCACGACCCCGGCGTGAAGCCTTTGTACGCGGAATTGATCCGGCTGGCTTGGCATCCCGTGGAGGAAGTGCGCAACACCGACGCCTGGGTCATGGGCCAGGACACTTCGGGGACTGGTTTTCACGAGGCGTTGTTGAAGATGCTCGAGGACTCCTCTCCCATGGTGCGCGGCAATGCTGCGCTTTCTCTGGTGCGCTTTGGCGATGCGTCCGGGCGGGCGCAGATCGTCGCCCTGTTGCAATCCGCAAGAATTATTGCTCCCCGTTCCGGGCGCGTGACAGATGTGGACAAAGCGGGGACGCCCATCCACCAAGGCGGTCTGGTGGCAAAACTGCAGGATGGCCGGCAATCGACGGAACTCCGCTCCCCCATGAGCGGCCGCATTCGCACGATCTTCGTCGCGCCCGGAACGCTCATCGCCGCCGGAAGTGAAATCGCCACAGTGGACCCTGGCGACGGACAAGTCTGGGAAGCCCTTCGCGCGCTCTATCTCATCGGCCAAACCGGCGACCTGCCCGCCATCGGTCCCTACCAGCGCGAACTCCCCGAAATCTCTGAGCGCGTCCGCCAGCAAGCCTTGCTCACCGAAAAATCCATTCGTGACCGCGCGTCCGCCCAACAACCTTGAGCGAGCTTTAGTGGCACCGGTCAAAGGCCAGGGATGAGGTAAGGCGAGGTAACCACCGGTTGCGAGGATCTCAGTACGCCATCGGGCCAACTTCTTTTTCTACTTCTGCGATATCCACCATGACGATGGCGTCCCATGGGCAGCCATCCAGGAAGCAGCCGTCCGGGCCTTTGCTGAGGCACTTCTTGCAGCCGATGCACTGAAGGGGATCAATCTGGATGCGCCCGAACGGCGGATTGTCCTCGTCCGGTACCCAGAACATGCAGTCTTCCACCGGGCAGTACTCCACGCAAGCGGGTGATCCCGCGCAGCCCGTGCAGCACTCGGTGATAACGGCAAGTTCCTTCGGCTTCTTCTTCCGCGCTGTGACAATGCCCTTCGAGCGCGGCTCCTGCTTCAGCTCGTCGGGCACCATTCCAGGAGCTTTTAGCACTTCGGGTGCGTTAGCCATGTCTTCTGATTTTACCCTCAATGTCAAGCCTTTGTCAGTGTGGTTATTGCCGCCAGTCCGGTGCTGCTACAATGCCCGTGCAATCCGATTCATGTTCGGCCGTACACATGTTCCCCAAGTCGTTCTTCAAACATATCGTACCTGCATTGCTCGCCGGACTCGGGTTGCGCCTCTTTTTCGTCTGGCATTTCCCCTTCTATTCCGGTGATACCGCCTATTACGAAGAGCTTGCTCGCAACTGGCTGTACCACCGCGTTTACGGCTTCTACTCAAACGGGCAGCTTCTTCCCTCGGATGCGCGCGCGCCCGGATATCCCGCATTTCTGGCAGGCATTTATTTCCTGGCCGGAACCGGCCGGAAGGCCGTCATGCTCGCACAAGCTTTCGTGGACCTCGCCACGTGCGCCCTGGCCGCAGCTGTCGCCCATGGTCTGGCTGCGGGCACTCCCGACGAGTCCCGCGGGCGCGTTGCGGCGACGGCGCTCTGGCTCACTGCTCTCTGTCCTTTCACCGCCAACTACGCCGCTGTGCCGCTCACGGAAGTCCTGGCGACGTTTTTCACCACGCTCGCGCTTTCAATCCTTCTGTCGCCAGCGGCAATGCAAATAAGCCGCATCGCCTCGAACCGCGATCTGCTCTGCGCCGTGAGAGTCTGGTTCGTCGGCGGGTTCGTTATTGGTCTCGGTACGCTCGTCCGGCCGGAAACGCCCCTGCTTCTTGCCGCCGCACTGATAGCGCTTTGGCTCCGCTATGGTCGTCCTGCGAATTGGAGAGGACTCACGGTCGCAACGTTGTGGATGATCGTTGGTCTGTTGCTGCCGCTAGCGCCCTGGGCCGCTCGCAATGCGCTCAGTCTTGGACGCGTGCAGTTCCTCGCCCCTCGCTACGCGGAAACGTACGGCGACGTCCTGCCGACCGGCTTCTACGCCTGGACGAAAACCTGGATGTTTCGTTTTCGCGACGCTTATCTATTCACCTGGAAACTGCCCTCGCAGCCAATCGACTTGAAGAATCTGCCTTCCTACGCAGTGGACTCTGCCGAGGAATTTTCACGCGTCGCTTCCCTGCTGGATCGCTACAACCGCACCCACGGGATGACCCACACATTCGATGCAGAGTTTGCAGAATTGGCACGCGAACGCGCAAAGCGTCATCCGATTCGTACCTATGTATCGATTCCCATCGAACGCGCCGCGGCGATGTGGTTTACTCCACGGATTACCCTGCTACCCTATTCCGGCCGACTCTGGCCTCTCCCCGAAAGTCATCGCAGCAATCCCATCGACTTCGAGGTCACGCTCGGCTTGGCACTGCTCAATGTCTTGTATATTGCACTGGGTCTTGCAGCCGCGTGGTCCTGGCGCCTGAATCCTGGAGTATTGTTGATCGTGGCCTTCATCGTCCTGCGCACCGCATTCCTTACTCAACTGCAGACCTGTGAGCCACGCTACGTTCTGGTCTGCTTCCCTGCTCTGCTGGCAATCGGCGCGCAACTTTTCCACCGCGTGCGCGCCGGCTAGTGTGCTCTCTTTCACTGCACCTTCACGGAGACCTCCGTTTCTTGGTTTGGTGCAATCTGCACGCTTTCACCACCCGCAATATACCTTTGCAGAACACTCGGGTCGGCCCATTCCAAATCCCAGCCGTCTTCGATGGCCAAGAGTGTGTATCGGCCTGGCACCACAAAGTGCAGCGCGAAACTTCCGTCCGAATCGGACTGGTCCCGCCGGAACAGCGCGGGGTTACTTTTCAAATCGAGCGGTGCGAGGACAATCATTACACCAGGTGCGGGTTTGTCCTTCTTGAAGGCGACGCCCGTGATCCGGCCGTTTCCCTTCGAAGCATTAATCGTGATGCTCACGTCATGGGACGTCGCGATCTCAAAGGAACGCCCGGATGTTTTTGCGGTGGCAGAGGACAGACTCCGAATGAAAAGTCCTTGTGGCTCGATGATCATGATCTCGTAGTTTCCCGGTTCCAGCGGATTTTCCTTGAACGAAAACTCGCCCGTCCCGGACACGGCGGTGTCAAAAAACTCGCCTGCCGCCGAACTTCGCAGCCGCACGCGCGCGGACTGCGGCAGCGGGGAACCATCATCGACTCGCAAAACCCCGCTCACCACAGGCGGCGAGGTGCTTCGCGTCACGTCTACCTCGGCATCGTTCTGGATCTGGACGCTTTGCGAACGATGCGTCATGGCATTCCCGTGTTGTGTGTTCAGGACAAGGTTGAAGCGGCCTTGCGGCACACCGGTAACTTCCATGAGACCGGGAGCCAGTTGATTGACCTGGGCAGGAAGAAAGATCGTGTCATTGTCCGCCACAGTTTGCGTCACCGCCACACCCGTACCCTGATTGGAATCCGTTGCCGGAGTCTTTACCAACACGTGCATGGCAGGAACTGGACGCATGCGGAAATCCGCAATCGCCAAGTCTCCGGAGCGAAGCGCAATCGGTGCAGCGCCGGGAAGGTCACTGGCATTCGAATAGAAAGCAATGGGGTAGACGACATCGAGGCTTTGGTTCTGCTCGTTGAGAGGCTGAAGGCCGCCCTCATTCACATCCTGATTTTCCTGCTTCACGTGATGCCGGACACCGTGCTGCGCGTACCACGGCTGTGCCAAAACGGCAACAAAATACGTTCCTGGGCTCAAGGCGCTGAAGTGGTAATGGCCTTCGTCGTTGGTGTTGACCCGCCGAACCAAGAGTGTCCGGCGTTTTCCGCCTGTAAATAGCTGGTGGTAGAGCATGACATCCGCATGACGGATGGGATCATCCGACTCATCGACAAGGTCTCCGGAAATGGAAGCGCCGGCCCGCAAACCGAAAATCAGATTCTCCGATTCGCATCCCGGCCCAACGATGATCGCGGTCGTAAAACTCTCGTGCTGCTGATACATCTGGTCGATGTAACCGCGACGGCGCGCGGAGAGGACATACTTGCCCGGCGGCACGCCGGCGAAGGCGAAAACTCCTTCCGCATCCGTGACTTCGACGCGGCCAGAATCCGGGGAGTTGGGATTATTGAGAGGATTCGAAGGATTCAATACAACGGACGCGCGCGCGAGCGGCTGCCCGGTGATTGCGTCCATGACTCTGCCGCTGATTCGAAACGTGGATGGCGTGACCGGGGCTGGCGGAGAAGCAGGAGGCACAGGGGCCCGCTGAAAGAATGTCATTAGAAAAAGAACCGCTAGCAATTTCTGGACCAACATACGGGCTATTCTCCAACTTTTGCCAATTCCAAATCGATCTTTGCCGATTGATCCGGCAAAAGCACGACTTCACGTGCTTTCGAAAGATATTTCCGCAGGATTTCCGGATTTGAATATTCGAGCCGGTCCGGATGATCTACGGCAAGAATCTTGTACATGCCCGGCGAAAGAAAGGAGAGTTGGAAACCACCTGCCGCATCGGTGGGCTGCATTCTGGGAGTCGCGGAAGCATGCTCCGAAATTGCCAAGATTGTGGCGCTCAGAGGCCGATTGTCCAAGGAGACGGTCCCGCTGAGGGAAGCCACATCATCGCGGAGGGTGATCTCGATAGGCTGCGGCGAGCTGCCGGGCGCAACAGACAGGTCGGATTCCAACAAATTTGTCGTGCCAAACATAGCGGATTGCACATACAGGGGACCGGTAGGATTGACCTCGACACGGTATATTCCGGGAGCGATATTCTGCAGTTCAAGCGAAGAAGCGCCTGTCTCCACGACTTGTTGCGAGCCGTATCTGCGCTCAGACAAGCCGTCATTGCGGGCCACCAGCTGGACGTAGGCTGGAAAATAATTTTCCTGCTCACCGAAACGTTCCGTACCGGTTCGAGAAGTGATCACGCTCATGCGAATGGGAATATTGACGGTGGGCAGAAGGATGACATGCACGCCGGAAACGTCGGCATTTACAGTGAGGGGAACGGCGGCGGTCAGAGAATGTCCGTGACCATCGGGTGCATCGGCTTCGAGCGTGTAAGCACCAGGAGGAACCCAAGGGATGTGGAAGGAACCTCTCGCGGAATCAAAACGCGAATTATAGGCAAGGGGAATTCCCGCGGAATTGCGTAGTAGAAGACTAACCGACTCGCTCGGCGAGTAGCCGCTGATCGTTCCCGAGACGCGATAAAGGGGCTGCGGGGAGAGTGTGAAATTGATCTCGGCTTTCTTGCCGGGAGCGATGGAGATGGGAGCCGCCGCGGCAAGGTCGGATCCCGTCGGATAATAGACCAGCGGAATACCCTGCGCGCCAGGCTGCGCCAACTTCGCAGGGAAAGTCACCGGATTCCGGCTCGGGCCGGCGGAGAGAAAATAGTTACCGGGCGGCAATTCGGCCATGCGGAAGTTTCCCTCTTCGTCGGTTACGGCTCCGGTCCGTTGTTCCCATGCCTTTCTGCCGTTTTGCAAATGCTGTACGAGCAGCTCGACCGGCAATCCTTCGATGGGTTCGCCATCGTCGTCAATAATGTGCCCATAAATGACACCTTCTGGAATCAACTTGAGAACCACCGGCGAACTGTTGGGTCCGGTAGCAGCCAGACTCTGGCCGCGCTCACTTGGTTGAAAATCGTCTTCGCCGAAGAAGCCTGGTTTTCGCACCGTAATCGTGCTCTGTCCAGCGGGAAGGTTGTCGAACTGAAATCTTCCATCCGGTCCGGTGAGCATAGAACTCTGTCCATTGAGATAAACCTGCACGAGCACACCGCGGAGGGGTTCACCGGTGAGCGAATTGACGACCGATCCGCGCAAGGAGTATTTGTCGTCGTTCGAATTCTGCGGCGAGACGAGCGAGGAGCTGTCGTGGGTCTCCGGGTATACGGAGCCGACAATGACTGGTAGAGGGAGCTCGAAATACGGCTCAGCCAGCAGACTCGTGGTGAGCAGCGCGAAGAGAACAGTTCTAGGCAACATAAACGAAAGCCTTTGCCAGTTTCAAAAACTCGATGATAGTCTACAACGGCTCTGATGCTGCCCAGGGCCGCGGATTTGCCTGGCACTTTCTCCCTTCCTCCGACGTTTACAAACCAGGGAGGAGTCAGCCGAGAATATAGATAGCGCTTGACAAGAACACAGCAAGGAAGTATCTCAGCGACCGAAACGCAAGGTTCCGGGATAAGTGCGGTGGCGCAGCTAGGTACTCCTGCTTTTGGCCGGCGGTTTGGGTAATTGGGCTCCCCGAAATCTCGAAAAAAATTGTATTCTGGAGGTTGGCCTGTGACTTGGACACAAGTTTATGATCCCCTGGGACATTGGTGGCTCTCGACGCTTGTCGCGGCGCTCCCCATCATCGTCCTGCTAGGTCTGCTGGCGGGTCTAAAAGTGCGGCCACATCTTTGCGCCGTTGCTGGCGCTGCAACCGCCGTCATTTGCGCGATGGTCGTCTTTGGAATGCCGGCGCGCCTTGCTGTTAGCAGCTTTTTCTATGGCTCGGCCTTCGGCCTCCTCAAAATCGTGTGGATCGTCATCGCCGCCGTTTTTCTCTACGACATTTCCGTTGAGACCGGACAATTCGAAATCATGAAGCAGTCCGTCGCCGCCATCACTCCGGATCGACGCTTGCAACTTCTTTTGGTCGCCTTCTGCTTTGGCGCATTTATCGAAGGCTCCGCGGGATTTGGCGCTCCCGTCGCTATCGCCGGCGCCTTCATGATCGGCCTTGGCTTCAAACCATTTCAAGCCGCCGCGCTCAATCTCATCGCTAATACCGCACCGGTCGCCTGGGGCGCTATCGGCACTCCCGTGCACGCGCTGGCAAGCGTTACGGGGCTGCCGGAGAGCGATCTGAGTGCGATGATCGGCCGCATTCTTCCCATCACCGCGGTCATCGTGCCTTTTTGGCTGGTTCGTGCCATGGTCAACTGGTCGGAGACCTTCGAGGTTCTTCCGGCCATCCTCATGGTCGGCTGCTCCTTCGCCGCCACTCAGTGGTTCTGGGCCAATCGCATGGACAGCAACCTTGTGGACATTGCCGCTGGCGTCGTTTCCCTGACCGCCACGATGCTTTTCCTGCGCGTGTGGCAGCCGAAGCGAATCTGGCGATTTGAGGACGAGCGCCAGGAAGATGCTGCCAAGGCCGCGCGGAACGAAATGGCCAAGCACTACTCAGTCGGCCAGACCGCCAAGGCTTGGCTGCCCTTCGCGATTCTCTCCGTCATCGTGCTCGTCTGGGGGTTGCCCGCCGTAAAATTGGCTATGAACCAGGCTACCACGCCCGCCTTCAAGGTCATGATGCCCGACGGCAAACCTCGCCCCGGCCCCGCGGGATGGGACTGGCCGTATTTGCACGCTAAAGTGTTTCGAACGGTTCCCGTTGTGCAGAAGGCCACCGCCGAAGCCGCGCGTTTCGATTTCAATTGGCTCACCGCCACGGGAACGGGCTGCTTCTTGGCGGCTATTCTCGCTGCCCTCCTTCTCGGCCTCAGGCCGGGCAGAATCTTCCAGATCTTCGGCCACACTCTTGTCCGATTGCGATTCGCCGTCGTGGCAATGACTTGCATGCTCGGCCTGGGCTACGTCACGCGCTACTCTGGCATGGACGCAGTTTTAGGTCTCGCTTTCACGCGCACGGGCTGGTTCTTTCCTTTCTTCGGCACTTTCATCGGCTGGCTGGGGGTAGCCCTCACGGGCAGCGACACGTCTTCAAACGTGCTCTTCGGCGGCTTGCAGAAAATCACCGCTCAACAGCTCAACCTCAGCCCCACTCTCATGTGCGCCGCCAACAGCGCCGGCGGCGTGATGGGCAAAATGATCGACGCGCAATCCATCTGCATCGCCACGGCCGCCACCAACCAAGTCGGCAACGAAGGCTCCATCTTCCGTTTTGTTTTCTGGCACTCCGTCGCGCTCGCAGCCATCGTCGGCCTCATCGTCATGTTGTACGCCTACGTTTTCCAGCAGGCCATCCCCAATGGGTTGAACTTCATTCACTGATGGGGCAAGCTTCTTCTTCACTCCGGTGGATGAATCCAATGGAAGCACGCATTCTTGACCAGTTTCGAGCGATCGTCGGCGACCGCGGCCTGATCTCTTCGCCGGAAGAACTTCATACCTATGAGTGCGACGGATTAACCAATATCCGCGTCATGCCTCGCGCGGTCCTGCTGCCAAATTCCACAGAGCATGTTCAGGGGATCGTTCGAATTTGTCACCGTGAACGAATCCCGTTCGTTGCGCGCGGCTCCGGCACGGGATTAAGCGGCGGTGCGCTTCCTGTTGAAAACGGGATCGTCATCAGCCTGGCGCGAATGAATCGTATCCTCGAAGTCGATTTCCCTAACGCCCGCGTGGTCGTCGAACCCGGGGTCATCAATCTTGACGTCTCCGGACGCGTTTCGCCGCGAGATTATTTTTACGCCCCCGATCCTTCCTCGCAATCGATCTGCAGCATTGGCGGAAACGTCGCGGAAAATTCCGGCGGCGCACATTGCCTGAAGTACGGCTTTACCACAACGCATGTCCTCGGCCTGGAAGTCGTCCTTTCCGATGGCTCGCTCGTCCATTTCGGCGGAAAAACACTCGATACTCCCGGCTATGACCTCGCCGGAGTCTTCGTGGGTTCCGAAGGCACTCTCGGCATTGCCACCAAAATCATTCTGCGCCTCGTGAAGCGGCCCGAGTGCATTCGAACGTTGCTCGCCGCTTTCCCCTCCACAAACGAAGCGGGCGCGGCGGTGAGCGATATCATCGCCGCCGGCATGCTTCCTGCCGCCATCGAAATGATGGACAACCTGGCCATCCAGGCCGCGGAAGCCGCCGTCCACGCGAACTATCCGAGCTGTGGTGGCCTGCTCCTCGTCGAACTCGATGGTCCGCTCGCGGAAGTCGAAGCCTTGATGACCCACGTCAACGAAATTTGTCGTTCAAATGGTGCGTCGGAAATTCGCTTGGCGCAGTCTGAGGGAGAACGTGCACTTGTTTGGAAAGGACGCAAGGCTGCGTTTGCGGCGATGGGGCGGATCTCGCCAAACTATATTGTGCAAGACGGGGTGATCCCGCGAACGGCGTTGCCGCAGGTGATGAGCGAAATAGAGCGGCTGAGCCAGGAAGCAGGCCTGCGCGTCGCAAATGTGTTTCACGCCGGCGACGGCAATCTCCACCCGCTGGTTCTCTACGACCGCCGGATTCCCGGTCAGGAAAAAGCCGCCGAAGCCCTCTCCAACAGCATTCTCGAATTGTGCATCGCTGCTGGCGGCTCGATCACCGGCGAGCATGGTGTTGGCGAAGACAAAAAGAAAATGATGTCGAAAATGTTTGCCGAGCCCGATTTGGTAACCATGCAACGCGTCCGCTGCGCTTTCGATCCGCTGCAGCTCTCGAATCCCACGAAAATCTTTCCCACTCCCCGCCTCTGCGGCGAGAAACCAGGGGAGTACGTGCCGCACGCGATCGAATCCGCGGGGATCGCGGAGCGCTACTGAGGTCGACCGATGGACGCCGCAACCAAATCCGAAGCGAGCGGCTTGCGTCCGGCGCTGCGCCACAAATTCATTGCCCTGGTCGGGAATGAGTATGTGCGGGCGGCGACCGCCGCGGATGCGGTCGGCGGAGCGCAGCCGAAGCTGGTGATTGAACCAGGAACGGATAGAGAGCTTGTCAACGTTTTGCTGCTTTCGAATTATGCGGGGCTGGCGGTGATTCCGCGAGGTGGCGGGACCAAGCTGGGATGGGGAAATTCCCCTGCGAGTGCGGATTTGATTTTGTCAACGGCGCGAATGACCGAAATCATCGAGCACGCCTGGGCCGACCTTACCGTAAGTGTCCAGGCCGGCTGCACCATTCAAAGATTGCAGGAAACGCTGTCCCAACATGGCCAGCGGTTGGCGCTTGATCCGCTGTGGCCGGAAAAAGCCACCGTGGGTGGCGTGCTCTCCACCAACGACAGCGGTGCGCTCCGTTTGCGTTTTGGCGCCCTGCGCGACCTGATCATTGGCGTCACCATTGCCCTCCCCGACGGTACGCTTGCGAGCAGCGGCGGCAAGGTGGTGAAAAACGTCGCCGGTTACGATCTTCCCAAGCTTGTCACCGGGGCTTTGGGGACTCTCGGCGTCATCACCCGCGCGGTGTTTCGCCTCCATCCGCTTCCTCTCAATTCGCGCTCCTTCAGCGTTTCCACGGTGAATGCGGAAGAGACGCAGAAGCTTGTCCTGGCGGTTCAAGATTCGAAACTCGCTCACGCCTTCCTCCAATCCCATTTTTCGGATGACACTCCACCCGTCTCGGACATTCTGTTTGAAGGAACAGACGCCGGGCTCACTGCCCAAGAGGCGCAACTGCGAAATCTATCCGCACCGGCAAACATCTCGCAAGCTTCCACCTCAACCTGGACGGCCCGCGAAGACCTTTGGGCTTTTTCGGATCCGGCAGGCACGGCCATCGCGAAAATCAGCATCTTGCCGGCAAACCTGGCGCGCACAATGGAACTGGTGGCACACTCGGCAAACACCCATCAGCTCCGATGGAAAGCGCTGATATACGCGACTGGCCTCGGAGGGCTTCGTCTGCAAGGCACCGCCGGCTCGCTGCGCGGGGCGCTTCGGACGCTGCGCGGCGAATTGCAAGGCCAGCATGGTTCTCTTGTTGTGCTCCATCGTCCAGGCAAGATGCCGGCGTTCGACGCCTGGGGAATGGCCGGGGATGCACTGGCATTAATGAAAGCGGTGAAGCAACAGCTCGATCCCAAAAACACGCTGAATCCTGGACGATTTGTAGGGGGAATCTAAGGCTTTTGGAGTGCGGCAGCCGCGCTGCCGCTTTTGCGATGGATGAAATGGCACCCAACTCGAACAACGCATCCGTTTTCGACGCGCACCATCCGCCTTCGAACGAGATCATTGAAAAGTGCGTCCATTGCGGATTTTGTTTGCCCGTGTGTCCCACCTATGTGTTGTGGGGCCAGGAAATGGATTCGCCGCGCGGACGCATCTACCTAATGAAGATGGCGAGCGAGGGCGCCGCGGAGATGAATTCGACGTGGGTGAGCCACTTCGATAGCTGCCTAGGCTGCATGGCTTGCATGACCGCGTGCCCTTCCGGCGTGGACTACGGAAAACTCATCGAGGCAACACGCGCCCAGATCGAACGAAAGACCGAACGCTCCCCAGGAGAAAAACTCCATCGACGATTTATGTTTGAGACTTTTACCCGGCCAGATCGTTTGCAGCGAATGCGCTTGCCGCTGCTCGTGTATCAGAAATCCGGACTGCAAGCCGTCGTGCGTGGTTTGCGCTTGCTGAAGTTGTTGCCGAAGAAAGTGCAGGCAATGGAAGCGCTGCTGCCGAAGCTTGGACTGCGTGAAACCGTTGCGGAGGTCACGCCGGCCGCCGGCACGAAGCGCCGCCGGGTTGGTCTGCTGCTCGGTTGTGTACAGCGCGAATTTCTCCCACAGGTCAATGCCGCCACTGCTCGGGTTCTCGCCGCCGAAGGCTGCGAAGTCGTTGCGCCGCAGGCGCAGCCGTGCTGCGGAGCGCTGCTGGTACATGCCGGAGAGGAGGCCGGAGCGGTGGGGCTGGCGAAAAGGATGATCGACATGTTCGAAGGCGCGGACGTCGAAACTGTCGTCACTAACGCCGCTGGATGTGGCTCAAATATGAAAGAGTACGGCCACCTGCTCCGGGATGATCCCAATTACGCGGATCGAGCCAAGGTTTTCGCGGCCAAGTGTAAAGACGTCAGCGAACTATTGGCCGAACTCGAGCTGCGCGCCACACGACACCAGCTCAAACTGAGAGTGGCGTTCCACGATTCGTGTCACTTGCAGCATGCGCAAGGCGTTCGTTCACAACCCCGCACTCTACTTTCCGGGATCCCCGGGCTGGAGCTTGTTGAAATTCCCGAAGCCGCCATCTGCTGCGGCTCCGCGGGAATCTTCAATCTCGTGCAGCCCGACGCCGCCAACGCGCTTGGGGACCGCAAGGCCCAGCTCATTGAGCCAATAAAGGCCGATGTGGTGGCAACAGGAAATCCCGGATGCATTTTGCAAATGCAATCCGCACTGGCGCGTCATGGCCAGAAGATTCCAGTCGTGCACACCATTCAACTTGTGGATGCGTCCGTCCGTGGCGAGTCGATGGAATCGCCCTGGAGTTAATCCATTCCTGCAACCGCTAGTCGAAGGGAATGCCGGTTTTCTGAGAGATGTCCCGCAACTCCTCGACCACTGGCAGAATCAGCGGCACACCTTTCTTGCGCCGCGCTTCCTCCATCTCGCGTTCGGGATCTCCCGGAATCAGCGGACCGTTCGTGCCCGGCGCTGGTTTGGTGGCGCGAAAGACGCGGATATAGTCGTCGATTTGACGCTTAAAGGAATCACCATCCATAAAGCCGTCGATGCGCATCGCGCCGAAGAAATGGCCGATGCCTTTCCCGACGCTGCGTTTCGGCATTTCCTGGCGAAGGGCAAAGGGCGGCGTAAAGGGCCCCCAATTCGCCCCGCTGAGCACGCCACTTAGAACGTCAACCATGATAGCCAGAGCGTAGCCCTTGTGTCCTCCACGGTCGCGATCTGAGCCCAGCGGCAAAAGCGCTCCGCCTTCCACCATGTCGTCCGGCTTGGTGGTGATATGACCCTCTCGATCAACGCTCCATCCTTCGGGGATCTTCTCGCCTCTCCGCCGCGCCATTTCGATTTTTCCGTAGGCGGCGGCGCAGGTGGCCATGTCAACCACGATGGGCGGTTCTTCCTTGCCAGGAAAAGCGATGGCAATGGGGTTGGTGCCAAGCATGCGCTCGGCACCCCACAAGGGCGCGACCAGCTTGGTCGAATTTGTCATCGCCCAACCGATCAGGTCGCGCTCCAGAGCTTTAAGCACATAGTAGCCGGCGATTCCGTAGTGGTTGGTATTCCGCACGCTGACCCAGCCCGAGCCGGCTTTCTCCGCCATGTCCATGGCCATGCGATTCGACTGCGGGCCGACAACCAATCCCAGGCCATTGTCGCCATCCACGGTTGCGGTACTCAGCGTCGATCGCACGATTTTGATTTGAGGCCCGGGATTGATGCGGCCCAAAGCGAGCATGTCGAAGTAAGCGTGCAGACGGGCGACGCCGTGGGAATCGATGCCGCGCAAGTCCGCGCAAGCAAGCACCTCGGCAGCCTGCATGGCATCGGTCTTGGGAACTCCGAAGTGCAGGAACATACGGGTGCTGAATTCACTCAAGGCTTCGACAGGGAAGCTTTTTGTCTCAACGTCGGTCATGTTCATCCTCGACCATCGCGAAATCTACGCCGGCACGGTCCGCCCGGGCATAGGCCGGCAGTCCGCCGACGGCAAATATGTTGTGCCATCCAAATTTGCATCCAATCGCAAAGTTGGCCAGGTACCGGGCGATTGTCAGCATCTGTGTCCGAACGCGCCCAAATTTACCACCGACGGGGCACCACAGAAACGCCAGCCCCATCCGAAGAGAAATCTGCCAAGAACAGTCCGCGCTAGAGGATGTTGCCTTTTGTTGCGGCCATGTCGGAACGCGGCAGCAACTCGCGCCAAGGAAGGCACCACAACCAGGGAATAAAAGTGCGCATCCATCTCGTCAAGCGTCCACCCTCCCCAAGAGGCCCCGAACCCTCGAACTTGATTTCCAGTGAGAGGCGTCGCTTTGGCGGGCTGTGCTTGCAGGTGGATGCCAGCAGTGGACATGGCGCCCGGACTATACCAAGAGCTGTTGCCAGTGGAAGGAAAAATCGATGTGCTTGAAACGCTCAACCACGGGCTCTAACGATAACCGCGAACGAAGAAATAAATCGTCATGGCCGTTCCCACCAGGATGACGAAGGACTTCACCCAGGCTTGCGGGAGCTTTTGTGCAAAGTGAGCGCTCGAATATCCGCCAAGAATGGAGCCGGCGGTCATCACAATCGCCTGCGGCCAAAGGATCGCCCGTGTGGCGATAAAAGTAATCGTCGCAACGCCGTTGATCACGCCGCCAAGCCTCACCTTGAGTTTGTTCATAGCGTGGATGTCGGTCATGCCCATTGCCGCGAGCATTGCTAAGTTCATGATCCCAATCCCGCCGCCGAAGTACCCCCCGTAGACCGCCACTAGTAGTTCGAAGGTCGAAGCACCTGTCACTTTTGCATTCGATGCGTCGTGCGAGATGCCCGCGGAAATGCGCCCGGTCAGATGCTTGCCAAAGGCGAACAGCAGCGTCGCACCGAGGAGCAGCCAGGGAAGAATGCGAAGAAAAGTTTGTGCGGGGGTCTTGATCAAGAGAAATGCGCCCGCCAGCCCTCCGACCATGCTGGTCGCTACGAGGGGGATCATGACGCGGCGTGAGATGTTCAGCTTCTGGGAGTACGCTCCGCCGCTCGCAGTCGTTCCTGCCCACAGGGCAAGCGTATTGGTGGCGTTCGCCGGGATGGGCGGTACTCCGGTGAACAGGAGCGCAGGAAAAGCGACGAAACTCCCTCCACCAGCCACCGCGTTGATCGCTCCGCCGAGGGCGCCGGCGAAAAACAGGAAGATGGCGTTGTGCAGGTTCAAACTGAAGTTTTACCACGATTGAGCTTTGCGCTCTAGCAGGAGCCGAGCCCCACGAGCCCCAGGGTTGCGGAAAGCGTGAAATCGACTGGCATATTCCGGTCTCGCCAGTGCCCAAACGAGTCATTTCTTGACAACGCGGGCGGAGGCGTATATGAACGGGGGATTCCAGGGCCCTTCCCGGCACTGGAGACCTGACTCCGCACCCCCAAAGGCGAGTCAAAGGGGGGATTCAAGGGAAGGGAGAAGAGACGTCCAGTGAGGTGTCTCGCCGCATCGCTGGTGCCAGCGATGAGCAGCGCGGCGCCTCGATACCCAGGTCGAAGTTGAACAGGAGGGAGCATGGCCAGCCGTGCAGACGCAGTTCCGATGGGTGGTACGGCCGAATATGGCATTTGGCGGGTAATCCTCGCTTCTGCTGTTGGCACCATGATCGAGTGGTATGACTTCTATATTTTCGGCAGCCTGGCTGCTGTCCTTGCACTCAAGTTCTATCCACCGGGAAACGATACTTTCGCCTACATCGCCTATCTGGCGACCTTCGCAGTGGGCTTCCTCGTGCGCCCGTTCGGAGCGCTTTTCTTCGGACGCATTGGCGACCTGGTCGGCCGTAAATATGCTTTCCTCGTTACACTGACCATCATGGGCGGTGCTACTTTTCTGATTGGCCTAATGCCAACATACACCAGCGCCGGCTGGTTCGCTCCTGTTACCTTGATTCTCATCCGGATTTTGCAGGGGTTAGCCCTCGGCGGGGAGTACGGCGGCGCGGCCGTTTACGTGGCCGAGCATGTTCCCGATAACAAGCGTGGTTTCTACACCAGCTTCATTCAGATCACTGCCACCCTAGGTCTTTTCGTATCGCTTCTGGTAATTCTTGCAACGCAGTATTTGACCAAGGACAATTTCAACGATTGGGGCTGGCGCGTTCCTTTCTTGATCTCCATCATCCTGGTCTCCATCTCGCTTTACATCCGTTTGAAGATGAAGGAATCACCGATCTTCGCCTCCATCAAGAGCGCGGGAATGACCTCTACGCAGCCACTGACGGATGCTTTTGGGAAGTGGGAGAATCTCAAGCGCGTCCTCATCTCTCTTTTCGGCGCTACGGCGGGCCAGGGCGTAGTTTGGTATACCGGCCAGTTCTATGCTCTCTTTTACTTGCAGACGATCCTCAAGGTGAACACCAAGACCGCCAACATCATTATCGCTGTCGCTCTGTTCTGCGCCATGCCATTCTTCACCGTCTTCGGCGCGATCTCGGACAGGATCGGCCGCAAGTGGCTCATGTTGGGTGCGTGTCTGCTCGCCGTCGTTACCTACATCCCGATTTACAAAGCGATGCAGAGCGCTGCGGGTAACAACGTTGTCACGGTAAAATCCTCAAGAAACAAAGTTACCGGGGCCATCAGTCTGACCCCCATGACCATCGACCCCGCTACCAATGCTCAAGTCCCCGCGAAAGAAGCGCCCAACCCGAATATGCCCATGCTTGTTTTTCTGGTCTTCATCCAGGTGATTTACGTCTGCATGGTCTACGGTCCTATCGCGGCATATCTCGTCGAGGCTTTCCCGGCGAAGATACGCTATACGTCTCTTTCGCTTCCCTATCACATCGGCAACGGTGTTTTTGGCGGACTCCTGCCGCTCATCGGATTGTCGAGCTGTGCGGCGACAGGCAACATTCTTGCGGGTCTCTATTACCCGATGATTGTCGCCTCGATGACCTTTGTCGTCGGCGGCCTGCTGCTAAAGGAAACGCACGGCCACAAGATTTGGGACGAGGTTGGCGGGATGAAGTAGCGACCTTCATAGATTGACTGGCGTGGCTGCGCAGTAGCATCATCGGTTCGGGCAAGGTCCTTCTTTTTCTTGAAGTGAGCTTGCCCGAACCAGGGCTGTTCCTCGTTGTAGCGTCACAATCGAAATCGATCCTCCAAAGGGAGTTGCTGCCGTGGCCAAAGTTCGCCAGAAAACAAAAGCGAAGACATCCAGGAGCAAGAACAAACTCACCGAAGCGCAAATTGCCGTTCACTGGAAAGAGGAGGAATACTTTCACCCCTCGAAAACGTTTCTTGCTCAGGCCAATCTCGCCGATCCTGCCTTCGTCAAGAAATTCAGCGAAAAACAGTTTCCGGAATGCTTCGATCATTACGCTTCCCTCCTCGATTGGGACAAACCCTGGCGCAAGACGCTCGACACCAGCGATCCTCCCTTCTGGAAATGGTTTGTCGGTGGAAAACTAAACGCCTGTTACAACTGCGTTGATCGCCACCTCGCCAAATACAAGAACAAAGCTGCGCTGATCTTCGTCCCCGAGCCGGAGAACGAATCCCCCACCGTTATCACCTACCAGGAACTCTACAAGCGCGTGAACGAAGTTGCCGCGATGCTGCGCGATTTCGCCGGACTCAAGACCGGCGATCGCGTCACCATCCACATGC
>MNIJ01000113.1 GCA_001919715.1 Acidobacteria bacterium 13_1_20CM_58_21
ATTTGAGATCTTCCGCGTGGGCCTGCTCAAGTTTCTGGAGGCCGGTTATCTCTACATCGGCATGGACCACTTCGCGAAACCCGGGGACGAGCTGGCCGTTTCGCAACAAAACCGGACGCTACACCGCAATTTTCAGGGTTACACCACCAAAGCGGGCGCCGACCTATATGGCATGGGCATCACCGCCATCAGCGGCATTCAAGACGCCTATGCTCAAAATCACCGCGATATCCCGACATGGGAGAAAGCCGTCGCCGAACGCGGCCTCGCCACCATGCGCGGATATCATCTTTCGAACGAAGATCGCCTGCGCCGCACTCTCATCAGCCGCCTGCTGTGTCATACCATCGTGCTCAAAGAGGAAATTTCACGCGAATTCGGCATCGATTTTGACCAGCATTTTGCGGATGAGCTTCGACGCCTGGAACCGTTCCGCCAAGACGGCCTAGTGCACCTCGAACGAGGCGAGATCCGCGCCACTTGGCTCGGCCGCATCTTCATCCGCAATCTGGCCATGCTTTTCGACCCCTATCTCGAAAAACAGCAGCTCATCGCCAAGCCGCTCTTTTCGAAGACTCTCTGATCCCGCGAGAGGATGCTCACATCTCAGTGACCCGTCACGTCCCAGCACTGGTGGTCGGTGGTGGCGTCTCCGGCCTAGTCTGCGCTCTCGCTCTCCGGAAGGCCGGGATCGAGGCGCAATTAGTCGAGGCCTCTCCGCGTCCCGGCGGTGTCATCAATTCCATAACGCGCGACGGCTTCCTACTAGAATTGGGACCTCAAAGCTTCAGCGGCACGGCCCAACTCCATCAGCTATGCGAGGACCTCGGCATTTCTGATCAAGTCGTTCTAGCCCCGCCACGCGCACCGCGATATATCCTGATCGACGGCGAACTCCGGTCCGTGCCCCTCAGTGCTCCTGCGCTTTTCATGAGTTCGCTGATCAATGGCGCGACCAAATGGACTCTCGTGCTTGACATCCTCGGAAAAAGCACTCCTCCCGATGACGACGAATCCGTGGCCTCCTTCGTTCGCAGAAAATTCTCCGTTCAGCTCCTCGATCGTCTGGTTGGGCCCTTTGTTTCTGGGATTTATGCAGGTGATCCCGAACGCCTAAGCGTTCGAAGTGCGTTCCCGCAACTCTATGAAGCAGAAAAAGTCTCCGGAAGCATTGTTCGCGGTATGTTGCGGCTCGCCAAAACAAAAAAAGCTCCTCGCGGCCAGTCCACGCTTCAAACCTTTCGCCATGGCAATCAAACCCTGGCAAGCGCCATTTCGCGAAAACTCGGCGCTGCGCTGCTGACACAAACGAGCCTCACCGGAATTGTTAAGCGCAGCGATGGCACCTTTGCAGCTTACCTGGACGCAAATGGCAGGCAAGAATCCGTCACGGCGCAATCCTTGGTCGTGACCACGCCCACGGAGGTAACGGGAAAATTGCTGGTCCGGCTTGATTCGCAATTCGAATCACTTCTGAGTTCTGTGGAATACGCCCCTGTCGCCGTAGTCTCACTGGGCTATCGTAAGCAGGATGTCTCGCACTCCCTGGACGGCTTCGGTTTCCTCGTGCCTCGCTCCGCCGGCCTCCGCGTTCTCGGCAGCGTCTGGAATTCATCGCTCTTCCCAGGTCGCGCCCCCGATGGCCAGGCTCTGCTCACCACTTTCGTGGGCGGAGCAACCGACCCGGCAGTCACAAATCTGAAACTAGAAGAGCTGGCAAATCTGGCACATCGCGAAATCTCACCTGTCCTTTTCATCAAAAGTAACCCGGCCTTCTCCCATGTCACGATTTGGCCACGCGCGCTTCCACAATATAATCTCAGTCACGGAGATCGCTTGGCACGTATCGAGAATCTCCGGGCACAATTTCCCGGAATCTGGCTCGCAGGCAATTATCTGCGTGGACCTTCCATTGGTTCCTGCGTCGAGCAGGCCCTGACCGTCGCGGATGAAGTTCGGGACTGGCTGGCGCAGTAACCTCTTGTAAGATCATCCGCTTGCACCACTCTGCCGTTTATTGATAGAGACGAAGAAGCTAACCCTTGTTCCTGGAAGCGTTGCTAACCATCGCAAATGGCGACGTGTCTCTCAACGCGACACTTGCGCAGCGGCTTCGCCAGAAGGATGTGCGCGCTTTCGAGAGGTTCTACGACCGCTATTCGCGAATTGTCTACCGCCTGCTGCTGCGTATCGTACAACCGGCAGGGACGGTCGAAGAGGTCGCCCGGGACGGTTTCCTCCAGCTCTGGGCGCAAGGGCGGTGAATATGATGAGTCCCGCGGTCCATTTGTTCCCTGGCTGCTCACTCTTGGCCGGAATGGCGCTCTGCACACGCCGCGCTTAAAGAGCGAACGCCAGCGCCGTAGCGACCACACGGAAGCAACGCCCCCGAAAGTTGCCATACCCCAATGCGAAGAACAGCTCGACGAGGGGCGTGGAGGCGAAAAGGTTCGCGCGCTGATGGGCTCCCTGAACTCGCAGTAGGCGAAAGCGCTTGTTTTGAATAACTTAGCGCACTATCTTCCGTATCGCAGCGCCAAGCGCGTCTTGCGCCGCTCAGCGGCTTCGTCGAATCGACGCCGCTCCTCCGGTGTTTTCACGATCAACGGGGGCACGGGTTTGGGCATCCGCGTATGCTCGTCAACAGCTACAAACGTCACATATGCTGTGGTCGTGTGCCTCCTCTCTCCGGTCAGTGCATTCTCGGAATAGACCTCGACGCCTACCTCTATCGATGTGCGGAACACTCGATTAACCTGCGATTTCAAGTTCACGATTTCGCCAAGATTCACCGGATTACGAAAGTCGATGTAATCCACCGACGCGGTGACCACATAGCTGTTCGAATGCCGGTGCGCGGCCAATGCCGCAACCATGTCAACCAGGTGCATCACCTGTCCTCCCAGAAGTTTTCCCAGCGGATTCGTCTGCGCCGGCAGCACGATTTCTGTCATCTCGGAACGCGATGCGCTGACCGGCTTCCCCGGCAGTTCAGTCTCGGGCTCTTGTTTACTTTCGTTTCTCCGCTTCATCGAAACCCCTGGCTCCGGCGCGATTTTGGATGCCGCCGGTGCTACCCGTATAATACGAGACGACCCGATGGCGGAACAAAAGAAAACCCGTCGCCAGACGCTGGAAGAGCTCGTCGCCAAGAAGCCCGATGACGCCTTCTCTCGCTACGGCCTGGCCATGGAGTGCATGAACAGCGGCGACCCCAGCGCCGCCGATCAGCATTTTCGCGCGCTCTTGGAGCGCAATGCAGACTACGTCCCCGCCTACCTGATGTACGGCCAACTGCTCGCCCGCGAATCCCGCACCAGCGAAGCCAAGCGGATCCTTTCAAGCGGCATGGCGGCCGCCGCGAAAAAAGGCGATCAACACGCCCGCTCCGAGATGGAAACTTTACTAAACGAACTTTCCTAAACGGATGCAGCGCCTGCTCGGTTGCAAAGTCTCGCAGCCATATGCGAAGAGAATGCTTGGTTAATCGGCAGGCTTAATGCCCACGGATGCAGACACCGCGTCACTCTTGTAAAGTGTGCCATCTTAATCAACTGCAAGGCCAATACTCGAATTGCGCAGCCAGGATTCATCTCCTTCCTTTGCTACGTCTGGTATCATTGTTGTCTGGGACCCATGCGGCCTGAACGCATTCCGCTGTTTCCTCTGAACGTCGTACTTCTCCCCGGCGCTGAAATGCCCTTGCATATTTTTGAACCTCGTTACCGCCAAATGGTCAAAGACTGTCTTGAGGAACAATCTGAATTCGGCATACTCCTCTCTCTTCCCAAAGGCGTGGCGCGCGTTGGTTGTACCGCCGAAATCCTCCACGTCGTCAGACGCTACGAAAACGGCCCGATGGATATCCTCACAGCCGGCCGCGCCCCGTTTCGCGTGGTGGAACTTTTCACGGAAGACCCGCTCCTGGAAGGCCACGTGGATTACCTGGAGGACCGGGAAACTCCCGCCGATCCGCGCATCAAGCGGGAACTCGTGGAGCTGTTCGAAGCCTGTCACACCTTGATCTTCGACGACTATCCGAAAAATCTCCAAGGCGCCGCTCCCGAGGGACTCTCTTATCTCGTTGCCGCCACGCTGCCCCTGGACCTATTGTGGAAGCAGCAAGTCCTCGAGCTCCGCACGGAAGCGGACCGCCAGGAGCGTCTGGTGGCGTATCTTCGTGAGTGGGCCCCGCATTTACAGAAGTCCGAGGCCTTGCGCCAGCGCGCCGGTGGTAACGGACACGGATTGAATTAGCTTGTGGGCGGCCTGATTTTGTCGGGACGCGGAACGGGGCCCTATGACGATGAGTTCATCGACACAGTCTTCAGCACATTCCCGACAGCGCACTCTGGGCGAGCTAAAGCGCATTCCCGATTTCGATCCGCGCGGCGCATCGCGCTCTGTTAAGGATGAGCTCCGCCGCAATCTGCTCCGTGCCATCGAAAAGGGCGAGACGCTCTTCCCCGGTGTGCACGGGTACGATGACACCGTCGTCCCGCAAATCGTCAATGCCCTGCTCTCTCGCCACAATTTCATTCTTCTGGGCTTACGCGGTCAGGCCAAAAGCCGCATTCTTCGCGGTTTAGTCAACTTGCTCGATCCGGAAATGCCCGTCGTTGCCGGCTGCGAAATCAACGATGATCCCCTAAAACCGATTTGCCGCGCATGCCGTGAAAAAATCGTCGCTGACGGCGACAATACTCCCATCTCTTGGATGCCCCGCGACAATCGCTTCGTCGAAAAGCTCGCCACCCCCGACGTAACCATGGCCGACATCATCGGTGATGTCGATCCCATCCGCGCCGCTCGCGGCGGCCGCGACCTCTCCGACGAACTCACCATCCACTACGGCCTTCTCCCACGCGCCAATCGCGGCATCTTTGCCATTAATGAACTCCCCGATTTGGCCGGCAAAATTCAGGTCGGACTCTTCAACATCATGCAGGAAGGCGACATTCAGATTAAGGGCTATCCCCTGCGTCTTCCTCTCGACATCCTCCTCGTCTTCACCGCCAACCCCGAGGACTATACGGCACGCGGAAAAATCATCACTCCACTGAAAGACCGCATCGGCGCCGAGATTCGTACGCATTATCCTGGCAGCCTCGAAGAAGGCATGGCCATCACCGCGCAGGAGGCCTGGGTGTGCCGCGATTCCGGCAAGAAGATCGAAGTTCCTCAATACCTGCGCCAGGTCGTGGAAGAGGTCGCCTTCCAGGCTCGCGAGGACAAGCGCGTGGACCGCCGCTCCGGCGTAAGCCAGCGTCTCCCCATCACCACACTCGAAAGCCTAGTCAGCAGTGCCGAGCAACGCGCCGCTCGCACCGGCGAAAAGTCCGTCGTCGCCCGCGTCGCCGATGTTTACGCCGCGCTCCCCGCTATCACCGGAAAAATGGAGCTCGAATACGAAGGCGAACTCAAAGGCGCGGACACCGTCGCGCGCGAACTCATTCGCACGGCCGTCGGTCGGGTCTTCAGCAAACACTTCACCGACGTAAACTTCCAGCCGGTGATTCAATGGTTCGAATTGGGCGGCGAACTAAAGCTTCCAGACCTGGCAACAACCAACGAGCGCCATCAGCAGCTAGCGAAAATCCAGGGCCTGATGGAGCATGTCGGCAGGCTCGGCATCCCGGACCGTAAGGACGCCGGTGCCGCCGCAGCCGCCGCCGAAATGATTCTTGAGGGATTGTGGGCCCATCGCCGCATCGGTCGCAGCGAAGAGCGCGGGTATTACGCCGAAAAGCCGAAACAAGCGGATCAGCGCGAGCGCGAAACTCCCGGCCGCCCACCGCGCAGGCAGTTTAATTGACGGGCGCTTCATCCGGAGCGAAGCGCAAAATCTCAACGATGACTTCAAACGACACTACGCAGCTTGGACGGCAAGCATGAAATTTATCCGCTACGGCAAATACGTCGGTGAACCCGCCGACGCTGTCGACCTCGAGGAACTCATCAAACGCCTTGGGGATTTCTTTCTTCAGAGCGGCTTCGAATCGCAGTTCTACGGCGTTTCCCAGATGGACTCCGAACGTTCCATGGAAGCCCTGCGCGAAGCCATCCTCCGCGCCTTGCAACAAGGCGACTTGCTCCCGGAAGACGCCATGAGCAACGAACTGCGCGAAATGCTTCAGGATCCCGGCGCCATGAACAGCCAGGCGGTGAAGGATCTCCTCGACAAGCTCACGGAACGCCTCGCCAACGAAGGTTTCATCAATCCGCAGCAGCCACCACAGGTGACGCCGCCTTCACAAACTTCCGCGCGCGGCCAGCTCGGCCAGCCGCAAGACCGCCAGACCGAGGCACGCTTCGAAATCACGGACAAAACCATCGACTTTCTGGGTTTCAAAACCCTGCAGGATCTGCTCGGCTCACTTGGCCGCAGTAGCTTCGGCCGCCACGATACCCGCGACCTTGCCACCGGCGTCGAATCCGGGGGAGTCTCGCGCACTTACGAATTCGGCGACACTCTCAACATGGATATCAGCGCCACACTCTTCAATGCCGTCCGCCGCGAAGGCGCCAAGGTCCCCATCGAGATGACCTACTCCGACCTCATGGTCCATCAATGCGAGTACCAGAGCTCCTGCGCCACCGTGGTCCTTCTCGACTGCAGCCACAGCATGATTCTCTACGGCGAAGACCGTTTCACTCCCGCCAAGCGCGTCGCCATGGCGCTCTCTCATCTCATCCGCACGCAGTATCCAGGGGACTCGCTCAGCCTCGTCCTCTTTCACGACTCTGCCGAAGAAGTTCCCCTCAGCGAACTCGCACGCGTGCAGGTTGGCCCCTTTTACACTAACACCCGAGAAGGCCTCCGCATGGCCCAGCGCATTCTCCTCCGCCAGAAAAAAGACATGCGCCAAATCGTCATGATCACCGACGGGAAACCCTCGGCCCTCACCCTCGAAGACGGCCGCATCTACAAAAACGCTTTCGGCCTCGACCCCTTCGTCGTCGGCCAGACGCTCGAAGAAGTGAACAAATGCAAGCGCGCCGGCATCATGATCAACACCTTTATGCTGGCCAGCGACTATTCCCTGGTCCACTTCGTCCAGAAGATCACCGAAATGTGCCGCGGCAAAGCCTATTTCACCACTCCCTACACCCTCGGCCAATATCTCCTCATGGATTACATGTCCCGCAAAACCAAGCAAATCCACTAATCTCTTCCCCATCCGGCCCATTCTCTCTTCTGTTTCTCTGTGAACTGATGCTCTCCACGTTCTCTGAGACTCTCGATTCCCTCCCAGGCGCCGGGAACGTCGGTCGCCTGGCTGCCAGGAGACCCTCTGTTTCCTTCCCTTTTGAGCCGGCATTAAAGCCGAATTGACCTTCCAATTCTTGTATCCCCTGCCGCCAAGTCATTACACCAAGACTCTTCCTGGCCTTGCACGCCGTCGCCAGTAGAAGAGTAGAAGACCTGATTCGGATTGATCAGCTCTGAGGTCTGCCAGCGTACTTTCATTTTAGGTGCTTCATTCTAAAGATCTATTGCTCACGTAGACACATTAGGGCTATTGCATATTGCTTCGATGCAAGACCGCACAGTACCCTACGGGCGGATGGCATGTGATTGATATCCATATGCCCTGCCCAGACAATTCCGCATTCAACTGAATCCCTTGACGATGTTTAGATCCAGCTCGGGTCGACCAGGGGGGAATGCCGAATCCATGGCAATTTTCCGCAGCCCTTGCAGGCGCGAGGTACCAAAGGAGCAATCGATCTTTATGAGGTCCACCTTCAAGTCTGCCGTCTTTGTGTCCCTATTCCTGACTGCTTTTCTCCTCGCCGCTTGCAGCGGTCCCGTCGGTTCTGGCGGTGGTGGCACAGGGGGTGGGGGTGGCGGCACCGGACCTTTCACTATTGGTGGAACTGTCAGCGGCTTGGCGGCGGGCGGTTCTATGACCCTGCAAGACAACGGAACCGAGAACTTGGTAGTTTCCGCCAATGGCACTTTTACATTCAAGACCGCGATCGCCGTCAACCAGCCTTACTTGGTTACGGTATCGGTGCCCCCCGCCACGCCACCTCAGACTTGTACAGTGGCTGGTGGCAGTGGCCTTGCGACCGCCAATATCACGACCGTCGTAGTAACGTGCACCGTAGGCACCGAGGCCATCGGCGTAACCGTCGCCGGACTTACCGGCACCGGTCTAGTTCTGCAAAATGGCACAGAATTCCTTACGATAACCGGGACCACTACTACGACCCAGTTCAAAACGGCCATCCCCTTCGGGCAAACCTACAATGTCACGGTTTCCGCCCAGCCGACGACTCCGGCGCAGACTTGCACCGTCACCAACGGCAGCGGCACTTCCACGGCAGGCGTCGCCATCACCGTTCAGGTCACTTGTTCTCTTGGAACGCTTTCCATTGGAGGCTCGGTTTCCGGATATTCCGGAGGTACCGGTTTTGCTTTGCAAAACAACGGTGGCGACACTCTAGCGATTACGAAGAATGGCGTGTTCACATTCCCGACACTCATCCCCGTCAACGGAGCCTATAAGGTTACGGTTTCTGCGCAACCTTCCGGTCCCAACCAAATCTGCACCGTGAGCTTGGGAACCGGGACGGCCGCAGCCAATGTTACGAACGTCTCGGTGGTATGCCCGGCTGTCTTCCATCCCATCAACGTCAGCGTCGTGGGAGTTTTGGGCACCAATGGCGCCATGCAGTTGCTGGACAATGGCGGCGACAACTTAATAACCCCTGGCAATGGTCCCTACGTCTTTGCCACGCCCATCGCCCATGCCAGCGCCTACGACGTCACTGAGTTCGTTGCACCAGGCACGCAAGGCGAAGGTTGCATCATTTGGGGTTTTAGCGGCATTGCCCTCTCCACTCCGGTTAACCCCATCCCGCTTGTCGATTGCGGTCACAATGATTGGACGTGGATGGATGGCACCAATATAGTCGATCAATTTGGCATAACTCCTCAAGCTCCTGCGCCACCAGTGCTACCTAATCCGCCAGCACCGGGCATCCTTACACTGTCTCCGCTCTCAGGCTTTGCGGGGACAGCGGTAACGATCAACGGAGTAAGCTTTGGAGCGGCTCAGGGGACGAGTACGGTCACTTTCAATGGGGTCGCTGCGGCAGTGTCAAATTGGAGCGCTACTAGTATCACGGCCATGGTGCCCGGCGCAGCTACATCCGGAAGCGTGATTGTCACGGTTGGAGCGTTGGCCAGCAACGCAGTGAACTTCACGATACCAACGTGTCCCCCGCTAATCAACTACACCCCAGGAGGGAGTCAGTATTCATCGACTTGGACCGACAACAACGGCAACCTCTGGCTGTTGACTGGTATTGGGTTCACCAGCACGACGACACCACCCCCTGCGAACATACCAGGATATTACGACGAGCTGTGGGAATTCACCGGAACTAACAATTACGGCGGCGGTTGCGGGAATCTTTGGACGCTAGTGACGCCTTCAGGCTCCCCGGGAGGGCGCTGGGGCGCAGTCACTTGGACCGACCCTGCCACCGGCCACCTTTGGCTATTTGGCGGTCAGGATGGTTTCTTGGCATTCCTGAACGATTTGTGGGAATTCAACATTGCAACGAAAACATGGACGCTGCATACCGGTGGCGGGAACCTGCCGGGTGTCTATGGCACGCAAAACGTGGCCTCGGCCAGCAACTTGCCTGGCGGACGCTGGGGAGCGAGTGCCAGACTCGATGCTTCCGGCAACGTTTGGTTGTTTGGAGGATTTGGCTGCGACTCGACGGGACCCAACTGCTCTAATCTCTTGCTGAACGACCTCTGGAAGTATAGCGGCGGGCAATGGACTTGGATAAGTGGTTCCATTACCGGTAATTCGGCTGGTTCTTACGGCACCCAAGGCTCTACATCCGCCACGAATCAACCTCCGAGCCGTCAAGCATCCGTTGCTTGGCTCGACAACACTGGGAATTTCTGGATGTTTGGCGGATTCACCAGCGGCACAAACGGCTTCAATGACCTTTGGAAGTTCGATACCGTGACTACTAAGCAGTGGACATGGATCAGTGGGTCTAAGGGGGCAACCAGTACGCCCGGAAACTACGGGACCCAGGGAATGGCGGCCGCTACCAACGTACCCGGAGCGCGGTGGCTCTCCGCCGCTTGGAGCGACACCCATGGAAACCTCTGGCTCTTTGGTGGACAAGGATTCGATGCCACAGGAAATGGCTCACTCGGAGACCTTTGGGAGTTCGCCGTCAGTGCCACAACAGACCCGGGAAACCCAGCGACGATAGCCTTGAATCAGTGGACATGGATCAAGGGACCCAACGCGGTCAGCCAGCCGGGTGTTTACGGTAAACCTCCGGACGCACTAGGGGTCTACCCCCATGTGACGAGCGACCCCGGAACTCGCTGGGCTCCGTCTTACTGGACTACCACTCCTGCCGAAACTGGGGAGCAGATGTTCTGGATGTTTGGCGGCGAAGGCTTCGATGCCACGGGTTCAGTTGGAAATGGCTTTAGGTTGCTAAACGACCTGTGGAGATATCTGCCGTACCCATAGATCCAACGGCTCACTTCAAACGCCGCGTGCCTTGGTTCGGTCCAAGCACGCGGCTTTTGTGTTTCTATGGGAACTCTTGCCGTGGCTTGTTGTGTAGCGGAACGCCGGGCGGCTGCCCGGACGAAAAATCCTGACACCAATTTGGGTGCTCACACGTCGTTCTTACGTGTGGGGCTCTTGACTCTGCTTTTTTCTTGCTCGTCTCGCGTCTGCGGAAGCCGTTCACCCCGTCTCCGCAACCGTTCAACCCTCAATTCAAAAAGCGAGGGGCGCCCCTCAACCTTCTGCTGTCGACTGTCACCTTCTTCTCGCGCTACACTCAAGCGATGGGAATTCTACGGCGGCTTTCACGCTGGATGGGAAAACAGGACCACATGACTCACATCGTTGTCGGAAACATGGCTCCGGGATTTTCGCTCAAATCTCTCGACAACAAAGAATACTCGCTCGCCACCCTCGTGGAACGCGGCCCCGTAGTCGCCGCATTCTTCAAGATTTCCTGCCCGGTTTCCCAATTTACATTCCCTTTTCTCGAACGCCTCTACAAACACTACGGAGGCCATGCCGTAACCTTTCTGGGGATTTCTCAAGACGATGCTCGGTCCACAACCAAATTCGCCCGGGAGCATGGAATAACTTTTCCGATCCTTATCGACGACGAAAATGGCTACGTGGTCTCCAACGCTTACGGCCTGACTAATGTACCCACGATCTTTCTGATCGACATCGACGGCACCGTGAAAGTGAGTTCTATGGGATTTGACAAGAAGGATTTGGAGACGGTTGGCGCTGAGCTCGCCGAGCGGAAAAAAATATCCCTGGCGCCGCTCTTCCGTCCCGACGAGATAGTTCCAGCCAACAAACCGGGATGAAGCTCGAAAAACTAGGTCCGGTCAGGACTTATTGTAACGGGACTGTGGAGTCCGGCGGGTCGCCGTTTTTGCGGTTTATAGAGCGCGCGCCCGGGATGACGGGAGGCTACTCCGTTTGCGTTTCCAGCCAGTGCTTTTTGTGTTTGGGCGCGCGTTTCCGTTTGTCGGGAATGACGCGTGTGGCGGCCGGCGCAATTCCGGACTTCCGCGCCGCTCGCCGGGCCTCTGCGCCCTTGTCCAAAATCTGTTTCCGTTTTTTCATCCCGGCCTCAGGCCAGGATTCTAGCGGATCTAGAAGTTGAACGACACCTGCAAGTCGATGCGGCGATTGGCCGTCGAAGAAGAGTACGGTCCCCCAGCAAGACCGTTGGCAGTGCCGAAAATCTTCGAACTCAGGTCACCGATCGGAGTGGCCACATTGACTTTGTTGAATACATTCCGGGCGGAGACGCCGAACGTCAAATTGTAGCGATCATTGTTCGAACCGCCGCCATCCATGCCGCGGAAACCGCCGCCACCACGCGGGCCGCGGTCGCCCGGACCACCTGGGCCGCGACCAAATGTGCCGCCGCCTGGCCCCCCGCCGGCACCGGGGTTGGTGGCTTCCGCTTTCTTGCCAAAACCGAAGGTCTTGCTCAAACGAAGATTCAGAGAGAAGCGCCCCGGGCCTTCCGCAAAGTTGATCGGAATAACCGCCTGGCCAGGCTGCGTGGCCAGACCAAAGCAACCATACGGGGTAGCTCTCACACCGATTGCACCGGGCGCGCACGTGCCAAACGTCGCG
The DNA here is from genome assembly GCA_001919715.1 of Acidobacteria bacterium 13_1_20CM_58_21. Classification (GTDB taxonomy): domain Bacteria; phylum Acidobacteriota; class Terriglobia; order Acidiferrales; family UBA7541; genus Acidiferrum. The sequence goes on from MNIJ01000113.1 coordinate 12,180, forward strand.
CGCGTATTGAAGACGGCATCCTGGTAGAGATCCTGCCCGGTGGTGATATTGAACGGAACACCGGATTGCGCAACGAGGAACGGGCTGATTCGAAACGCGAAGGGCAAGCCCGCGGTTCCTCCGAAGAACACCCGATGGCGAACGTCGAAGGAGGAACGGCCGTAATCCTGGCTCACGTCGAAGGGATTCGAAGGGAAACTCCCCGCGCCGGACGTATCGCTGTTTGCGTAGTTGAGCGTGTAGTATCCGAAAAGCGAAAGCTTCGTTCCCATTCGAATGCTGCTATTCACAATGAGCTGGTTCTGCTTGAAGATTCCTTCGGACTGATACTGGAAAATATTTCCGTTGGTTTGAAGGGGCCTGAAACCCGTTACGGGATCGGCGGGGTTCAGATTGGTGGTGAAAAACTCGTGGACTCCTCGCGAATTCAGATAGGTCACCGACAAGTTGGCGAATTTCGTAACCTGACGTTCCAGGCTGATGCCGGTCTGGATGGTATACGGAGCGTGAAGATTGGGATTGGGCTGATAAATAGTCGGATTGCTCTGCGGCAATAAGGCTGGCGCCGGCGTATCGAAGAGATAAAACTGCGGATTCGTAACCCGAAATTGCTGTTGCGTTGTGCCGTTGAGTCGTTCCTGCTGCAAGAAGAGGTCATAAGAAAAGCGGTCATAAAACATGCCAGACCCCACGCGCAGAACAGTCTTTGGAGCATTCTTGCCAGTCCCGCCGATGCCCCAAGCGAGACCGAGCCGCGGGGCAAAATCCGCATGGTCGCCAAAATCATTCTGGGTTTCAAAGCGCAGACCGTAACTTAGAGTGATGTTCGGGCGAAGCCTCCAGTCGTCTTGAGCGTACAGCCCGGCATCGAAATAAGTGACATCCGCCAATGCGCTGCCCGTAGTGACGGAATAGGAAGTGGCGCCACCTCCCTGGGCGATGGCGTTTTGAAGATTCGCCTGTGTGTTTCCAGCGGCCAAGAACTGAAGCGTGATGAGGTAAGCATCCAGCCCAGAGAGCTGCGGGCATGCGGGGGGCGGGTTTGCTACGCCACAACCGGAAACAGTAGGATCGGGGCGCGAACCGAAGCTAAATGAGCCATTGAAGTTGGACATCGACTCATTAACATCCCTAGAGGCGCGGAGTCTTGCGCCAAATTTCAGGAAGTGCTTCCCATGAGACATCGAGGTGTAATTTTGGAATTCGTAGCGAGTGACCGTGTCGTTGTTGATTCCCGCGCCGGATCCGCCGCCATTGAAGGCACCCTGGACGGAAATCGATGGGTCCGTGCTCTGCGGGGTCTGGTCGCTGGTCTCGCGGATAAATTGAAAACGCGTCTCGTTGATGGTTTTGGCATTCAGGATTTGTGTGTCGCTGATCTGCAGCTGGTGTTCGGTATTCAGTTGGTTAAACCCCAGTGAACGAAGATTGAACTGCCCAATGCCCTTGTTGGTTTCATTCTCCCGTTCATACTGGTAGCGGGCCGTCAGCGTGTTGTTGTTGCTGACCTGATAGTCAAGTCTGGGGCTGAGGTTAGTGCGCGTGCGGGGGTTAGCGACTGCGTCGCTAAACTGAGTGACTGCAAGGGTTGTGGGGTCCACGGTTGGGGCGCTGACGACAGACAGTTCGTTGAGGTCCCGCCGTTCAATATTAAAGAAAAATGAGGCTTTCTTACTAACCAGCGGCCCCCCGACGTTGGCACTGAACTGCCTGGAATCGTAGCCCGGCGGCTGCGTTCCAGCGGGGATGACTTCGAAAGGGTTCCGCGAGTTAAACGACGAAGAGTTTCCGGTCAGAAAAAGCTGCCCGTGAAACTGATCCGTTCCGGGCTTGGTGAGGATTTCAATGCGGCCGTAACCCAACCGGTCATATTCGGCAGAAAATGGATTCTGATTGATGCGGATTTCACGAATGGATGCTTTGGGAGGGAGTGTGCCGGCCGTAAAGCCGTCTATATAGATCTGGCCGCCGTTCGGGCCTGCCGCTGGGCCAGCCAGTGATTGAAGTTCGGATTGCAGCTCATCGGGGTCATCCGACAGCGCTTCGAGGTCTTTGCCTTGCATGACCACCATTCCGGCGTTGTTCGAAGGAGCAATATCGACCTTCGAGGAAGAGTCAGAAACTTCTACTTTTTCTTCCTCAATCTGAATGACGAGACCAATATTCAACTGCCGAGTCTTTCCGGCGAGAATCTGGACGTCTTCGTCGGTGAAAATTGCGAAGCCCTTGGCGACCGCCTTCAGCGTATACGTCCCGGGAACAAGTCCCTTGAACTCGTAGAAGCCGTCCCGGTTCGTGGTGGTGTCCAGTGACGCGCCGCTTGCGCCCGTCAGACGGACGGCCGCTTTCCCAATGACTCCGCCCGAGGGATCCGTGACCACGCCATTCAGTGCTCCCGTC
>MNIJ01000080.1 GCA_001919715.1 Acidobacteria bacterium 13_1_20CM_58_21
AAGTGTAGGTTATGAGCTGGTTCTTCCGGTCAGTTTTGTTGAACAAGTTGCCAACCGCGTCATAGCCGTACGTCTCGATATATCCGGACGGGAACGTGGTCTTTGTGACGCGCCCAAAGGCGTCATACGTGAACGATGTCGTGTTGTTGTTCGCGTCCTTGATGCTGGTCAGATTATTTTCTGTGTCGTAACCGTAGGTGGTGACGTTGCCAGGGGTAGCGGCATCGGTGACGCTGGTCAAGCGGTCCGCATCGTCATAAGCGTAGGTGGTCGTCTTGCTGTTCTGATCGGTCACCGAAGTCCGCCGTCCGTGATTGTCGTAATTGAACGTCGTGGTCCCTGTGCTTCGTCAAACACCACAGTGGTGGCTTACACCCGGCTATGCCGGGCTATGCCCCCCGAATTGACGCAGCCGCTTTTCCCCTCGTATAGTCGAAGATTACTCTGAACGACACAGATGCGTCGAGAGCGGGCAGCCAAGGCTAGCCCCTGCACTGGAGAAGCGCACCGGATGGCTCGCGAGATAGCCAAGACGTACGAACCGCAGCAGATCGAACCGCGCTGGGCGGACTTCTGGGTAAGAGAAGAACTGTTCAAAGCGGATGCGAATGCGCCCGGGCCGGTGTTTTCGATCGTCATTCCGCCGCCGAACGTGACCGGATCTCTGCACATCGGGCACATGCTGGACCATACGGAGATCGACATCCTCACACGCTGGCACCGCATGAGGGGATTCAACACACTCTATTTGCCGGGAACGGACCACGCCTCGATCTCGACGCAACGGATGGTTGTGCGGCAATTGGCGGAACAAGGAATCGATTATCGAAACCTGGGACGCCAAGAATTCGTGAACAGGGTGTGGAGGTGGAAAGAAGAGTCGGGGGGCATGATCACGCGACAAATGAGACAGATTGGGGAGAGCTGCGACTGGTCGCGCGAGAAGTTCACGCTTTCTCCAGAATTGTCACGCGTGGTCATCGACGTGTTCGTCCGGCTCTATGAGGAAGGGCTGATCTACCGGGAGAACCGGCTGTTGAATTGGTGTCCCGCATGCCTGACGGTGCTGAGCGATTTGGAAGTGGTGCACGAGGAGCGGCAGGGACACTTGTGGCATATCAAGTATCCAGTCGTGGGGACGCCGGAGTTTCTCGTCGTGGCAACGACGCGGCCGGAGACGATGTTAGGCGATACGGCCGTGGCGGTAAATCCGGAAGATGAGCGGTATGTGCATCTGGTCGGCAAGAAGGTGCTGTTGCCGCTGATGTACCGCGAGATCCCCATCATTCCCGACGCCATGGTGGATCGCAAGTTCGGGACAGGTGCGGTAAAAATTACCCCGTCGCATGATCCCAATGACTTTGAGGTGGGACGACGGCACAAATTGCCGGCAATCGACGTGATGACCGACGATGGCAAAATGAATGCGATGACGGGAGTCTACCGGGGGATGGACCGCTTCGAGGCGCGGAGAAAGATCGTCGAGGATTTGAAGGCGCTGGGCTTGATGGAAAGGGTCACCGATCACACCAGCGCTATTGGGCTTTGCGAGCGGAGCAAGACGATTGTCGAGCCGCGCGCATCGACGCAATGGTTCTGTAGGATGAAGCCGATGGCGGAGCCGGCGATTGCGGCGGTAGAACGAAGGGAGATACTGATCGTGCCGGAGAACCGGCGCGAAGAATACTTCAACTGGATGAGGAATATCCGGGACTGGACGTTATCGCGGCAGCTCTGGTGGGGACACCGGATCCCGGCATGGTATTGCAAGGAAAACAGGCACGTCACGGTGGTGCGCGAGGCCCCAGCGAAGTGTGCGACGTGCGGGTCGACAAACCTCGAACAGGATCCCGACGTTCTAGACACCTGGTTCAGCTCGGGGCTGTGGCCGTTTTCGACGCTGGGCTGGCCTGCGGACACGCCGGATTACAAAACGTACTATCCAACGAGCCTGCTGATCACCGGATACGACATCCTGTTTTTCTGGGTGGCGCGGATGATCATGATGGGAATTCACTTTACGGGCAAGATCCCCTTCCGTGCCGTTTATCTACACTCGCTGGTGCGTACCGGGAGCGGTGAGAAAATGTCCAAGTCCAAAGGGACGGGACTGGACCCCGTGACACTCAATCAAAAGTACGGAACAGATGCGATGCGCTTCTGCCTGGCGTCCATGGCCGCGCCGGGGACGGACATCGTGCTGACCGAGGACAAACTGGCAAGCTCACGGAATTTTGCAAACAAGATATGGAATGCGGCGCGGTTCCTGTTCGTGAATCTGGACAAGTTTGAAGAGCGTGGGGCTAACTTGGAAGAGCTGGCGGCGCCGGAGGTGCGTGCAAAGGCGCCCTATGCCTATGGTGGCAGCGTTCCGCTGGTGGATGCGTGGATGTTTGCGCGGCTGGCGACAACTGTGGAGTTAGTGAATGAAGCGCTGGCGAATTACCGGTTTCACGAGGCGGCACAAGGCGCGTACCAATTCTTCTGGAGTGACTTCTGCGACTGGTACATCGAATGGGTGAAACCGGAACTGCAGAGCGCGGACAGCGGGCGGGCAACTGTAGCATGGAAGAATTTGTTCGCTGCGTTCGATGCGGCGTTGCGTCTACTGCATCCTTTCATGCCGTTTCTGACCGAAGAGCTGTGGCATCAGTTGCCGCAGAAAGTGGGCGCAAAGTCGATCGCATTGGATCAATTTCCAGAAGCGCAGGGCCACTGGAAGAACACCAAAGCGACAGCGGATGTGGCTGCCATCCAGGAAGTGGTCACGGCGCTGCGCAACATCCGAGCGGAACTGAAACTTGACCCCAAGAAGAGAGTGACGGCGGACTTCTCCACCAGCGATGCCGGTACGGGTGACCTGGCTCAGGCGAATCGCGGGGCGATTGAGAGATTCGCGGTGTTGTCAGAACTTCGCTTGATTCCGCGCCTGCAGTTGGAGACGAAAAGAGAGGCCGTACGCTCCACGGCCACGTTTGACGTGCGCATCGCGTATTCCGACGCCGTGGATATCGCCGGGGAGAAGCCGCGGCTAAGGAAAGAGATCGAGAGTCTGCACAAGGCCATCACGTCGAAGGAGCGGCAGCTCGACGATCAGACGTTTCGGAGCCGCGCACCCGAGAATATAGTCAAAGCGTTGGAAGTTACACTCGCGGAACAGCGCATCGCACTTCGCAAATTGCAAGAACGCTTGTCGCAGCTCGACGGAGATTCATAGTTCTACGAGGTCTTATGGATTGGAATTCTCCCTACATCGCTGACCTTGTACGGCATGCGCTGGACGAAGATATCGGCACGGGAGACGCGACTACCGCGGCCACGATACCACCGCGAGTATCGGCACGGGCTCATGTTCTCGCCAGGCAAACCCTGGTTTGCGCGGGACTTCCGATTGCCGAGAAGATCTTCCGTGCGCTGGATTCGGAGATGCGCATCAGCTGTCCGCACAACGATGGGTCGTTTGTAGAACCTGGCGCGGAGATCGTGCGGATGAACGGGAATGCCTGCGCCATCCTTACCGGCGAGCGGACCACGCTGAATTTTCTGGCACATCTTTGCGGCATCGCCACGCTGACACGGCGCTTCGTGGAACAACTGGCGGGCACGAGAACCCGTATTCGGGATACCAGGAAAACGACACCTGGCTTGCGAGCGCTCGAAAAATATGCAGTGAAGACGGGCGGCGGCTCCAACCACCGCTTCGGACTCTACGATGCAATTCTGTTGAAAGAGAATCACATCGCGCTGGCCGGCGGTATCAAAGAAGCGCTGGACAAAGCGCATACCCATACGTCTCCAAAGGTGCCGCCGCCGCGGACTGCGAGCGCCTACGATGCGGCCGGGTTGGACCCCGAAGTCGTCGGCCCGGGACCGCTGGCCGTACAGATCGAGGTTCGCGATCAGAAAGAATTGGTTGAAGCGCTCCGAGCTGGAGCGGAGGCGGTGCTGCTCGACAACATGACTCCGGAACGTGCAGCGGACTGCGTGAAGATTGCGCGCGGGATTCGCGCTGAGTGCGTGATCGAAATCTCCGGCGGGATCACCCTTGATAACGCGCGAGCCTACGCAGAGACTGGCGCCGACTTTCTTTCTTCCGGGATGCTCACACACTCGGCGCCTGCCGCGAACCTCAGCCTGCTTGTAGACAACATCGAGGAAACGTAAGCTTAGGCGGCGCCCAGGGGCGCGGTGAGATCCCCATGACTCAGGAATCCCTACCTGGCACAACCGACCGGAGGCTGGCGGGACTGCTTACCTTGCTGGCGGAAAATGCCACTGTGGTGACCAGCGGCACGCGAATCGCCAAAGAGGTGGGCGTCTCGCGTTCTATGGTGTGGCAGTGGGTGGAACGACTGCGCGAATTGGGCGTGAAAGTAAAGAGCCAACCGGGCACGGGATACTTCCTGGAGCAAATCCCCGATATCCTGACTCCGGATATGCTGAAGCAACGGCTGAAAGGCAGTCTTTTTGGGAAGCGCATCTTTCATTTTTTTAGGACGGATTCGACGAATCGAGTAGCTCTGGAATTGGGGCATGCTGGCGAAGCGGAGGGCGCGGTCGTCCTGGCGGAAGAGCAAACCGCGGGGCGCGGCCGAGGGGGACGCGCGTGGCATTCCGAACGCGCGACGGGCATTTATGTAACTTTGCTTCTCAGGCCAAAACTGGCCCCCGTACAAGCTCCTTTGTTAACCATGATGGCGGGACTTTCTGCGCATTCTGCGGTGCAAGCGCTGACCGGGCTGGAAGTTGACCTGAAGTGGCCGAACGATCTGCTCGTTCGAGGAAGAAAACTGGGCGGGATCTTAACGGAGATGCACGCGGAACCAGGTCAAATTCGATTTGTGATTGTGGGAATCGGTCTGAACGTGAATCAGGAGAAGTTTCCCGGTGAGCTTGCCAATCTAGCGACTTCCCTGCGCGCGGAGACGGGCAAACCGCAATCGCGCATGGAGCTGCTGGTCCGCTTGCTGCACGAATTCGAGAGCGATTACAATCGTTTCTTGCGGGAAGGAGTGGCCACCGTGGTTGCGCGCTTCGAATCGGTATCCAGTTATGCGCGAGGCAAGCGCGTGCGCGTAACAAACGGAACAGAAAGCTATGTGGGAACAACGGCAGGCCTCGGGCCGGAGGGATTGCTGCAAGTAGAACGTGATGGCGGACAGCTGATGACGGTGATCGCGGGCGACGTCGCGGAGGCACGCTAGATGCTGCTGACCATTGACGTGGGGAACACCAACTCGGTGCTGGGCGTTTTTCGCGGCGAAGAGCTGATCGCGAATTGGCGTTTGACGACGGCTCGTGAGCAAACCACCGACGAATATGGCGTGCTAACGAGAAATCTGTTCACCCTGGCGGGACTCGACCGGGACACCATCACGGGCGTGATCATCAGCTCGGTCGTGCCTCCGGTCAATCGGACACTTGCAGAAATGTCGCGAATTTATTTTGGGAAGAAGGCGCTCTTCGTGGAACTGGGTGTGAAGACGGGGATGGCTGTCCTGGTGGACAATCCCTCCGAGGTGGGAGCGGACCGCATTGTGAACGGCGTGGCAGCGTTTCACCAGTACGGCGGGCCGTGCATCGTAGTGGACTTTGGCACAGCGATCACCTTTGATGCGATTTCCGGGAAGGGCGAATACCTCGGCGGGGCGATCGCGCCCGGACTGGGGATTTCGTCGGAGGCGTTGTTTGCGCGTACGGCGCGGCTGCCGCGCGTGGAGATCAAGGACCCCGGAAAGGTGATCGGAACAAACACGGTCACGCACATGCAGGCGGGCTTGTACTACGGCGTGGTGGACATGGTGGACGGGATGCTCACGCGCATGAAGAAGGAACTCGGCGAAGATGCCAAGGTTGTTGCGACCGGCGGGCAGGCGAAGCTCGTGTCGAAAGGCTCGAAACACATCCAACACACCGATGAATTCCTAACCCTGACCGGCTTGCGATTGATCTGGGAGAAAAATCAGCCGGCGGAACACGGCAAGAGCGCGACAGCGGCGCCGGCCAAGAAGGCGCAGAACTGACTCGCGGCACTGGCGGCGCGTACGGAATCGGGGCCCGCGTCCGCGTATCCGGCAGCGTCCCAACCAACGAAATGAACGGCTGGAACTACTTCAATTATTTTACGGAAATCGAAGAATACTTTTGGAAGAAACGCGGGGCGCATCTGCTGGTGTCGCCGCTGGATTGGGCGATTATGGAGGCGTGGCACAAAGCCGGGGTGCCGCTGGAAGCTGCGCTGAAAGGCATCGACAAAGCATTTGAGAGCTATCAGAGGTCGCGAAGGGGAGCGGCCAAGCCGCTGAAAAACCTGGCTTATTGCACGGACGCGGTGCTGGAAGCAGCCGAAGAACAGCAGGAAGCGGCTGCAGGGAGCGCGCCGAAAACCGCGCCCGCGACGGCCAGCGAGACGTTTTCGCGAGATGAATTGAAATCGTATTTTGCAAGCAATGTGGTGCATTTGAAACGTGCGGCAGAGGAGAGTTTCGAACGACAGCTAAAGATCGCCGGCGGGTTGACGGAAATAGCAGAATCCCTGAAGTCCAGCGGCCAGTTCCTCGATGCGCCGGGGGCGCTGGACCTGGAGGATCTAGAGCGTCGGCTGACAATTCTGGATGAGAAGATACAAGCGTTGCTGACTTGTCATGCACCAGAAGAACTCATGCTCAAGATCCGACGCGAAGTGCATGGGCAACTGGCCATGTACCGGCGAAAGATGAGGGCCGAGCAACTGGCGATGGTCGAGAAACAGTATGTGCAGAAACGACTGCTGGAAGAGTTTGGAATCCCGCGCCTGAGTCTTTTCTACTTGTCTTAGCGTGAGCCGGCAAATTGGCTCTGTATCCGGAAGAAGACAGCGCGGTTTGAGTTGCGCTCACAAAGGCGCCTGTTCTTAAAACAGGACACACATTATGGCTGATGAATTAAAAGTCTCGATTGAAAAACTCATTTACGGCGGTGACGGTTTGGCGCATGCCGATGGAAATACCGTTTTTGTGCCGTATGTTTTGCCTGGCGAAGAGGTGCGGGCAACCACCAAATCGCAAAAGAAGAGATTGATCTGGGCCGAACTGCTGGAAGTCACTTCCCCGGCCAAAGATCGCGAAAAAGCAAAGTGCGCTCATTTTCAAAAATGCGGCGGCTGCCACTACCAGCACATTTCGGCAATGGAGCAGTTGAGACTCAAACAGGACATTCTGCGCGAAACGCTCTTGCGGCTTGGCGGAATTGCGTGGGATGGCGCGATCGTGGAGCATTCGGCGGAGCCCTATGGCTATCGAAACCGCGCGCAATGGGCAGTGCGAAGCGGGATGCCTCGGGCGCTGGGATATTTCCTCCCGGAGAGCTCCATAATCGTGCCGATTGATGACTGCCCCGTGCTCTCGCCGCGCCTCGCGAGAACATTCGCCCAGCTTCAGGAGATGGCACGCTCTGGCAGGTTGCCAGAAGGTATCCAGGAAATCGAAGCCTTTGCCGACTCGCTGGACGAAAAGATTGCGCTGAACGTGGCGTTTGAGAAATTTCCAAAGCCCGCCACTGAGCTTGCATCCACTTTCCGGGACGTTTTACCCCAGATCGAAAGCTTGCTTTTGCTGGACAAAAAGAAGAATCGGTTTGAATTGACGGGACCGGGTTACCTGACGCACGAAGCCGGCGGATGCAAATACCGGGTCAGCCATCTTTCATTCTTTCAGGTGAACCGATTCCTGATCGAGGATTTGCTGAAGACGGTGACGGCGGATGCGCATGGCGCGCTGGCGCTGGATTTGTATTCGGGAGTCGGTTTCTTTGCGTTGCCGCTGGCAAAGACGTTCCAGAACGTGGTGAGCGTGGATGCTAACCTCGCCGCGACACGAGATCTTTACGCCAACGCGGAGGTTGCCGGCGTCACGATCGTATCGCACAACGAACATGCGGAAGAGTTTCTGAAAAAAACCGAAGAAAAACCAGACTTTGTGGTCTTGGATCCGCCCCGAGCAGGATTGGGAGCGGAACCCGCAGAGAAGCTCGCGGAGCTCGGCGCCAAAGAGATAATGTACGTTTCCTGCGATCCATCCACACTGGCTCGTGACCTGGCGGTGCTGACGGGCTCACCCCGGAAACGGAAAGAAAACACCGGGCCAAACATTCGCTACGAAATCACGGAAATGCACCTGTTCGATCTGTTCCCGCAGACATTTCATATCGAAACCCTCGTGAGGCTGCAAAGAGTGCCATGAGGCTGCCGGCCCCCAGCGATGACCGCGGCATTTGCCTGCGGCATGGTGACAGGCCCGCGGTCGTGCGAAATGCTGCGCCTCTTATTCTCCTTTCCTCTTCTTTGGACGATAGTTGTTCTCCTTCTGGCCGCTGTCCTTCTCCTCGGGCTCGGGCATCGGGGCGGGCTTTCAGCAATCCGGGAACATTGTCCTGTTGCGAAACTCTGAATCGGGCGTGAACTGTCTTCCGCGGCCCCGCCGAGACTCGAAGAATTGGCGCGCACCGACAATCCGCATCGACCCCGAGCTGCGTGGCAACGCTGGCTGGGCGGGCTTCGATGGAGACTTTTTGGCTTTCCTCCGGAAGGGGTCGCTTCTCGAGTGACGAGCAATGACTCGTTGGTGGCTAAGCTGCTCCAGGCGGCCGGAACATCCGACCAACAAGTGAACGGGAAGTTCTCTTCTAGAAGGAAGCAATGCACTCGGGTGCGCTGAAGATCGGACATCACGTGAGCAAGAATTCAACTATGCCGGAAGTCCTCGCGGCCGGCGCGGTACATATGTTGACGGATGGAGATCATCTGCTTCGTTGCGTGTCCAGGTGTGACAAACGCTGCCGCGTCAGTGCGGACGGAGACGCCAGATGGCCAGCAAGACCAAGAGTAGAAATAAGAAGCCAACGGGGGCTTGCCACTCATGGTTTTTCTTGTACTGGGTGAGAGAGAATGATCCGGCCGAGTCTGCAGGCAGTCTCGCGGCGGTCAGACGCGGAATAAAAAGTGGGACGGCGCGTGCATACTCTTCGAAAGATGCCCGGTGGCGAAGGTGCAGTTCAGTCGTTTCCCTCCGTATCACGATGGAATAAACAATCGCGAAGTAGAAAATAAGGATGGAGACTGAGATCCACGAGCGCGTGGCAATTCCGGCGCCGAGAGCCAGGATGGCGCTGCCGAGATAGAGCGGATTTCGAGTGTAAGCGTAAGGGCCGGTGACGGTGAGGACTTCCTGCTTGTGAAGGTAGCCGGCTGCGTACGCGCGTACCGACAGACCGACAGCTCCCGCCAGAGCGCCCAACAAGATGCTGCCAGGCGTGGGCCTGGAGAAACCGAGAACCGCTATCGCGAGCGGATAGCCCAGCCGTACACGCCAGCGCACAAAAAAATTGCCGACCCCGCTCATCGGCGAATCTCAACCTGCCGGCAAACCGCTTCGAACACGTCGTCGACGCCGATTTCCAGAATGGAAGCAGCGGCTTGGTCGCCTCGTTTGTAGGTGGTCACCGCGTGCGGACTACGCAGAACGATGTTGATGGGAGAAGCGCTGCCACAGCCGCCGCTCATTCGATAGGGGCCATTTCGCGCCGGGTCTGTTGGACCAAAGATGGCGACGGTAGGCGTTCCTAGAGCGGCGGCCAGATGCAGCGACCCGGTATCACCACCAACGGTGCAGACGGCGTTGCGCAGAAGAGCCATGAGTTGGCTGAGTGAACCATTGTAAGCAATGGGGTCGGCTGCCCCGCTGGCGGCTTTGACCACGGAGACTACACCATCTTCACCGGGGCCATAATTCAGAACGCAACGCAGTCCGAGCCTGCCGCGGAGTTTCTGGCAGAGAGCGCCGTAGCGATCCGGCGGCCAGCATTTCGAGCGCCAGCCTCCGGCGGGGCTCAATACGACGTACCGTTCGATAGCCATGCTTCGCAGGAGTTGCAAGACAAACACTTCCTGAATCGACGGCACCGAGAGGACGACGGACGCCACACCGTTGCAAGCACCTGCGCGCTGCGACAATTCTCCATTCTGATCGGCGATGTGGGTCTGTGTGCAATGGACGCCATCGGTGTAGAGGATCGGGACGCCGAACTCGCGAACCGTTTGCGAGGAGAATCCGATTCGGCGTGAAACGCCGCCGAAGAACGGCAGTGCCGAAGACTTCCACAACCCTTGATAGTCGATCGCAGTCGTGAAGTGCGCCTTGCGGATTCGTCCGATGATTTCGCGCAAAGATTGGTAGGAGCGAGTCTCCGTCTCCCAGACGTCCGTTGCTAACTCGCTGCTTTCGACCAGCGCTTTCCAGCGGGGATGCGTCAGCCAAACGATTTCAGCTTCAGGAAACGATTCGCGCAGGCCGGCGACGGCGGGAAAGGTGTGGACGATATCTCCGAGGGAACCAAGACGCACGACCAGGAAGCGCGGCTCAGGCATGCGGCGCCTTACGAATAGACTCGAGCAGCTGTTGCGTGGAATGCTCCTTGGGATCACCCACGATGGCCACGCGGATGCCAAGCCGTGCGGCGACGGCGCGCTCCGGCACAGTCTCGGCGGTGTAGTCGGTGCCTTTGGCGTGGACATCAGGGCGCAGTTCTTCCAGAAGAGCTTCGACGTTGGCTTCGCCGAATAGCACGACGTAATCCACGCAGCGAAGCGCGGCAACGAGTTGGGCGCGCGCGTTTTCATCGAGGATGGGGCGGCCGGGCCCTTTGAGTGCGCAGACGCCGGAATCAGCATTCACACCGACAACCAGAACGTCGCCTTCGTGCCGGGCACCTTCTAGATAACGAATATGTCCGACGTGCAGCGTGTCAAAGCAGCCGTTGGCAAAAACAATACGCTGGCCGCGGCGCTGGTGTTTCCGAAGTCGCTCGCCCAGCGCGGCACGCGCGATAATTTTGGAAGCGGCTTCACGCATAACTTAAGAGGCAGCTCCGGATGCCTCGCCGCGGATGGCGTCGAGAAGCTCTTGGCGCGAAATGGTAGCCGTCCCGCGCTTCATGACCACCAGGCCGCCAGCGATGTTGGCGATGTGCGCAGCCTCCAGGGGAGATGCCCCGCAGGCCAGAGCCAGAGTGTAGGCGGCAAGAACGGTGTCCCCGGCACCAGTGACATCCACGGCTTGATCGCTGCCGTGAACGGGGATCTGCGAAAAGCGATCGCCCGGTTCGAAAAGGGCCACACCGTGCCGTCCTCGGGTGACCAGGAGTGATTGCAATTTCATCGCGGAGAGAGTTTCGCGGCCTGCGCGCGTGAGCTCGCCGGTATCTTGACCGATGGCCGTGTGATGCTCCGCCTCAAGCTCGGATTCGTTGGGGGTAGCGGAACTGATGCCTGCCTTCGCATAACGGTGCAGCCGGTAACGAGCGTCAAGTGTGACCTGCAGCGAACTCTTGCGCTTCGCGGATGCCTGCTGCACAAGCTCCGGAGTTGCTATGTTAAAGCCGTAGTCGGACACCGCCAGCGCGTGCGCATGGCCGAGACTTGCCGAAAGCCGTTGCTGGAGCTTTTTTCGAACCACGTCCGGCAGAGGCAGTTTCGGTTCGTAATCGACGCGCAAGACCTGTTGTCCCACGGTGTGCGCCCAGCCCGCCAGAAAGCGGCTCTTGGTCGGCGTCGTCCAGCCCTTCACACGGAAAATCCCGGAAACGTCGACTCCCTGGCGGCGAAACTGAACGATCAGCGCGTCTCCGGCGATGTCATCGCCCACCGCTGTGACAGGCAGGACGTGCGCGCCGAGAGAGGCAAGGTTGTTGGCAGCGTTGGCGCCGCCTCCCGGAACAATTTGGGTTTCGCGATGCTTGAGGATCAGGACCGGTGCTTCGCGAGAGACGCGAGAGATTTCGCCATATTGGAATTCATCGGCAACGAAATCCCCGAGGAGCACTACGGTTTTGCTGGTGAATTGCTCGACGCACTCGCGGAGGGCGAAAAGGTCGACGGAGGTTGAAGCTGGTTTTCGCGCGCGCGAACGCTTCATTTTCGTTGCCTCAGGATCCAATCTGCCGCTTGCGTGAGGTCATCGGCGATAAAATCGGGATGCATAGACCACTTCACCGAATGCCAGGCAAGTTCACCCTCACCGTAACCTGTGCGGACGAGCACGCCCCGCGCACGGGCGTTTCGCGCGAGTTCCATGTCGCCGTGACGATCTCCAACTACGAAGGAGCGTTGCAAATCGAGCGCGTGCTCCGACGCCGCGCGGTCCAGCATGCCGGTTCTTGGCTTGCGGCAGGTACAGTTATCTGCGGAGATGTGCGGACAATAATAGATCGCGTCGATATTCGCGCCCCCTTCGGCAAGTTGTTTCGTCATAAGCTCGTTCACGGTGTGCACGAGCGATTCCGGAAAGTAACCGCGTCCGACGCCAGACTGATTGGTGACCACAATGACAGGCAAGCCCGCTTCGTTGAGCCGGTGAATGGCGGCCGCGACAAAGGGAAACATACGAAAACGGCTGGCATGATTCAAGTAGCCCACTTCCTCGGCGATGGTCCCGTCGCGATCGAGGAA
>MNIJ01000098.1 GCA_001919715.1 Acidobacteria bacterium 13_1_20CM_58_21
AAAGCGAGGCCGACATCGCCGACGCCGATGCCAAATACCAATATCGCTTGAGCCAAATCGTTCTCGCCTGTACGATTTCGTCACCGAAATAGCTCCTCCTCGCGATGCTCAGGGGAAGCCGCCCTTGCTAGATTTCGCGATGACTCGGTTTTCCTGACACGCCACCGGAGACACCTTTTGCTCGTCTCGACCTCTGCCTCTGTTTGCTGTTGTTAACACACCGAGAAATCCGCAACTTCTGATGTATCAATGGGTTCCCGTGAATTCCCAGGGCTTGTTACAGTATATTCACATTCAGTTGACGTACTTGTAAGACGGGGCCTTTACCTTCAGCCGCTGGGTGGTAGGCATTCTTTTCGGTACCAGCTCGAATTTTGCTCGAAAGAGAGAGGAAATGAACAAACTAGCGGCACTCACAGTATCGATGTTCCTCGTTTGCGGAACTGCTTTTGCCGATTCACCAACCGGCGCCGATGCGCAACCTGCCAAGGCTCAGCCGGCGAAGCCCAAAGCGTCCAAGAAGTCCGATGCCGCCATCGCGGCACAGCTCGAAGAGCTCCGCCAGACACTGCAGTCGCAACAAGAGCAGCTTCAGATGCTGAAGGAGGAGCTCGCCAAGCGCGACCGGCAGATCGACGAAGCGCGCGAAGCCGCCGCGGCGGCCAATGCTGGTGCGACCGAAGCGGGCTCCAAAGCGACCGAGGCCGTGACGACCAGCGCCGAAGTGAAGTCCACCGCGCTTTCGCTCCATTCCACGGTCAGCGATTTGAAGGCCAGCAGCGAAGTCCTCAAGACCACTGGGGCCAAAGAACAAGGCGACCCTCAGAAAGCCGTGGAAGAAGGCCCTTCCACGATCCGCTACAAGGGTGTCACCCTGACTCCCGGCGGCTTCATCGCCGCGGAAACCGTTTATCGCCAGCGCGCCGAGAGCGCCGACATCAACACGCAGCTTGCCGGCATCCCCTACCCCGGCAACGCGCTGAGTAAAGTTTCAGAGAACGCTTTCACCGCTCGCCAGACCCGCGCCACCATGCTGGCCGAGTCCAAGGTCGGCCCCGCCAAGCTCACCGGCTATTTCGAGATGGACTTCCTCGCCGCCGGCACGACCTCCAACAATCGTCAGAGCAACAGCTACGTTTTCAGGCAGCGCCAATTGTGGGCGCAAGCTGCCTTCGACGGTGGTTTCTCCATCACCGGCGGCCAGATGTGGAGTCTCGCCACTGAAAACAGAAAGGGAATTCAAAACCGCGGGGAAGCCTTGCCTATGATAATCGACCCGCAATACGTGGTTGGTTTTACCTGGCAGCGTGCCTATGGCCTCCGTGTGATTGAGAGTCTCCTCAATAACAAGCTAACGCTCGGCGCTTCGATCGAGGGCCCACAAACAACCCTGGGCGGCCGCGGTTTCTCTACCTTCACTACCGCCGCTGGCACTACCTCGCAGAATTTTTGGTTTGCGGCTCCCGGCAATGGCGGCGGGCTCAACAATGGCTTTGATGCCACCGGATACGCACAGAACAGGGCTCCGGACGTCGTCTTCAAGGCGGCCCTGGATCCCGGCTGGGGTCACTACGAAGTCTTCGGAATCGTCAGCCAGTTGCGCGCCCGCATTTATCCCTGCGCGGTCGTGAGTGACGTCGCGCCCGGGACCGTGGTTGGCACGACTACCTATAGTGGCCCGCAAATCGGTTGCGCGGCGGCTCCCGGCGCGGTTTCCTCCACCGCGGCTGGCGCGTTCAATGATTCCCGCACCGGCGGCGGTGGCGGAGCAAGCTTGCGCGTCCCGCTCTTCTCCAAGAAGGTCGAAATCGGCGCCAAGGGGGTATACGGCGACGGCATCGGCCGCTTCGGTTCCTCGCAGCTCGCCGATGCGACCGCGCGTCCCGACGGTACGCTCGCTCCCATTCGCACGGGGCACGGCCTGGGCATCGTGGAGTTCCACCCCAGCCCCAAGCTGGACATTTACGCTTACGGGGGCGCGGAGTATGCCGCTCGCGCCGCCTACACTGGGTATGCCAGTGTGCGAGCCACGACCACGACAGTCGCTCCTGCCGGTGGTGGTAATGTGACTACGACTACAGCTGTCGTACGTTCCGTGACCGGTATCGGCGGCTACGGCAATCCAGCCGCGAACAATACGCTGTGCAGCACGGAGAATCCTCCGGCAACCCAACTCGCACCGAGCGGCGGCGGAACCTGCGCCGGTGACCCCCGCGTGGTCATCGAAGGCACGCTCGGTTTCTGGCACAAGGTTTACCAGGGGCCCAAGGGTGGCTTCCGCTGGGGTTTGACGTACTCCTACTTGACCAAGACAGGCTGGTCCGGGAGTGGAGGTCTAGCGGCCGGTAGTGCGGGGATTTCACCCAAGGCGGTTAACAACATGGTGTTCACCTCTTTCCGCTATTACCTGCCGTAGTTCTCCGGCGGGCAATCGGCGGTCGTCCCTCCCCTGGGGACGGAAAAGGGCAGTTCCTCACGGAGCTGCCCTTTTTTCCCCCGTTCTTTGTGGCGTCGTAAATCCCACATGTGAAGTAGCTTATTATTAGCCGCGCTTGTTCTCTATAAACAGCGGTCGATTCAAGCAACTGTGAACCGTTTGTAACAATGTCGTAACAATCGCAGGACATACTGTTCGCTGAGGAGACAAATAGTTCAGACGGAGATGAAGCATGAAGCGAATCACAGCATTGCTCGTGGTAGTTCTCGCCGTCGCTGGTGTTCTATGCGCTGACAGCGCGCTGTCGATCACCGGGGCCGGCGCGACATTTCCCTACCCCATGTATTCCAAGTGGTTTGACGAATACCACAAAAAAAACGCCCATCTGGAGATCAATTACCAATCGATCGGCTCTGGCGGCGGCATCAAGCAGGTCACTGAAGGCACCGTGGATTTCGGCGCTACCGATGGCCCCATGAACGACGATCAGCTCAAGGCTTTTCAGGATAAGCACGGATTCGGCATCCTGCACTTTCCCACCGTGCTGGGCGCTGACGTAGTGTCCTACAACATTCCCGGCGTTTCTGCCGAACTCAATTTCACGCCAGAAGCAATCTCCGGTATTTTCTTGGGCAAGATTACAAAATGGAACGATCCTGCGATTGCCGGCGCCAACAAAGGCGTGAGCCTTCCGGCGAACGGCATCGTCGTGGTGCACCGGTCGGAAGGCAGTGGCACAACCTACATCTGGACCGACTATCTTTCGAAGATCAGCGATGAATGGAAAACCAAAGTCGGCAAGGGCGCGTCCGTCAACTGGCCCGTGGGTATAGGTCAAAAAGGCAACGAAGGGGTGGCCGGCATGATTAAGCAGACTCCCAATTCTTTCGGCTATATTGAGTTGATCTACGCGATCCAAAACAACATGGCTTACGGTCGCGTGAAAAACTCGTCTGGCGCCTTCATCAAGGCAGACCTTGCCAGCGTCACTTCCGCGGCAGCTGCCGCAGCAAAAAACATGCCGGACGATTTCCGCGTTTCCATTACGGACGCTCCGGGCAAGACTGCCTACCCCATCTCCAGTTTTACCTGGCTGCTTGTTCCAGCTAAGTTTTCCGACGCCACTAAGCGCGACGCCATCAAAGGATTCGTTAAGTGGATGCTCGCGGACGGTCAGAACTACACTGAGGCCCTGTCCTACGCGAAGCTTCCCAAGGAAGTCGTCGCAAAGGAATTGAAGGCGCTCAACAACGTCCAGTAACGTGGCAACCACGACTACCACCGTTCCGAGCGCGGGCCCCGTCGCGGGCTGGCGCTCGTTTCTTTCCCGGCTCCGCCAAGGCGATGAAATCGCGCAGATGATCACCTTTTTGTTCGCCGCCTCGGTCGTTCTCCTCACCTTGTTGCTCGTTTTCGTATTGTGGCAAGGCTCCATTCTCCCGCGCCACAAGTTCGGCTTCAATTTTTTCCGCACCTCGGTATGGGACCCCATTTTCGATCAGTTTGGCGCGCTGCCCTTCATTTACGGCACGCTGGTCACCTCCGCGGTGTCGCTGTTCGTCGCCGTACCGCTAGGCATCGGCGCCGCCATTTTTCTTGCGGAATTGGCCCCCGCTAGGGTTTCTGACGCTCTCGAATTCTTCATCGATCTTCTGGCCGCCGTTCCCAGCGTCATCTACGGTGTCCTCGGCGTCTTCATCGTCGTGCCCTTGATGCGCTCCTATATTCAGCCCGCACTCCAAAACACGCTGGGGTTTTTCCCGCTCTTTAAGGGCCCGGCGTATGGCATCGGGTTTCTGACCGCGGGCATTGTCCTCGCCATCATGGTCATCCCCTATATTATTTCCGTCTCGCGTGAAGTGTTGCTATCCGTGCCGCGCGATCAGCGCGAAGCAGCGCTTTCTCTCGGCTCCACGCGCTGGGAATCAACTTGGAAGGTGGTCGTTCCCTTCGCCCGCCCGGGGATCTTTGGCTCTGTCTTCCTGGCCCTCGCGCGCGCCCTCGGCGAAACCATGGCCGTCACCATGGTCATCGGCAATACGCCCACCATCAGCGCTTCTCTTTTTTCTCCCGGCTATTCCATCGCTGCCGTCATCGCCAACGAGCTCACCGAAGCTAGCAGCAATCTGCATTATCAATCCCTCATTGAATTGGGACTGGCACTTTTTCTTTTGACGTTCATTCTCAACGGGATCGCTCGCCTGCTGATTGTGGCTACTTCGCAGCGTGGCCGTCGAACGGGGCACACATGAGCCCTGGTTTGCGCTGGCGTAAGTTTGTGAGCGGCTTCATGCTGACCATGACCGGCGTGTGCGCCTTGGTTTCCGTTTCCGTGCTCTTCCTGATCCTTGGCTACCTCGTCTATCACGGCGGAACATCGATCAGCTGGAATTTCTTTACCAAGCTGCCCGCGCCCGTCGGCGAATCCGGCGGAGGCATGGCTAACGCCATCGTCGGCAGCGGGAAGCTGCTGCTGCTCGCTACCCTCTTCGGCGTCCCCGTCGGATTCTTAGGTGCCATTTATCTTGCCGAATTCAGCGGCGGCACCACCGCCTTCGTCGTGCGTTATGCCGCCGACTTGCTGAACGGCGTCCCTTCGATCGTCATCGGCATGTTTGCCTACAGTCTTGCCGTCCTGCCGTTCAAGCATTTCTCCACGCTTGCCGGTGGTTTCGCCCTCGGACTGATGATGATTCCCATCACCCTGCGGAGTACCGAAGAGTTTCTTCGCTCGGTGCCCAACGCCTTGCGCGAAGCCTCCATGGCCCTGGGCGCCAGCAAGTGGAAAACCATTGCCTCCGTCATCGTGCCCGCGGCTTATCGCGGCATTCTCACCGCCATTCTGCTGGCCTTCGCTCGTGTCGCTGGTGAAACGGCGCCGCTCCTCTTTACCGCACTAGGCAATAGCTTCTGGAGCCCTGGCTGGAACCAGCCCACCGCTTCTCTGCCGGTCATGATCTTTACTTATGCCATCGCTCCGTACGATGATTGGCATCGTCAGGCCTGGGCCGCCGGGCTCGTCCTGCTCGGTTTGATTTTGGTCATTAACATCGTCGCCCGGGCGATTCTTTCCCGGGGCATTGCGGTTCCGAGGGCTTAACCCATGCACGCTTCTGTGAGGCCAGCTTTGCCCGTGAACATACCCCCCCTGGCGACCAGTCCGGCGGCGCGAGAGACGTCGGCGGCCCTCTCCATGCGCATGACCATTTCCAAGGTTAATTTCTTTTACGGCCGCAAGCAGACTCTCTTCGATGTCAGCATGGGCATCGCCACCAACAAGGTCACCTCTCTCATTGGTCCGTCCGGCTGTGGCAAGTCCACCCTGCTGCGCACCCTGAATCGCATGTACGAGATCGTGCGCGGCGCCCGCCTGGAAGGCGAAATTCTTCTCGATGGCCAGAACATCCTTACGCAGGACGTTACTTCGTATCGGCGCCGCGTCGGCATGGTTTTTCAGCGCCCCAATCCTTTCCCCAAGTCCATTTTCGACAACGTTGCCTACGGTCTGCGGATTAATGGCTCGAAAGCCCCTATCTCCGAGGCGGTCGAAAAAAGCCTGCGCCACGCCGCCCTATGGGACGAAGTGAAAGACCAACTCCACAAGTCGGCCTACGAACTTTCCGGCGGCCAGCAGCAGCGCCTGTGCATCGCCCGCGCTCTCGCCGTCGAGCCTGAAGTGCTTCTTCTCGACGAGCCCTGTTCGGCGCTGGACCCCATCAGCACCGCCAGAATCGAAGAGCTGCTCGTGCAATTGAAGGATCTTTGCACCATCGTGACCGTCACCCACAACATGCAGCAGGCCGCGCGCATCAGCGACTTCACCGCCTTCCTGCTCACTGGTCAACTCATCGAGTTCAGCCCCACGCCGCAGCTCTTCACCACGCCGGGTGACCCCCGCACGGAGGCTTACATCACCGGCCGCTTCGGCTGACACCTCTATTGCTCCATCATTTCGAGTGAAGCGAGAAATCTCTCTTCGTTTTGCTGTAAGTTAGTCGTGAGGGAAGGGGCTCATGGAACGCCATTTCGAAAAAGACCTGAACGAGATGAAAGAGCGCCTCCTCTGGATGGGCAGCCTCGCCGAGCGCGCTGTCCACCAGTCCGTTCACGCCGTTCTGGAATCCGATGAACAGCTCGCCAAGCGCGTTCTCGAGGAAGAAGACGCCATCAACGAACTCCAGTTGGAAGTCGACGATCGCGTCGTTCAGCTTCTGG
Organism: Acidobacteria bacterium 13_1_20CM_58_21; assembly: GCA_001919715.1. GTDB lineage: Bacteria > Acidobacteriota > Terriglobia > Acidiferrales > UBA7541 > Acidiferrum. Next base: position 6,653 of record MNIJ01000098.1, read on the forward strand.
CACTGCACCAGCTCATGGCCATCGATCTCCGCTTCGTGTTGGCGGTCTCGCGCATCAACAACGATCTCGAGCGCATCGGCGACCAGGCCGTCAACATCGCCGAGGGAGCCCTGCGCATCCTCCGACACCCGCGGGTGAAGCCCTACGTCGATCTGCCGCGCATGAGCGAGCTCACCGAAGAGATGGTTCGCAATGCTCTCAATGCCGTGGTCCGCCGCGACGTGGAATTGGCCCAGAGCGTCCTGGCCACCGACGATCAAGTGGACCACTACCGCGACCAGATTTTCCGTGAATTGCTCACCTACATGATGGGTGATTCCAGCGTCATCTTTCCCGCTTTCGAATTGATCCTCGTCGCCAAGAACCTCGAGCGCATCGGCGACCACGCCACCAACATCGCCGAGGACGTCATCTATCTCGTCCAAGGCCAAGATATCCGCCATCCCACGGTCGACCGCCGCTAGCGCTACTCGATTTTTTGCCGGGAGCATGGCCCGAAAGACCCCCATTTGGGGGTGTGGTCATTTCTTATTCACGGATGGGACTAACGGAACTGTGGTTCAGACTTGAGAACGACTGATCCGCCCATCCTGATCAAGGGCTCGCTGAAAGAAGACGCAGGCCTCCGGCGTTGAACAGCCCAAGAAGAGCCAGGGCGGCGATCACCGAGATGGCCATGCCCAAAGTACGATCCGGCGTACGCACCAACTTTGCCGTGATGCGCTCGGTCCCGGAAGACAGCCGCAGGATCATCTGGCCGCTGGTCTCCGCGTGCTCTGGTGTCACGGACTTGCCGTTCACCTCCACAAGCCACGACGGGTAATTCAGCAGTCGCAGCGCCACTCGCACCGGCGCAGGCGATGTCACTTGCAACTCTCTTTCCTCTGCCGTCCATCGCACGATACGGACCTCTGCTTTTGGCGCCCTTGCTACTGATTCTTCAGCTGGCAGAACCTGCACGCGAGGAGCTTTTTCCGGCAAGTTGTAATGATCGTCGCCCACCGGATCGTATTCGTCCGTACCTTCAAAGCCCTGGTCGTTAGCCATCGCTTCCTTCAGAACCGGGATGTCCTCGGAATCCCACCACGCAGTCGGAACCAGAAAGGACGCCGTTCCACCAATAACCACGATCACTGCCGCGCCCCCGATCCACCCCGCGCGCCGAGGTGGTCTCCCAGCCGCAAGAAAATAGGCGTAGGGCACCGCAAGGATGGCCATCCATCTCCACGGAAACTGCACGAATCGCAGCTTCGGAAGGTGCTCCCAAAAAACCGAACTGGGGCGAATCATCAGCATCGTCGCTGCCGCCGAGAGCAGCAGCAGCACGCGCCACAGTTTCCTGATCTCATCTCTTTGTTGTTCGAGAGCCGTTCCTCGGTGCGCCGCAATCCCCGCGATCCCCGTCATCACTATGAGCAGAATGGCCACGCTCGAGGCGATCCAATTGAACACGTTGTGTTCCGGTTCGTTGATCATGGTAAAGAGAAAGTTGTCCGCTGGTTGCAAGCCCGACGAAAGCGCCTGCGCGATATTCACCCAGCGTTGCTCATAAGCCGCGGGCAAAATGTAAAAGCCCGTCAATCCAAAGCCCAGCGCCAATCCGCCCGCGCCGCGCCACAGCAGCCACCACGATCTTTCGGTTATCGCCGCCCAGGCAAAAACAAGCGCCATGCTGTAACTGGCCAACACCCCGGCAGGCGCGTTCGACAGCCACACCGCCGCGAACACCACGGCGAAGAAGGCCATGGCCCGCGGCCGAGAACCCCGGCGATGCTCCACCAAACCGCATAGTTCGAGCGATGCCAGCACCAAGAGCGGCATCAGCGCGCACGAGAGTTGCTCCGCGAAGTCACTGCGCATGTAAACGATCAGCAGCGCATAGGGATTTGCCGCATAACACCCTGCTCCAACGAGTGCCGCACTCACCGGCACAAATCGTCGCGCTAACGCAAACGAACAAACTCCCGCCATTGTCTGGGCCATGACGATGAAGACTCCCGGCACGGCATTCCAGGGAACCACAAAGCCGAGCGCCGCCCCCAGTATCCACGACAGCGGCGGATAAAACACAAACCGTGGCTCGCCGAACCCGTGGTTGGCCCACTCCGCCCACCGCGGGAAGAGGATCCCCTCTCTCCATTGTCCCGCGACGTCCAGCCAGGAGGCCGCGTGAAATCCAAAATCGTGCCCCGAAGCACTTCCCAGCCAGAAAAATGGCGCGATCACCAGCAAGGAGGTCGCCAGGGAAACGCCCAGCGCGAGCAGCCATGCGCGACCTGCGACTGCCTTGCTCTTGTTTGGTTCTTCTGCGGGGAATGTCATGCCGTGTTCATGCCCTTGTAACCGCTCAGGAAACCCACCGCCGAGTCTCATCGGAGATGTGTGCGCCCACGCGGCAGTTGAGCGATAATACACGCGCTCATGGCCACCGCAAACATCGCTCCCGCCCCGATTATCGAAGCGCGCAAGCTGGAGAAAGCCTATCTGCAACCCGACGGCAGCCGCATCCAGGTTATCGCTCCAATCGAGCTCGCCATCCATCCCGGTGAGATCATCACGCTGCTGGGCGCCTCCGGGTGCGGCAAGTCCACCTTGCTGCGCATGTTGACCGGTCTCTCCCCGGCCAGCGCCGGGGCTGTTTACTGGCACGGCCACCCGGTCGGTGACGAATCGCCCAACGTGGCCATCGTCTTTCAAAGTTTCGCGCTCTTCCCCTGGCTCACCGTGCTTGAAAACGTCGAGGCCCCGCTCGAGGCCCGCGGCATTCCTCCCATCGAACGCCACAAGCGCTCCTTGCGCATTATTGACGCCGTCGGCCTCGACGGTTTCGAATCCGCCTACCCCAAAGAGCTCTCCGGCGGCATGAAACAGCGCGTGGGTGTCGCTCGCGCGCTCGTCGTCGAGCCCGAAGTGCTCTTCATGGACGAACCGTTCTCCGCTCTTGACGTGCTCACTGCGGAAACTCTTCGAGGAGAGCTCCTCGAGCTCTGGCTCGGTCACAAGATTCCCACGCGCGCGATTTTCATCGTCACTCACAATATCGAAGAAGCCGTCGTACTCGCCGATCGCATCATCGTTCTCGGCCGCAATCCCGCGCACATCCATGCCGACTTCAGAGTGGATATGCCCCATCCTCGCGACAGAAAGTCCGCCCACTTCCTTGAGCTGGTCGACTCCATCTATCGCATCCTCACGCGGCCCGATCACCGGGACGAAGCCGCTCCGCCGCGAACCTACGGCCCCGGAACTGAAGTGCGCCCGAAGATCGTCCTGCTCCCCCACACGCGTCCCGGCGGCTTGGCCGGTCTGCTGGAAATCGTGGCCGACCAGGGAGGCCGTGTCGATCTTCACCGTCTAGCGGATGAACTGAGTCTTGAAGTTGACGCGCTGCTTCCCTCCGTCGACACGGCCGCCTTACTGGGCCTTCTCGGCGTCGAAGAAGGCGATGTGATGATTACACCGGAAGGCCAGGCGTTTGCGCAGGGGGACATCCAAGCGCGCAAAACGATCTTTCGTAAGGCTGCACTTTCCAACGTGCCCTTGCTGCGGCAAATGGAGCAGGCCCTGAAAGCCAAAGCCAACCGCACCCTGAACGAGGAGTTTTTCCACGACTTGCTCGACGAGCATTTTGGTGAGCAAGAATCCCGCCGCCAGCTGGAAACGGCCATCCAGTGGGGTCGTTACGCGGAAATTTTCGATTACGATGCCGCCACCGGCAAGCTGACCCGCACTGAGGTCTGACCCCCTACCGTGCCGGATCTCGCTCTTTCGACTACGCACTCCACGCCGATCCCTCCCACGGTGAAGCGGCCCGCCGGCTCCCGCTGGAGCTGGGCATTCCTCATCGACATCACCGTTTTTCTATTTGTCTTCGCGGCGGTTTTTGGCGTCTATGCCATCGGCCGCTCCTGGCTCGGCCCCGTCCACCTGCACGTGGAGATTTCGCAGAATCCCCGGGTCCTTCCGCTTTACGCGCTGTATTCTCTTGTGCGCATCGGCGTTGCCTATGCCCTTAGCCTGGTTTTTGCTCTCTCCTACGCCTACGTCGCCGCCAGCTCCCGGCGCGCCGAAATCATCATGGTTCCTTTGCTAGACATCCTGCAGTCCATCCCCGTGCTCAGCTTCCTGCCCGGAGTCATGCTGGCCATGGTGGCGATCTTTCCGCATAGCCAGCTCGGCGTCGAGTTCGGTTCCATCTTGCTCATCTTTACGGGCCAAGTGTGGAACATCGCCTTCAGCTTTTATTCCTCGCTGAAAACCGTTCCTCGTGAACTCCACGAGGTGGCCATCATTTATCATTTCAGCCGCTGGCAGCGTTTCGCCGAACTCGACCTGCCCTTCTCCACCATCGGTCTGGTCTGGAATTCCATGATGTCCGTCGCCGGCGGCTGGTTTTTTCTCATGGCCTGCGAGATGTTCGTCCTCGGCAAGCGTGACTTTCGCCTCCCCGGCCTTGGCTCCTTCCTCGAGACCGCCGCGAGCAACGGCAACACGCGTGCGATTCTTTGGGGCGTCGGCGCCATGATCACCGTCATCGTTCTCCTCGATCAGCTGGTTTGGCGGCCCATCATCGTTTGGGCGGACAAGTTCAAGTTTGAGCAGGTCGAAAGCTCCGGCGCCGCGCAATCCACGCTGCTCCATCTCATCGGCCGCGCTTCCGTGGTCCTCCGCTTGTATCGCCTGATCCTTCAGCCGGTCTTCCATTGGCTGACTCTTAGCTTCACTCTCGGCGCCCGTCGCGCCGCGGAAACTCTTTCCGCTCCCAAGCAGAACCGCCTGCGCCGCTGGATCGGCTGTCTGCTCGCCGCAGGTGTAGTGGTCGGCTTGGGCTTCGCCGTTTATCACGCGGCCCGCGAATTGTCCGGTCTTCACCGCGACGACTATGGCGAGCTCTTGGAAAGCGCCGCGCTAACCTTTCTCCGCGTCAACACCGTGCTCATCCTGGGCGCGCTCTGGACCGTTCCTGCCGGCGTGGCCATCGCTGGCAATCCTCGCTTGGCCCGCATCGCGCAGCCGCTGGTGCAGATGGCCGCCTCTGTTCCTGCCACCGCCCTTTTTCCCATCATTCTTCTTTTTCTGCTTCGCCTCCGCGGCGGCCTGGAGATCGCCGCCATGCTGCTGATGCTCCTCGGCACGCAGTGGTACATTCTCTTCAACGTCATCGCCGGCGCCATGGCCATTCCCACGGACCTCCAGGAAGCCGCGAAAGTCTATCGCTTTGGCTCTTGGGATCGCTGGCGACACCTGATCCTGCCGGGAATTTTTCCATATCTTGTCACTGGCATGGTGACCGCTTCGGGTGGCGCCCTGGAACGCCAGCATCGTCGCGGAATATTTTCACTTCCAGGGAAGAATCGTTTCGACCGCCGGGCTCGGCAGCACCATCAGCAGCGCCAGCGACTCCGGCCGCTTCGACGTTCTGCTCGCTGCGACGCTCATCATGGCCACGGTCGTCGTGCTCATCAATCGCCTGCTCTGGCGCCGCCTCTATCGGCTGGCCTCCTCCCGTTTCAAGCTGGAGGCGTAGTACAATCAAATGAGCGCGAGTCTCTCAGGTTTTCGAACCTCATATGCCAGATTCCAAATTCTCCTGCGGCGCTTCGCGGTGGAGCGACCAGGATTTTCTTCGCGCTTTCGAGGACTTATCGTTTCCCGCCGATCTCTTTCACCACCGGGAACATATCCACGTGGCCTGGCTCTACTTGAAATCTAGTGACCCATCACGCGCCGCAGAGCGCATGGCAGAAGGTATTCGCCGGTTCGCGAATCACCATAGCGCAACGCAGAAATACCATCACACACTCACGCTGGCTTGGATGCGCCTGGTTGCCGCCGCCTTGGTGGAGACCCCGGAGGGATGCGCGTTTGAGCAGTTCATCAGCGCCCATCCGCAGTTGCTGGACCTGAACCTTGTGGCCAAATATTATTCGCAAGAGCTCCTTCGGACTGCCGCCGCCCGGGAAACCTGGGTGCCAGCCGACCTCCAGCCGCTCCCGGAGCTAGGGATTCACCGCTGCAGCTGATTTCTTTTCATCCGCCTGCGGCACCGGTGTCTTTGGTTCCTCTGGCTTTTCGCCCCAGATGTAGTGCGTAAACCATTTTTCATTTTCTTCCATTACCGCTCGTTGCTGTTTCGGTTTTGTAATGCCGTGCCCGAATCCCTCGTAGACCACCATCTTTACGGGCACACCGCGGTCTTCCAGCGCCTGCCGCAGTTCGTAGGCATTGGGGATCGGCACTCTGCGGTCGTTCTCTCCGTGTTGGATCAGAGTCGGCGTGTTGGCCTTCGCGATGTAGCTGATCGGTGAAGTCTTCTTGTAGATTTTCGGATCGTCCCACGGTGTCGAATGCAGTTATTGCGGCGTGAACGGCGTGATGTCCGTATTCGTGTAGTACGTCATCCAGTCGGAAA
>MNIJ01000215.1 GCA_001919715.1 Acidobacteria bacterium 13_1_20CM_58_21
CAACTGCGTGCGGTTCTGCCGGAGGTGCGCCACCAGCTCACGCAGAAGTTCTGAGGGCGCTTCACTCCGCACCAATTCCCCTCCCGGATTGCTCACTTGTCTGGACATGAATCGATTCTCCTTGCGCCGCACGGCCTCCAGCTGTACCGGCAATGGTCTGGGGTTCCCCACGAATTTCCAACAAATACCATGACTTACCTGCCCCCTCAAGCAAGTCAACCCCTGCTTCTCCTCTCAGGTAAACACCTGAGCCCCGGCGCTAAACTCCTGTCAGCGTTGCTGAGCTGGCCTTTCCCCTTGCAGATTCATAGATGCCTCGTCAGGCGAAGGCATTAGTGGAATCACCTGTACTAAACCTACAGGTCTTACCGGCTTGTCGACTATGCCGATCGATGAAACGATATCCTTTCCAGTGAGGCACCACTTTTTACACTTGCTGGCAGGAGGGGTGATGCCCATACACGACTTGCGGACCGCGAACCAAGAGCAGGCTGCTCGCTTCAGGACGGGTTTGCCAAACCAAGGGACTAACCGCAGAGTTCTCGCCATGGGCCGAAGGAACGGCCCAGGGAAGGAGGGCCTTGAGGAGGTTCTCTCCTCTGCTCTGCAAACCGCAGACAATGAACTTGGTCAGATTCTGCAGGAAGTGGACGAGATTACCAAAACGCTAAAGTTAGACGCTCCCGACCTGCAGGCCCTCAGGGCTGCAGCCCCCCCGGCCGTCTGGTGTGCCGTTAGGCAGGCCCTCCTGGACAGAGAGCTGCGGCATTTGGCTCTCACCGACGAACTAACCTGCCTGTACAACCGGCGCGGGTTTTTTGCCGCCGCGGTGCAGCAACTCAAGCTGGCGAGCCGACAGGCGCAGAGCCTCTTGCTGTTGTACTGTGACGTTGACGGTCTGAAGAAAATCAATGATTCCTATGGACACCAGGAGGGAGATCTCGCGCTGATCCGCGCTGCAGATGCCCTGGAACGTACATTCCGTGATTCTGACATTGTGGCTCGCCTCGGTGGAGATGAATTCGTCGTACTGGCGCTCGAAGCTTCCGGCCAAACCCGGGAAGTTTTGCTGCGCCGATTGGAAAAGTGTGTCAAGAAGTCGAACGCAGGTGAATCTCGCTACGAACTCTCGCTCAGTGTCGGCGTGGCCCGGTTCAATCCGAAGCGTACCATGTCGCTGGGCGACCTTATGGCACAGGCGGACAAGGCCATGTATGAGAAAAAACGAAGCCATCAGGAACTCGACAGAGGCAACGCCTGAACGGTACGCGGCCCGGGCCCCTGAAAAAAGATAGTTCTGCAAAGGTCCTGGTCCTAATACTTCTAGATGGAAGAATGGAGAAACGCGTCCCACTGGACGTTCAGGCATGCCTCGGGAGCAACGAGCAGTTGCTCGCTGCTGAAAGGGCCATCACCGTGAACGTCGGTCCCTGCGGTGCTCGCGGGATAGCCATACGTCTCCTGGCGGGCCGAAAGCGGCCGTGGCCCGCGCCATTTGTCGAACGAGTTTCGCCTGCAAGCGAGGGTGATTTACTGTCAGGCTCTGACGACCCGGTATTTCTGTGCGGGATTGAGATTTGAGGCTGGCTTCACTCACTTTGGAGATCATCCCTGCCTTAGGATTCCATGATAAAACATCGACGCTCTCCAGGAAGATCAAAGAAGGACAGGTGCGCTGGCGTGCCACCCTTCGTTGTCCTGAGGGCAGCAGGGCGATCTCATTGTGCCTCTACAAACCGATAGGCTACGTCTGGTCGATCAAGCGGTGGTGGATGGCGTAGAGGGCCAGCTCGAGGCGGTCGGAGACGCCGAGTTTGTCGAAGATGTTATGCAAATGGTTCTTGACAGTTTGCTCTGAGATAAAGAGTTTTTCGCCGATCTCCTTGTTGCGGAAACCCTGCGCGACGAGTTGCACGATTTCTTTCTCGCGGTCGCTGAGCAACGGCTTTTCGCGGCGCGGGCCGGATTCGCTCGACTTCGAAAACGCCTTCATGACTTCGGCAGTCATGCGGTTGTCGAGCCAGATTTCGCCGGCATGCACGCGGTGAATGCTCTTTACTAGAAGATCGGTGGCGGACTGCTTCAGCACCACGCCGCGTGCGCCGAGACGCATGGCGCGAACAACGTCGCGATCGTCTTCCGCGGCGGTCAAGACGACAACTCGCGTCGGCAAGGTGTCGAAATTGACTTCCTCGAGAACTGCCAAACCGTCTTTGTCCGGCATGCGCAGATCGAGGAGAAGAATATCGGGCTTGAGCTTGGCGAGGAGCTTGATACACTCCGCTCCGTTCTGGGCTTCCCCGACGATGGTGATGTCTTCGTCGGAATCGAGAAGCTTCCTCAAGCCGTCGCGAAAGATTGCGTGGTCGTCGGCTAGTAGTACCCGTATCTGCTGTTTTGTCTTGGCCATATCAACCGAGCGGAACCTCAATCGTTAGACGCGCTCCATGCCCCGGGTTCGACTCAACAGTCAAAACCCCACCCACGGTACGCGCTCGCTCCTTAATGGAAATGGGACCCAGCCGCAGTCGATCCAATTCATCGCCGGTGAACCTACCAGCGAAACTAAACCCCTCGCCGTTGTCGTCTACTACGAGTACTAGACGGCTGTCATCCTGCGACAGTTTTACCACGACATGGGAAGCCTTGGCATGTTTTTTTATATTGTTGAGTGCTTCCCGGTAAATCTGGAAAATCTCGCGGCAAACGCGGTCCGGAGCGCGCAGCTGTGCCGAATCGATCAGCACATCAAGGGCGACAGTGGATTCGTTGCGGTACCGCTCGGCGAATCCGCGCATCAGGTCAACCAAATCAGCGCTCTGCACCCGGAGCGGACGGAGGTCTGTGACGGTCTGACGCAGCTCCGCGCCCTCGTTTTTGACGGTCTGTTGGAGGCTGGCAAGGCCGCTGACGGCCTGGTCAGGCGCGGCAGGAACCTGGCGCCGCAAGACGTCCAACTGGATTTCGATGCTCAGGAGGGTCTGAAGAATTCCATCGTGGAGGTCGCGCGCAATCCGGCTGCGCTCGGCCTCGATGGCTCGTGCCCGTAAATGCCTCAAAAGAAAGATGTTTTCTAGCGCTGGAGATACATGCGCCGCGATGCTTTCAAGCCAGGCTAAGTCCTGTTTTTGAAATGAGTTACGGCCATTCAACAAGAAAATCCTGCCACTTGCTTGTCCTTCCTGATCGAATGCCACGGTTAGGAGAGACCGCACTTTGAGTTCCTGCTGCGCCGGCCCGGGCAGCCGCGGGAGATTCTTTATCACCCTGCCGTCTCGGCGGTCCCAGCCGAAACCGGAACCCGGTTCGTTGAGGGAGTTCCAGCAAATTGCCGCATCCATGTCGTCCAGCAGAAAACCGTCCGTGCGCGAGAGTGGCATGCTCTCTGGCACCAGCCGCTCACTTTCGCCCGCTTTCAGCCGCCACAGAAAAATACGCTCCAGATCCGTGTCGCGATAGAGCAATAGAGCTTCTTCCGTACTAAACGTGGTGGCAAGCTCCTCAAGAAAGAGCCGCAGCGACTCCGCGAGCCCTTGATCCACTTGCATCGTTGCGTTGATGCGCGAAAAGAAATCGATTTGCGCCGCAAACCGCCGGTTAAGGTCGCCGAGATAGGCGAGGCCTACACCGCCGGCAAATGTTCCGGCTAGCAGCCCTAGCCAGGCGACCACGCGCCCCCAGTCTATTTCGCCACGTCCCGCCGTCCGCAAAACCAGGACTAGAGACAGCGCGCCGGCAAGGGGGACGGTCAAGGCAACTCCCCAGCGTATCCCTCCCGCATAGCAGATGAACATGAATGGAAACCACACTGGCACCGTGGAGGGGCTGATATAGATGAAATATCCCAGTGCGAACAAATCGCACACGAGCGGCAAATGCCAGGAGCGTTTGCGGAGCAGCCGCTCCAACTGGGTAACGAGGAGCGAAACGACTAGATAAGCGACGAGAAACGAAACCGAGGGCCGCAATTCGTGCGAAGGCGGCTGCTCCAGAACTGCCAGCAGCGCCAGCAAAATGAAAACCGGCCGCGCGTAAACAATCTGGCGGTCGAAATGGTGCCGGTCTGTTTGATGGGGGCTCATGCGCGGGGACGCGTGTCCTATGCATGTAGTCTAACAAGCTGCGCGAAGTTCGTGGGGCGGCGTGCTCCAGGTTGCAACCTGCAGGATCGGCGATGATCAACGGCGAGAGACAGGTCCGCCGCGAGCGCTCCCTGGTGATAGGGGGAGCAGATGGTGCGTGGAATCCGCGCAATTGCTCGCCCCGCCGACTCATAATTCGCCATGTTCGGAAAGCAGGAATCGTGTGCGGAAGAGTGCATGGCAACCGTTTGTCAAATTCTCCGTGCATCTTTATACAGCGGCGAGCTAGTATTTTTGTGAATAGAACTCGATTTCATATTCAGGAATCACCTGCTTTCAACTAAATGGAATCCATGCCTTCTAGCCTTAGCACCGGATCACATTCTATATTGTCAAGACTCTTTGGCTCGCAGGCTCCGTGGACGCCGACGACTTACGGCGCTTTAGGAAGTCTAGTGGTTCTTTGGGTGGCAGAACTGATTGTGACTTGGGGAGCCTGGGGCAACCTCACAATCGATTCGGGACACGAAATGTATGTTCCAGCGTTGTTAGCTGAGGGGAAGACGCTATATCGGGACACCTGGTTCATGTATGGGCCCGCCGGACCGTATTTCGTCGCGTACCTATTTCGGCTCTTCGGGATTCACCTGACCGTCCTGTATTGGGCGGGGGCTCTCTCTGCTTTGGTATCGTCCGTAATGCTCTACGTAACTGGAATGTATCTTTCTTCCTGGCTGATGGGCTGGACGGCTGGTGCCGTGCTCCTGGTGGAGGCCTTTGCGCCGTCCCTGTTTTGTTTCCCTTTGCCATACAGTTTTTCCGCGGTTTACGGATGTACGCTGGGCTGCATTTTCCTGTATGTGGTAATAAGGGCGTCCGATTCCCGGGGATGGTGGTGGATATTCTGGGCCGGCTTGCTTGCGGGTATCGAAGTGTTGATGAAGCCGGAATTCGGTCTGGCGTGTTATGTCACCCTCTTGTCCCTACTTTTGGTGCGCTGGCTGCAGCAGAGGTCCGCAAGGCTTCTTGCAACCGACGTTGGGGCGACGTTGCCCGGAATCGTCGGGTGCGCGGTCGTAATTCGGTGGATGATCTCCATTGGCGGGGCGGAGTTTCTCACGCAAGAAAATTTGATTACTTGGCCGACTTCGTACTTCATGAAGACATTCGGCAAGATGAGACTAGAACGAACGGGGTTTTCGCTGACAGCGGCCGCCTTCGAGGAATCGTTGTGGCGTGCCTTCGGACTTGGCCTGGCGTTGCTGGTCGTTTACGCCGGCTTTTGGCGGAGGGACAAGAGCCGGCATTGGCTTCTGGTCCGAACGGCGCTCTATTTCATTACCGCCTTTTACTTTGTTCGATTCTTTCTCGGCTACGGTGATCCGGACCCTTTGTTGAACACACTTTCTCTCGTGTTTTTTCCACGAGACATGGTCATCTATATTGGCTTTGCCGCGCCCCTAGTCTTCTGGCAGTGGTGGACGAAGCGGTCCGGCGGAAAATTCTCGATAAGCGCGGGTTTGCCAATTCTGTTGATCTACTCCAGCACCCTCGCATTTCGAATTTTGATGAGGATGATACCATCCGAATACGCCATCTACTACAACGGTCCCGTCGTTCTCTCCTTTCTCCTGCTATTGCGATGCATCGTTCCCCACACCAAGTTATCGCGCCGCTATGCCCTTCTCGGCGAAGTTGCGCTGTGTGCAGGCTGCCTTGCACTTGTTGGGATTCCGGCGGTAAAGCAAGAGTATTTTGCCAAGGATTATGTCCCGCTTGTGACTTCGCGAGGCACTGTGCGTCTCAACAAGGCCATGAAACAAAACTATGAGGCAGCTATCCAATTCATGAAAGAAAAGACCGCACGCGGTCAGACGGTTCTCTCTGTCCCGGAAGACACAAGTCTCTACTTTCTTGCAGAAACCGAATGCCCGATCCGTGTTTACTCTCTCACGCCTGGAGTGATCGCTCCGGGCAAAATGATGAACGAAGTCATCCAAGAGATTGACACAAAGCGCGTGGACTACCTGCTATGGTCCAATCGTGTATTTGTCGAGTACGGTGTGCCGGTCTTCGGCAAAGATTTCGACCGAGAACTTGCAAACTACCTGAAGACTCACTATCGGCGAATAGGCCCGGTGAGGCCCCTTGATATAGGTTCCTTGCAATGGACAGCGGTAGTGTGGGAAAGGAACCCTCCGGAGCCCTTGCCTTAGGGCCGCCAGCTTGTACCCCTTCGTTCCGCCTCCTCCGTAAAATCCTCGACACATGATCCTGGGGGATGGAGGTCAAGTTGGGGTGCCATGCCAGCCGGTTGCAGCCTTTTCCAGAGAACCCTTCCACCAATTCAGCGTCTGTCGGATTCCTTCTTCAAGACTCAGGCGCGGATGCCAGCCGACTTCATTTGTCAGTCGGTTGATGTTTGCCCAAATGCGATCGGGAATCGCAGGCGATTCGCGGACACCAAACTGAATGAGTACGCTTCTTCCCGTTTGACGTCCGATCTCAAGAAGGACTTCGCTCAAACAGACGGGATTTCCCGATCCAACGTTTACAGGTCCGGTTGTGCTGGCGCCGAGCAGAGTAACGAATGCCGACGCCACATCGCTAACATGGAGGAAATCCAGGATCTGCGTGCCATTTGAACAAAATGCAGCGGTTCCAGAGAGCAAACAACGAATGACGTAAGCGACAATGCGGTTGGGCTCCTCGAAAGGACCGTAAATGAAGAAAATGCGACCCCAGGCGGCGCTGAGGCCACGTTGCCGGCTCAGCAGTTCGAGGTGTTGTTGCGATTCCAGCTTGCACTTGCCGTAAAGGCTGTCTGGCAAAAGTGGCGTTGTAGTCTCCTCACATTCCCCGGCATGTCTGCCGTATTCCGCGCAACTACCCGCTCCAACAAACCGCTCTCCGCCGTTTTCTGCAAAAGCTTGCATCAATTCCCGACTCGCGCGAACCCAGGCCCGATTCTCTGGAGCTTTCCAAAACTTGCCGGGTACGGCGTACCAAGCGAAGTGAAGCAGGAATTCCGGGCGCAAAGTCCTAAGGAGCGAGGCGGGTGCACCAGGAGTCAGCAGGTCGCGCTCGTGCCAAGCAACACGGTCAAAGAGCGGGTGACGATGAGCAAGCCGGGACACAGCATGGACTTCGTAACCTCTTTCCAGAAGTAGCGGGAGACAATGACGGCCGAGAAAACCTCGGGCACCGGTAATCAGAACTCTTTTCATGGCCGAAAATCAGGGAATGACCGATCGCGCTCCGAAAGAATGGCTTCCTTCATCGGCCAGTCGATGCCGAACAAGGCATCATCCCAGCGAACTCCTCTTGCGCACTCTGGCCGATAACTCTGGGAAATTTGATAGAAGACCTGGCTATGGTCTGCGAGGCATTGAAACCCATGGGCGCAGCCCTCGGGAATGTACAGTGCCTTGTGATTGACGGCGTTCAATTCGGCGGCAAACCACCTACAATAGGTGGCAGAAGACGGGCGCAAATCGAGAACTACATCATAGACTGCTCCTGCCTGACAGCGCACGAGCTTGGTTTCAGCATATGGCTGGGCTTGGTAGTGCATTCCGCGAACTGTGCCGCGGCGCGCGTTGTAGGACAGACTGCATTGGGCGAGCTCTGAAACCAGCCCTTTGCTTTTCATTTCCTCGGAGCACCAGGTACGGGCGAAGAATCCGCGTTCGTCAATCGCGGGTTCAATTTCGACGAGGTACACTCCAAGCAACGGAAGAGCAATCCACTTCATGCGATTATTTCCACTTCCGGAACAGGGATAACGAACCGGCCGCCCCATTGCCGAATTTCCGCGAGCTGTTCAACGATCTCTTCCCGCAAGTTCCACGGCAGAATCAAAACGTAATCGGGCCGGGTTTGCCGGAGCATTTCCGGAGAATAGATGGGGATGTGTGTCCCCGGCAGGAAGAGATTCTGTTTGTGTGGATTTAAATCTACGGTGTAATCCATAAAGTCCGAGCCGATTCCGCAATAGTTGAGCAGGGTATTCGCCTTCGCGGGGGCGCCATAGCCAGCCAGGCTTTTCCCACGGTTCTTGGCCTCGAGCAAAAACTGCAGGAGCGACCTTTTCGTGACGCGTACTTTTTCCGCAAAGCCAGCGTACTTGGACAGGTCGCGGATTCCGGCGGCAATTTCTTGCCTCCTCAGCTGCCTGACAGAGGAGCTCTGCGGCACGGTCTCATTGTCGGCATGGGCGACGTACAGCCGCAGTGATCCTCCATGAGTCGGCAGTTCGTCAACGTCGAAGATGCGGAGACCGTGCTTGTGGAAAAGCTCCTCGGCAGTACAGAAAGAAATGTAAGAGAAATGTTCATGGTAAATCGTGTCAAACTGTCCGCCCTCGATCAGCCGAAGCAGATGGGGAAATTCGACAGTCACGATTCCCTGAGGCTTGAGCAACAGCTGAAGACCTTGTACAAAGCCGTTCAGGTCGGGAACATGGGCCAAGACATTGTTGGCGACGATCAAGTCAGCGCAACGTTCCTCTGCTGCCAATTCAGTAGCTGTACCTCTACCGAAGAATCGCGCGACTGTCGGAACACCTCTGAGTCTTGCGACGTCGGCAACATTTTGCGCCGGCTCCACGCCAAGGACGGGAACACCCTTCGTCAGAAAGTATTGCAACAAGTAGCCGTCGTTGCTGCCAATCTCCACGACCAGGCTATGCCTATTCAGATGAAAACGCTTAGTGGCATGTTCAGCGTATTCCCGCGAATGACGGAGCCAGGATTCCGAATACGAGGAGAAATAAGCATAGCCGCTAAAAATATTCTCGGGCTTTTCGAACTCTTCGAGTTGCACAAGAAAACAGTTACTGCATACCCGTGCATGAAGTGGATAGAAGGGTTCCATGCGGTTCAATTGGTCGCCGCGCAAGTAGGCGTTGGAAAGAGGCGACATGCCCAAATCCACAAACGTATGACGGAGCGGTTCTTCGCAGAAACGGCAATTGGGCGGGCTTGTCACCCCAAGATCTCCGGCCGAGGTAAGTGGGACTGGTAAGAACGGATTTGTTGTTCGGTCACCACGCGCATATCTTTTCCGGCCTCGTAGGATTTATGCCAATCCACGGTAGCGCGCAGCGCCGAATCCAGATGCCAATGCGGTTGCCAGCCCAGTTCGGTACGCGATTTGGCGCTGTCAAGTCTCAGGCACCGAGTTTCGGGCGGGTGCGCTCCTGGATCGCTCGTCCAAGTGAAACCCTTCCCCCAAAGATTCTGAAGACGATCCAGAATCTGCCTTACAGGAATGATGTCCGCTTTTTCCGGGCCAAAATTCCAGCTGCCCGAAAATCGTTTTGGATCATTGCATAGCTGCTCGGCCAGCATTAAATACCCGCGCAAAGGTTCGAGCACATGCTGCCAGGGACGGACCGCGTCAGGATTTCGCACTCGGAGCTCCGTTCTCTGCAAGGCGGACCGAACTGTATCCGGAATCAACCGATCGCTGGCCCAATCGCCGCCGCCAATCACATTTCCAGCGCGTGCGGATGCGACCCCGGCTATGAAATGCAATTTATCCGCCTGAAAAAATGAGTGCCGATAGGCGGATGTGACCATCTCAGCGCAAGCTTTGCTGGCAGAGTAAGGGTCGTCACCGCCCAAACGGTCTGTCTCGCAGTGCGCCGAGTCGTCTCCCAGGTTTTCGTAACACTTGTCTGACGTAACGATGAGCACGCCTCGAATGGAAGGCAGGGTCCGCACCGCTTCGAGTAGGTGCGCGGTTCCGATCACATTCGTTGAGAAAGTTCCTACCGGATCTGCATATGACTCGCGCACCAGAGATTGTGCCGCCAGGTGGAAGACAATTTCCGGTTGGTGCTGATTCAGAACCTTCCGCAAATGCTCCAAATCGAGGACGTCTCCTTGGCAGGAGTGCATTCCTACCGCGACATTGGCCAGCGCAAAAAGGCTGGGCTCCGTGGGGGGCGGCAGTGCATAGCCAACAAGTTCAGCACCTAACTCTTGTAGCCAAAGGGAAAGCCAGCCCCCCTTGAATCCTGTGTGTCCAGTAAGGAGTATTTTCTTCTTGCGCCAAAACCCAGAATTCATTTCCACAATTTCCACGGGGCGTTGCCCGAACTCCATAGCGTTTCGAGCTGATTCTTGTCGCGAAGCGTATCCATGGGATGCCAAAAGCCTTCGTGGGGATAAGCGGCCAGCTGGCCTTCACGGACGAGCCGCTCGAGTGGTTCGCCTTCCCATACGGTTTGGTCGCCTTCGATGTAATCAATCACGCGCGGCGAGAGAACGAAAAAGCCGCCATTGATCCAGCTATTGCCTTGAGGTTTTTCCTGAAAAGTGACGGCGTGCGCCCCGTCCGTGACCAGCGCGCCAAAGCGGCTGGGCGGTCGAACGGATGTCACGGTAGCGAGCAGGCCTTGCTTTCGATGAAAAGCGAGAAGCGTGTTCACATCTATGTCAGCGACCCCGTCACCATATGTGAGGAAGAAGTCTTGGTCGTCCAAGTACTGGCGAACCCGCTTTAAACGGCCCCCGGTCATGGTCAGAACACCAGTATCAACCAACGTCACTTTCCAAGGCTCTGCGCCGTTTTGGTGCACGTGAAGTTTGTTCTGAGCGATATCGATTGTCACGTCACTCACATGAAGGAGATAGTTCGCAAAATAGCTCTTTATGACGTAACCCAAGTAGCCACAACAGATTACAAACTCCCGCACGCCTCCGGCGGAAAAAATCTTCATGATGTGCCAAAGAATGGGCATACCACCGATTTCAATCATCGGCTTCGGCCGGAGATGGCTCTCTTCACTGATTCGGGTACCCACCCCACCTGCGAGAATCACGGCCTTCAAAGCACGCCTCCTGAAAACAAGACAATGACCTAAGAACCAGTCTAGTCCCGATGATTTCGAATCGTTCAAGGAAGCGAGGGGAGTATGTTCTAAATAGCACGAAACCTGATCGGCGCTAGCCAGGTGAGAGGAGAGCAGAGAGAAACAGGGCAGCCGTTCGCTCAGGACTGTCAGTTCAGGCGATCAATCTCAACCGGATGCTCAATGTTACTAATTGTGAGGTTTGCCGTAGTCTGGATTCTCAACTCGCCGAGGCTTACCTGCGCTAAGTCGGCATCACGTGGAAAGAGACGGTCACGCACCCGAATCATCGGAATTTCAACGAGTCTCGAAGTCATAATTCCGACGGCGATGGAGCCCAGGATGAAAACCGCGACGCCCAAATAGGGGATGCGAAGAACGCCGGCAGCTCCCAGCAAGATCAGCCAGGGAATATGCCACAGGTAAATCGAATATGAGAATCCACCGATGAGAGCGAATGGGCGAAGGAAGACTTGCAGCACTCTTGGCATCAATTCCACCGGTGCGCTGAGCATTCCTATCAGGATGGCGCCAAATCCGAGATACAACACCGTGAAGCCGTAGGTGTACATCCAAGGTGTTTCCTGGGTTAGCAGGAAGCCCGGCGAGATTAGAAAGACGCCCGCCAAAATGAATAAGAAATACCGCGGACGCGCGAATTCCCAAAATCTCCTGGCGTGGAACTGGGCCCAATAAGACAAAAGAACGCCAAACATCAGGGAATCGAAGCGGAGATGTGTCGGGTATAGGTGAGTTTGCCAGGCAAAGGGAACCACGTGTTTCGCGGTCCACAGGCGCGCCAGCAAGAGAGCAATCGCAGTCATAGAAAATAACCACGGGAAAAACCGGAAGGGGTTCGGCTCTCCGGGCTTGCTACCGCGAATCATGAAGTACAGTAAAACCGGGAGAAGAATGTAGAAGTGTTCCTCAACGGAGAGCGACCAAAAGTGCCCGTACGTTCCAGGTATGTAACTCTGGATGAAAAAAATGTCGTGCAACAAAGGCCGAAGCACCGCATCAGAAGTGTGAAAAGCAATTCCAGTGAGCACAGTAAGGAGCACGAGGAAGTAAAACGCGGGATAGATCTTTAATGCGCGCCGGAGAGCAAACCTTGCGAATCGGATCATTCCGTTTTGCCGATACTCAGAGAACAGTAAGCCGGAAATCAAAAATCCGCTGAGGACAAAAAACAGATCAACTCCAGCCCAGCCAAATTGCACCAGCGAGGCTTCCCAGCCAGGTATATGAAATAGGGCGGTGTGGCGAAGGATGACCAAAAGAATGGCAACGCCGCGTAGGAAATCCAACTGAAGATTTCTGCGAGTCGCCAAGACGTTTGGATTTTCAATTTTCAGCATGTTTCTCACCGATCAAGTTAGAGCCTCGTTGCAGCGGCCACCTTCAAGATGGAGATACTTCCTGCTCCAGACTTGTGTTCACTCCGGATGCGAATAAGTGCTTGGCTCGGTGCTCATACTTTTGAGGGCTACCCCCTCATTGGACTTGTTTGGCGGCAAGATACTGCGCCCATGGTCGATAAAGGCATTCGGGCGATGCAGCCCATTTTTATACGTGCGCGCAACATACAAAGCAGTGAAAGCCAGCGTGCCCCCCACATAGGCGGCAAAAAGGATCAGGGCCGAGAGCACAAACCAGGGAGAATGAGTTTTCACGTAGCCAACTCCCAAGCCGAGAAGAGTCAGGAGCCAAAGGGGTAGCAGAAAAATGGGCAATCGAAGAAACAATGTTGAGGCCGAAAGGATTCCGGCAATTGCAAATATGGCCATGCCTACCAGGTTGTAGTGGCTGTCTCCCGCAATCCTCTTGTCGCGCTTGAATGGAATCGCAGCCCGCTTGAATCCTACGCGTCCGATGGAGGCTCTGATGAAAGGGAACGATGTATTTTCATTCACGATTGCGTTGCGAACTTCGCGCGTAAAAAGCGAAAACTCCGCCATGTCCAGGATAATGTCTTCGTCCGCCACGGAATGGAGGAATCTGTAGAATATTTTCCGGACGGCCTTTATAATCTCTGCTTCTTCTCGATCAACTCGCTCGCCGTAGACGATGTCGTAGCCTTGCTCATGCTTTTCGACGAACTGCAGGATCATTTCCGGGGGATCTTCACAGTCCACGTCAATAAAAACAAGCAGATCTCCGGTCACATTCCGTAGTCCACATTCCAGAGAGGCATGATACCCAACGTTCCGGCTCATCGTGACCACGTATGTCGTTGGCCACCTCTCCTTGATCTTCTGGATCTGTTCGCAGGTGTTGTCGAAGGACGCGTTGTTAAGAAAAACGAGATGGACAGCATACCGAAGGGATAGTTTCTCCATGATCGGGTGTATCCGTGCGAAAAACAAAGGAACCACATTTCCCTCATTGTGCACCGGGCAAAGAATCGTCAGTAATTTGCGGGATTCTCCACAGCCGCTACTAGTGGTTGAAGGCTGCGGAATAAAATCTACGGCCATAAACAGTTGTGAGTATTCAATTCCGGGGTAACATATTCCTTTCACTATAGAAAGTTTGCCCGAAGCTGCTGAATACGGCAATTCATTTCATGCCAGCAATGTCGCAGAAGTTAAACCCTGATCGATTCGCGCTAGGCTTTGGTCGGGCGATTCTCCTTAGTCGATCTGCGTGAACCTTGATATGAACCGCATCGCGGAAGCGAGTGAAGAGCATGAATCCACACTAGCGAAAAGACTTCCCTTTATTTAGGTATTGCTACAAGCCGTTAGGAAGCGCTTATTCGAAACAGAAGAGGCGAGTCTCATCCACGACAGCCTCTCGAGCGAGTTCATTATTACCCTGAGCTCACGCTGACAGCCTCAAACTGCAGATGCGCGTGCTAATCTTGCCGTGCCGATGAA
>MNIJ01000230.1 GCA_001919715.1 Acidobacteria bacterium 13_1_20CM_58_21
GCATCAAGCCTGCTTGCCGCCTGGCGAGGATACCGCCCGGCTTTGATTTTAGGTTACGCCCTCATGGGAGGTGGCCTTGCCGGTCTCAACGCAGAAACGCACGTTGTTGCTCTAACGGCCACCGCAGTTTTCGGCTTGGGCTATGGGCTAATCACTCCAGGAACAAATTTGTTCGTTGCGGAATTAGGCGCAGCAAAGAGTGCTTCGCTCTTGAACTACCTCAATTTCGCATGGGGAGCAGGAGCGATGGCCTGTTCCCCATTCATCGCTCTGGCGTTGAAACGCAATGGGCTGGGTATCCTGCTGACGGGTGCCGCCACGTTTGGTGGAATTCTCGTTCTAGGCCTGTTGCTCGTCTCTTTCGGCGTGCAGAAACATGAAAAAGACGTGCCTGCCGCCAGTACCCCATCATCCGCAATCGGACAGGGAGTCACGTTTTCGCTGGCGGTCATGTTTTTCATTTATGTTGCGATGGAAAACGGTATCGGTATCTGGTCCGCAGAGTACGCCAAGCGGCTCGCGAACGGCATTACCGGCATGACCACGCTTGCGCCTATGTTCTTCTACGCCGGCCTGACATCCGGCCGCGCCGCCGCACCGCTGATACTACGGCGCCTGCCCGAGAGAAACATAGTGGTGGGCGCTCTGAGTCTGGCGGCGGCGGCAACGGCATTGCTGATCGTATCCAGATCGCTTCCAGTTGCCACCGTGGCAGTCTTTCTGGCCGGCCTGGGATGCGCGAGTGTTTATCCCATTTTCATTGCCTGGCTCTCGCGATGGTATGGGGCACGCGCGAAGAAAATCGGAGGCATCCTCTTCGCTCTCGCTTCTCTCGGAGGATCTGCCGGTCCTGGGTTGATCGGAGCGGTCTCCCAGTACTCCGGCAGCCTGCGCGTGGGATTGCTGGTGCCGCTGATCTGCGCGACTATCCTGATTTGTCTGGCACTACTGCTGCGCCGGCAGTCGGCGGCGTAAGGTATTCTTAGTCCGTGCAGAATGCCGCATCCTCTGACCGCTCACCCACGAACGGACTGCTCCTGGGGCTGGTGATCACCCTGGCCGCCGTTCTGGCTTACTCGTCCTACATCACCGTGCAGCTCGCTGGTCTGCGAAGACTTCAGAGCGAGATGGTGGATCGCAACCGGAAAGACTCGTTACAGCTGCTGCGCGTCCAGAACGATCTCAATTCCATTGCGCTGGCGATGCGCGACATGCTGGACACCACGGAATCTTATCCGCTGACGGCCTGGACGGCTCAATTCGAACGCATTCATCAGGATCTGGACGCCGGGTTGAAGCTCGAGGAGAGTCTTGCCGGAGCGAACCGCACCCCTGAGCAGCGGCTGTTTCTCTCTCAAGCGGTGGCACAGTTTTGGGACGCCGTGAACCGCATGTTCGGGGTGGCGCAGAACGGCAAGGAAGCCGAGGCCAGAGAGCAAATTCGATTGTCGCTCCAGGCGCGACAACAAGCCCTCAGCACGGCGGTGTCGCGGCTACTCGTGGAAAACAACGAAGGCGAGGAGCAGGCCGCCGCGCGCATCGCTCAGATTTACGACGGTGTGCAGCGGCAGCTCTATATTTTCCTGGCGGCAATGCTCATCGCCATCGTTTTGACGAGCTTGTACTTGATTCGCAGCAACCGCCAAATTTTTGCTCGCCTGGCAGAGCTTTCCGAGCAGCGCAGCGATTTGGCGCAAAAACTGATCTCCACTCAGGAATCGACGCTACGGCATATTTCCCGCGAACTCCATGATGAGTTCGGCCAGGTTTTGACGGCCATCGGATCGATGCTGGGCCGCGCAGGCAAGCATGCTCCGGAAGGATCGTCCCTCGGCGAGGATCTGAAGGAGGTGCAGGAGGTCGCGCAATCGACACTAAACAATATCAGGACGCTCTCTCAGGCTCTTCATCCGGTGCTGCTCGAAGAGGCCGGACTAGAAAGCACGCTCGACTGGTATATTCCCACCGTGGGACGGCAGACGGGTCTCGCGCTACATTACGAGAAGACGGGACAATCCTTCCCGGTCGAAACGAGCGCAGGGGTACATATTTATCGCGTGTTGCAGGAAGCATTGAATAACGTGAGCCGTCATTCCGGTGCCCGTGACGCCTGGATCTGGCTGAGATACTCTCCGGATTCTCTGGAGCTCGAAGTGGAAGATCACGGCACTGGTTTCGTGCCAGAAAAGTTGCAACGTGGGATCGGGTTGGTAGCCATGCGGGAACGCGCCGAGTTGATTGGCGGCACGCTGACCATCTCACCCTGGCCGCAAGGCGGAACCAAAATCCTTCTTCAGATTCCTCGAGTCAAAGTGGATGCTAATGGCGCATAAGATTACCGTTCTACTGGCCGACGATCACGCGCTAGTACGGCGTGGTTTCCGCCGGATGCTGGAAGATGACCCGGAGATCTTGGTCGTTGGAGAAGCCAGCGACGGTAAAGAAGCAGTGCGCCTGGCCTGCGAATTGCGACCCCGCATCATCGTGATGGACTGCGCGATGCCGGAACTGAGCGGCATCCAGGCGACACGAAAAATCCTGGAAAGATTTCCGGAGGCGGGAATCCTGATGCTGAGCATGCATTCCGAGGAAACCCTGGTAAGCCAGGCGCTCGAGGCAGGCGCACGCGGCTACGTGCTGAAAAATGCCATGGACCTCGACCTGGTCAGCGCAGTGAAGAGCATCGCGGCGGGCATGACTGTGCTCGATCCGCAAGTGTCGCGCCGGGACACTCTCAAAGGGGAGCGCGGGGGAGGATTGACGCCACGCGAGCTGGAAATCCTTCAACACATCGTGGACGGCAAATCGAACAAGGAAATCGCGGCGGGCTTGAATCTGAGCGTGAATACTGTTGCGGTGCACCGCGCCAATATCATGGACACGCTGGGGATTCACAAGACGGCAGAGCTGGTCGTCTACGCGATTCGAAATGGGTTGGTGAACCTGCCGTGAACCGGCGAGACTTCCTTTTTAGAACTCTCGCGGCGGGACTAACTACGGCGGCAGCGCCACCTTGGATCTTTGCGAATCGCACGGCTACTTTGGGATTCCGCTTGACCGACGTGACGAGCGCTGCGGGAGTCCAGTTTCGGCACAACAGCGGCGCCTATGGCGGCAAGTTGCTGCCGGAGACTCTGGGCGCGGGCTGCGCGTTCCTTGATTATGACAGCGATGGCTGGCAAGACATCCTGTTTGTGAACGGCATGGACTGGCCCGGACACAAGCGCCAGCGATCCACGTTGCGGCTCTACCGGAACAACCGCAACGGCACGTTTACGGACGTGACGCGAAACGCCGGCCTCGACGTCGAGATCTACGGCATGGGCGTGGCCGTTGGCGATTACAATAATGATGGTTTCCCGGACATTTTCATCACTTGCGTGGGGCAAAGCCGACTTTTTCGCAACACCGGCAGAGGTGCTTTTGTGGACGCAACGCGCTCTAGTGGCCTGTTCGGGCGTCAGGGCTTCAGCACTTCCGCTCTGTGGTTTGATTATGATCGGGATGGATTGCTGGACCTTTTCATTTGCAATTATGTGCGATGGTCTCCCCAGCACGATGTCTTCTGCAGCACCGATGGCTCGCACAAGTCGTATTGCACTCCGGAAGCGTATCGTGGGGATACCTGCTGGCTCTTCCACAATCGCGGCAACGGAACTTTCGAAGACGTGACGGCAACCAGCGGCATTTTTGACAGCAGCTCAAAATCCCTCGGAGTGGCGATGCTCGACTACGATCAGGACGGCTGGCCGGATCTGTTGGTGGCCAATGACACTCAGCCCAATAAGTTGTACCGTAATTTGAAGAACGGGAAGTTCAAGGACGTTGCGGTGGAGGCCGGTCTGGCGTTCAGCACGGAAGGAAAAGCACGCGCCGGCATGGGCGTCGACGCGGGAGATTTCGATGGTTCGGGCAAGCCCGGTGTGGCCATCACCAATTTCGACAACGAAATGATCGGTCTCTATCGCGCTACCGCCCCAGGCGTTTTCGACGATGTGTCCATTCCGTCCGGCATCGGGGCTGCGTCGCGCAACTCGCTGGGCTTCGGCTGCTCCTTCCTGGACGCCGATCTCGACGGTTTTCTGGACCTCGCCGTTGCCAACGGCCACATTGATGAAACCGTTCGAAACATACGCGGCAACGTCGGCTACGCGCAACCGCCGCAACTTTTTATGAATCTAGGCGGCGGAAAATTCCGCGACGTGGCCGGCCAAGTTGGCGCCGGGTTCGAATCTCCAAAGGTAGGTCGCGGCCTGGCCTGCGGCGATTTCGATCGCGACGGTGACTTGGACATCCTGATGACCACGAACAATGGGCCAGCCTACCTATACCGCAACGACCAAACAGCAAACTCTCGGAGCATTCGATTTCACTTGAAGGGCACGCAGTCGAATCGGGATGCCATCGGCTCGGCCGTCCAGATTTTCCACCAGGGCCAAAGACAATCGAGAATCGTGCGAGGGGGCTCCAGCTATCTTTCTCAATCGGAATTGCCGGTGACGTTTGGCCTCGGCGGGCTTGAGAAAATCGACCGCGTGGTGATTGACTGGTCTAGCGGCCGCACCGAGGAATACAAAGATTTGCGGGCTGGAAAAACGTATAATTGCGTGGAAACAAAGGGGATAGATGCTCGGCCCGGCTTCTAGTGGTTTTCCATTATTGCCAAGCGCGGCAGCCATCCCTATAACTGGGCCAACAAGCAGTATCGCCTCCAGCCTCGCCAGTACCTGGCTCGCTTCGGGGCACCCCAAACTGAATCGCGGCCGGATGTTTCTGGAAACATCCGGCCGCTATTTTGATAACCGCTAGCCGCGCACGCTGGTGGAGACGATGCCAATTGATTTTGCTAAGCGGTGGTTATCGCGAATCCTGGTGGCGCTGACGCTCAGCGCCGTTTACCTGTACGCGTATCCCTCGGCCACGATCTTTTATTTCATTGTGGATTTGTTGCATGTGGCCATTGGAATGGTCCTAGCGATTCTCCTCTTTTTCTGCCTGGCGCGCCTGCTCCCACGCGAAACACTGCTGGGCCGCCTGGGCTGGTTCTCGCTGGCTGCCGGAGCCCTTCTCGGAATGGTGTTGATCAAGACAGGCACGCCTCTTCGGCTGAAGCCATGGTTGTATGCGCATATAGCGTTGTGCGTTCTTGGCGCGCTTTTCCTAGCAGTCTCGTGGCTCATTTCAATAGGGTGGCTCGGTGAAAGCATTCCCCGGCGCGGCTTGGGATTTGCCGCGCTGACGCTGCTGACCGTGGGCATGGCGGCAGGAACGTGGTGGACGCGCGAGGTCGCCTGGAAAAACGCGAACCGCATCTCCAATCCGCTGATGCCGCCCGAGACTATGGACAGCGAAGGCGACGGTCCGCAGGGGAAGTTCTTCCCCAGCTCCGCGCAGACCAGACACGGCGGCAATATTCCCTCCCAGTACTTCATGAAATCGGACGCCTGCCAGCGCTGCCATGCCGACATCTACAAGCAGTGGGACAGCTCGATGCATCATTTCTCTTCCTTCAACAACCAGTGGTACCGCAAGAGCATCGAGTACATGCAGGAAGTCGCTGGCACGCGTTCGTCCAAGTGGTGCGCCGGCTGCCATGATCCCGCGCTGCTCTACGGCGGCTTATTCGATGCGCCCATCAAGCAGATCGTCGACCTTCCGGAAGCCCGCGCCGGTCTGGGCTGTCTGATGTGCCACAGCATCGTCGAAGTGAAAAGCACCATGGGCCAAGGCGACTTTTTCCTGGAGTACCCGAAGCTCCACGAGCTGGCGGCCAGCGAGAATCCTCTGGTGCGCTCATTGCACGACTTTGTCGTTCGCCTGAACCCCGAGCCGCACCGCCGTACTTTTCTGAAGCCGTTCATGCGCTTAGACACGGCGGAATTCTGCTCATCGTGCCACAAGGTTCATCTGGATGTCCCGGTGAATCATTACCGGTGGATTCGCGGCTTCAACGAATATGACAACTGGCAAGCCAGTGGAGTTTCCGGGCAGGGCGCGCGCGCCTTCTATTATCCGAAGTCGCCCATGAATTGCGCGGATTGCCACATGCCGCAAGTTCCCTCGAACGATGACGGCAACGTTGACGGCCTGATCCATTCGCATCGCTTCCCTGGTGCGAACACGGCGGTACCCACGGCAAATCAGGACCAGGCGCAATTCGAGTTCGCCAAGACGTTTCTACAGGACAAACAACTGAGCGTAGATATTTTCGCGCTCTCACCGGCGGAAAAACAAACCAGCGTGCCGGCGCGCAGCGAAATGGGAAGGCCGGAACTCTCGACGACTTTCGCCGTTGGCGAAGAATCTGATATTTCACTACCGAAAGGCCCCGCGGGCGAAATTCGTCCCATTACCGCCCCCATTGATCGCACCGGCGCGGCCCTGCGCCGCGGCGATGACGCTCGCGTGGATGTCGTCGTGCGCACCCGCAAGGTTGGGCACTTCTTCCCTGGTGGCACGGTTGACGCTTTCGATGTCTGGCTGGAGGTGCAAGCCACGGATGAAAAAGGCCAAGTGATTTTCTGGAGCGGGAAAGTGGAGGACGATGGCCAGGGACCGGTCGAGCCCGGGGCGCACTTCTATCGTTCGCTGCAGATTGACGGGCATGGCAATCCCATCAACAAACGAAACGCCTGGGCGACTCGGTCGGTTGTTTACGTCCATCTGATCCCTCCGGGGGCGGCAGACACGGCGCACTATCGTCTCCATATTCCGGAGAATGCTGGCGACCAGATCACCTTGCATGCTCGGCTCAACTACCGGAAGTTCAGCTGGTTCAATACTCATTTTTCATTCGCGGGTGTCGAGGCGGACAAAACGGGGCCGGGCGAGCTGGGCAGGCCAACCACGCCTGATTACGACGACCGCAAGTGGGCATTCAACGGCGACACTTCGAAGGTGTCTGGCAACCTCAAGGCCATTCCCAACCTTCCCATCACCACCATTGCGGAGGACACCAAGACGCTGCGAGTTCTTCCTCGAAATGCGGCCGTCCCCCAGCCCAAGACAGCCAGCACCAAGGAAGATTGGACCCGCTGGAACGATTACGGGATCGGGCTCTTCTTGCAGGGCGATTTGAAAGCTGCCGCGGCGGCCTTTGAGAAGATCACGCAGGCGGACCCGCAGAATCCCGACGGCTGGACCAACATTGGCCGCGTTCTGTTACAGGAGGGTGATACTGCGGGCGCGCGAAAAGTGCTGGAGAAGTCCCTGGTAATCAACGCGCGGCTTGCGCGGACGAATTTCTTTTACGCGCGCGCGCTCAAAGAAGACGGGGACTACGACGGCGCGATTACTCACCTGCGGACCGTCCTTGAGCAGTTCCCGCGCGACCGTGTTGTGCGCAACGAGCTTGGCCGCGTTTTGTTTCTCCAGAAGCGCTACGCCGATGCCGTTAAGGAGTTCGAGCAGACACTGTCCATTGATCCCGAAGATCTGCAGGCACATTACAACCTGATGCTCTGCTACAACGGCCTCGGCGACGACGCCAAAGCCAACGAACACAAGACACGCTATCTGCGTTTCAAAGCCGACGAATCCGCGCAGGCCATTACCGGCCCTTATCGCCAGATTCATCCCGATGACAACAATGAGCGGCAGGCGATTCACGAACACGTCAGCGTCGCGCTTACAGCGTCGCAGACCAAGAAGGCTATTGCTGCGCGGGCGTCAGCGCAAAGCGAGCGTGCCCGATCCGGCGGTTCGAAATAATTCTTAGCATGATGGTCGGTTCAAGGAGCCACGCCGAATGACCTGGATCAAGACTATCCGAATGGATGAAGATGATCGCGTAAAGAGCGCAATGGAAGCGCAGCGCAAGCTCTATCCGGTCGAATACGCTACGCCCGTCCATCCTGTCAATGACGGCGAAACGTCCGGCATCGTAGCGAGCCATACGCTTCTCCCCGAGGTACTCTTCCATGCCTTTAGCACGTTTGGTGCGCTCATGTCACCGGACTTGCCTCTCCAGCGGCATCAGCACGAAATGATCGCTACGATGGTTTCGGTGACGAATCGCTGCCACTATTGAATTGAGTCTCACGCAGAGTTTCTGCGTCGTGTCACGCTGGATGAACCAATGGTCAATGCGCTGCGGCATGACTATCGGACTGCGCCGATTGGCGAGCAGGATCGCGCCATGCTGGACTACGTAGTGAAGCTCACGAAAGACGCGACGCAATGCGGCCCGCAAGATCATGCCCGGCTGCGCGCTGTGGGCTTTGAAGATCGTGGCATTCTGCAGATCACGCTGATCGCGTCCTGGTTTAACTACATCAATCGCGCGGCCGATGCACTTGGCGTCGGCCGCGACTGATCTTTGGGGGAATGGTGAAGCGTTTGCTCGCAACAATTTTAGCTTTTCCCCTGGCAATCGTCCTCATGGAACAAACAGGAATCGGAACAATGCCGGAAATCTCAACGGTTCAACTCCGGGATGTCACGCAAAAAGCGGGACTCCGCTTTGTCCACAACAGCGGCGCTTTCGGAAAGAAATTTCTCCCCGAAACAATGGGACCGGGGGTGGCCTTTATTGACTACGACAACGACGGCTGGCCAGACATTTTTCTTGTGAACGGCATGGACTGGCCGGGCCACGCGAAGAAGCACACGACGCCCAAGCTCTATCACAACAATCACGACGGCACGTTCACGGACGTAACGCACAAGGCGGGATTGGACGTGGAGATGTTTGGGATGGGCGTGGCGGTCGGGGATTACGACAACCACGGCTACGACGATCTTTTCGTCACCGCCTACGGGCAGAACCACCTTTTTCACAACAACGGCAACGGCACTTTCACCGATGTCACGCAAAAAGCGGGCCTGCTGGGGCCCCAGGAATTCAGCACCAGCGCGGCGTGGGTCGACTACGACAAAGACGGACACCTGGACTTGGTGGTCGGCAACTATGTCCAGTGGACGCCGGAGACCGATCTGTATTGCACGCTTGACGGCAAAAGCAAATCGTACTGCACACCGGAATCCTACAAAGGAACTTCTGTTCGTCTCTGGCACAATCGCGGCAACGGCACATTTGAAGACCTAACGCAGAAAGCCGGTCTCGGCGACCCCACTTCGAAGACTCTTGGTGTCGCCGTGCTCGATTTCGACGACGACGGCTGGCCGGATCTTTTGTTTTCGAATGATACGCAGCCGAACAAGCTTTATCGCAACAATGGCAACGGCACATTTACAGAAAAAGCGGTCGTCGCAGGAATCGCTTTCAGTGAAGATGGCGTGGCCCGCGCAGGCATGGGCGTGGATGCGGCGGATTACGACCATTCAGGCTTCCCCAGCCTGTTGATCACCAATTTTGCGAACCAGATGCTGTCGCTCTATCACAATGAAGGAAAAGGACTCTTTGTCGACGAAGCTCCGCGCTCGGAGATCGGGCGCGCTTCCCTGCTCACTCTCGGCTTCGGCTGCTTTTTCTTCGATTATGACCTTGACGGCTGGCCGGATGTCCTGGTCGCGAACGGCCACATCGATGCCGACGTCCAACGCGTGCAGGCGAACGTGAAATACGCCATGCCACCGCATCTGTTTCGCAATGTCGGCAAAGGGAAATTCGCAGAGGTTACCAACTCCGTTGGCCAAGCATTCGCCTCTCCCCGAGTGGGGCGCGGGGCTGCCTACGCGGATTTCAACAACGACGGCCGGCTGGACCTGCTGCTTTCCACCAATGGCGGCCCGGTGTATTTGTTTCGGAATGAAGCGCAGGGCGCCGCACCCCCGAACCACAGTCTGCGCATCAAGTTGACGGGCACAAAATCCAACCGTGATGGCATCGGGGCAACGGTGAGGGTAACGTCCGGAGGAGAAACGCAAACGCAAATGCTGCGCAGCGGCTCCAGTTACCTCTCCGCCAGCGAGCTCGTTTTGACGTTTGGCCTGTCGCACAACGAGAAAGCCGACGCCGTCGAGATTCGCTGGCCCAGTGGCGAGGTGCAGCGGCTTTCGAATGCGCGCGCCGGCCAGACCGTGACGGTGACCGAAGGAAAAGGGATCAGCGCATCCCGCGCTTTCGAAAAGAAAAACTAAGCGATCCCGCGAAACATCCCAGGCCACAAACCAAGGGCCCCTGAATCGACCGGGGGCCTGCCTTCAAGAAGTATTTCTAGAACAAGTTCCAGAGGAACTGGTTGTATACCTCGTGGTGATACTGCACCTCGGGGACTTTCACGACGGTGCCGAGGGAACGAGGGCAACGATCCGCAGCGACGCGCTTCAGCTCCGAGTAACGAGCTTTGACGTCGGCGCCAAGAAGGGTGGTGGTCCACTCAGCCTTTTCAAAGTTTTCGAGTGCCGTATAGATGTTGTCCGGCAGGTAGCGCTGGGCCGAGCGCAGATTCTTGATCTTGGCTACCTCGCCGTCCAGTCCAGACTTGAAGATCGAGAACATCACCATGTAGGGATTTGCGTCAGGAGCGACGGCGCGCACTTCGGTGCGCATGCTGCGCTCGTTGCCGATGGGGATGCGCACCATAGCTCCACGGTTCACGGGCGAAGCATTGAGCTGATTGGGCGCTTCGAAGTGCGGGTCAAGCCGGCGATAGGCGTTCACGCTGGAATTGAACAACAGGCAGATGTCGTTGCCATGGGTGAGGATGCGGTCCACGAACTCCCAGCCCATCTTGCTGAGCTTTTCTTCGCCCTTGGGATCCCAGAACAGATTTTTTCCGTCTTTGCTGATCGAAACGTTGGTGTGCATGCCGCTGCCGTTGACGCCGACCACCGGCTTCGGCAAGAAGCAAGCAGTGAACCCCATGTTGGTGGCCACCTGGCGGCAAATCAGCTTGTATAGCTGGATTTGGTCGGCGGCGGAAACGACTTCGCCGTAGCCGTAGTTGATTTCGAATTGCGAGGGCGCGACTTCCGGGTGATCCTTCTCGTTCTGGAAACCCATGGCTCGCTGCACTTCCGCGGTGGTATCAATGAATGTGCGCAGCGGATCGCCGGGCAGAGAGTGGTAGTAACCGCCGGTATTAACATATTCGAATTTGCCGTTTTCGTTGTAACTGCGCTCCGCATTTTGGCCCTTAAAAAGGAATCCTTCGATTTCGTTGGCGGCGTTGAGCGTGTAGCCCTTCTTCTCATGGAGATTGTCGGCGTAGCCCTTCAGGACTCCTCGAATGTCAGCGGTGTAAGGCGAACCGTCTTTGTCGATCACGTGGCCGAAGACAAGGACTTTGCCGGATCCAAACACATCCGCTGGCGCCCAATAAAACGACCCCCAATCCATGGCCAGCCGCAGGTCGCTTTCGCGTTGCGCGGTGAATCCACGGATCGAGGAGCCGTCAAACGTCAAATTGTCCCAGCTTTTAATAAGAAACTTCTTGTCGTAGTCGAGCATGTGCAGACGGCCTTCGAGGTCGCTGAACAACACCGTCACGGCCTTGATACGCCTTTCATCTGTCAAATACTTAATGCGTTCTTCCTGAATTTTGTGCGCGTCCACTCGTTTCTGACGCTGCTCTTTGGCTTTCAGATTTAACTGCTCCAGCTCGTCATAGGAAAGGGCTAGAAAATTACGCAGTTCGTTCGACATGAATCTCCTCAGAGTGGGAATAAGCTCGAGCTCCAGGGGCAAACTATCGGGCAAACCCGGCCATAGGGTATCGCGTGGCACTTCCGACCGTCAATCAAAAGACCCAATACAGAGAATCAAAAGAAATTGTACTGACTCCGCCGGGATCGCCACGGTTGCGTTTCGATGGCAACGCTCCAACTTGCGCAAAGGCGAAGTTATTTCCGGGGCGCTCTCTCCACCGCAGGCGGGGAGGGCTCCTCTACTTGCAAGATTTGATCGCCGCGAACCTGTTTAAGTGTCTGCATGATTCCACTCGGCCAGTGAATCTCGACCCGCTCGGCGCCTGCATCTGCGCCCAGCCCGAAATGCACTCTCTTGTCGCTGGCGGAAAGATAACTGCCCGCGGTCGTTACCGTGGCGAATTGGGCCCCATTTGATGTGACCAGTTTCACTTCGGCGCCGATGGCGTCGCGGTTGCTCTTGTGCCCCACGAGCTTCAAGATCAGCCAGTGATTCCGCGGAGGCGTATCGTTGTGCAGAATGTGAATCGGCCCGTCGTTTGACGTCACCACGGCATCCACCCTGCCGTCGTTGTCGATGTCTCCGATGGCCAGTCCTCGACCCACGAAGGCCTCATGGAAAACATCACCCGATTCCGCCGAGACATCCACGAATCCCTTGCCGGTATTCCGCGCCAGGAGCATTGTTTCGCGGTAGTGCAAGTTGGGATAATTCAGTTCCACGGTATCGAGATCATGTCCCTGCGCCACAAGAAGATCCTTCCAGCCGTCATTGTCAAAGTCGAAAAAGCGCACGCCCCATCCCGAATGCGGAAGGGTCATCCGCCCGAGGCCGGAAGTGAAACTGTCGTAGGAAAAACTACCGTCTCCGCCGTTTTTGTAAAGGGCATACATTTGGTTGGACAGGTCGGTAATCACCATGTCCGGCAAACCGTCATTGTTGTAGTCGGCAAAGTCCACTCCCATCCCTGCGAATGTGCGGCCGTTTGCGTCGACGGCCATCTGGGAAAGAAGCCCAACTTCTTCAAACGTTCCATCCCCTTTATTGCGATAGAGAAATTCGAGCATCGAGTCGTTGGCCAAAACAATATCCACATGTCCATCCCGGTCGTAATCCGCGAGCGCAATGCCCAGCCCCTTGCCCGGCTTTGAAATTCCAACCTTGCTCGCAACCTCGGTGAAGTGGCCGTTGTCATCCTGGTGGTAAACCAGCGGCGCGATCGGTTGAAACACATCCGGGTGGCAGTAGGCCCGGTATCCCTCGCGATGCTCTCCGCACCAGATGTCGTCGAAGTCCCACTGGACGTATCTCAACACCACCAGGTCCAGAAGACCGTCGTTGTCCAGATCCACCCACGCCGCGCTGGTGGACCAGCCGCTCCCTCCGACACCGGCCTTCTCCGTGACGTCGGTGAAGGAGCCATCGCCATTGTTGTGGTAGAGCTTATTGCCCCCATAAGCGGTCACATACAGATCTTCGAAGCCGTCATTGTCATAATCGCCGACCGCCACACCCATCCCGTATCCCGTGCCCTGCAAGCCGGCCTTTTCCGTTACGTCCTCAAAAGTGCCGTCTCTCTTCTGGTGGTAGAGACGGTTCCAATAAGGAGGTCCGCTCTTTTGAGGAATGGCCCCTTTGGGTGTGGGATCGCTGAGAGGCGCACCGTTCACGAGAAAAACATCCAGCCGCCCATCGTTGTCGTAGTCGAACAACGCGACCCCTGCACCCATGGTTTCGATCAGATAATGTTTCGAAACATGCGAGGACAAGTATTGGAAGTGGATCCGCAGTGCCGCGGTCGCGTCGACAAATTTCCCACCGGCGGAGATAGGCTTGGAGGCCATCTTGCCCTGTTGCGCAGAAGTCCACAGGCCGCAAATTGCAACCACCAAACCGAGAAGAACACGCATGACTGGAATATTATGCAGTTTTCGACGCTCCAAGACCAAAGCCGAATGAAAACATCAGGCAGCACTGGTAGCGATACCGAGATTCAATCTGGACCAACGAAATCCCAAGGAATTTGCCGTTTTTCCGCTTTGTTCCCCGTAGGGCCTTAGCCCTTGAGCGCCCTCGGATTTTTGACGGCCCTGATTACGGTTACCCGGTAGTGGGGCAAAAACAAGAGCTGTAGAGGCGACGCGCCATTCAGAGAAGTGGTTTTAGCTCTGATTCAATTACATTTGTGTATTCAAACCCGATGACTCTCTTCCGCAGTATTCCTTGGCGGTCGTACAGCATAGTGGTCGGTAAACCTTCAATGCCTCCAAGCTTCTGCTTCAAGTCATCAGCAGCTACCGCCAGCGGATAACGGACTCCGATTTTCTTGGCAAACGTCAGCGGGTCTTCCATATCCATCATGGTGTCAAATTTGAACCCGATTACCGCGAATCCGCGAGAGCCATAGCGATCTAAAAGTTTCTGATAACCGGGCATCTCCTTTTTGCACGGTTGACACCAGGTGGCCCAAAAATCAATCAGCACCACCTTGCCGCGAAGACCCGCCGAGGAAACCTCGCGCCCCTCGAAATCCTTCACCGAGAATTCAGGCAACCGTGAACCGATCTCACCTGCCGCGATTAAAGCTTCTTCTTTCGGCTGAGGGGGACTTGCTGGATGCTGATTGCATCCGACCAGGCCTACCCCAGCGAGGCTCAGAACCCATAGGCGTTTTCTTAGCATCTATTCCTTCTTTTGCACTTCGAGAATCAGCAGCTTGACGGAAGCGGAAGGATGTTCTTTCTTTTTCCCGGCGGTCTTTTTGTACAACTGACCACGAACTGTGACCATCGTTTGGGCATCCGCGAGGGCTTCAAGTCCTTTCGACAACTCATTGGGTGTAAGCACGAAAGACCGATTCGGTTCAACTTGTAAGGCCAAGCTACCCGAAGAGTCCCTCACGATTTTTCCGCGTGCGGTCATATCCATCTCCGCAGCGGTCACGCCACTGTCGTAGGTCGCTTTTAGAAGCTGGGCGGGGTCAATCTGCCCGTCCTCTTTGGGCGTGACATCAACTTTTCCATCAAGCAAGCTGACTTCAACTGTTTGAACGCCAGACTGGCGTCCGAGGTGTTGCTTCACCCCGTATGCTCAAAAGTTTCAAGTCATGCCTTCGACGCGCATTTCAATATGCTTGATTTGCGCCTGAGACACTGGGCTAACTATCGAAACGAGCATAGCAACCAGGGCCAGTTTCTTCCTGTTCATCGCTTCCCCTTTCCTTAACGATGCATCCGAAACTGCTGTGTTATTCCAAAACTGATATGACGGCGAACGGGCATGAACATTGCGCCAGTGGAATGCGCCACGTCCCAATCCATTCCGAGCCAGACATGCATTCCGGGACGCACCCCCACATAAGTGGCGATTCCGGCCAGTAGTGCATCGCCGCCGCTCCCGTTCTGCTTGACTCCCCTGATGCGCTCACCCTGAGAATGCAGCCAACCGAGCGCCGGGCCAATGAACCATTCACGGGCCACGTTCCTCGACTCATAAGGTCTGTACGACAACCAGAAACGTGATTCGATGTCGCTGCCGAGGCCTGTTGCCTGCGTCCCCTTTGACCGGATAAGGGAATGGAAATCCTCATCAGCAACAAGACGCTTCAAATTGAACAGCCCGGTGTAAGTCCAATTTGTGGCCAGGAAGAGATCGGTAGAGCCAGAGCCGGGTTGCAGACCCGCCGGCAGTCGTCGTCCGTTTATGTCTGTCAAATCCGTTCGTCCTGTCGGGATCTTGGGACCGAATGTGACGGATGCCTGGGTGGTGCCCCGTTCCGAATCTCGCCGATAGCAGCGATACTTAACGAGCACCATGCCATCGCCAAGCCCCGTTCCCCCAACGGCTGGTGCGCTCCCGGTATCAAAGTGATTCGTCACTACCGGAACGACCACGGTCAAATCAAAATTGCGGTAGAACCCCCACGTGAAATTGAAATCGGCCTCGTGAGCGAAAGTGGGGAAGGCTGTTGCGGGAATACCGCTAGAAATGCCCGGTGTGAGGCCTCGTGTGGTGAAGATCGAATTGTAAGAGACAAGTCCGCCACCCGGGAACAGGGGCGGAGCCGTCTCTGGGGCGGGGCCTTGCGCTCTGGCTACCGAAGCACAGAGCAGCGGGAGGAACGACAGAACTACACTCGCAAATTGCCCAATGAGATATGGATTTCTTATTCTCACAAATGCTTCCTCCAGTAGAAATGGGCATGCCGAAGCACACCAGTGCTTCAAGTTGGGAGCCGACTGGAGGACTGGCTAGATGCGAAGTGGGGCTGGAGAGTAGCGGATTGGTGGCGCGTGGCAATGTGCCGCAATCACACGGTCGGGAAAATCTAGGGCGAGAGATTTGCCAGTCGCTGGCAGCACTGCCAGTACCACGGGAGAGTAGGAAACGCCAGGCACGGAGGACGGCTGCACAAAAGGAGCGCGTACCGTTGGCATGGTCTTGCAGCAATCCTGGCCGTGATGACCGTGCGAAGAGCACGGCATTGAATCGCAGCACTGCATCGCCTGTTCCGGCGTCGTGGTGGCGCGGCAGTCGAAAGCATACCCCGCGAGAGCAATTGTGAGCACCGCCAGAAAGAATGGCCTGACTAGACGCATCATCTTCTAACACTAACACAGCTCGGTCGGCTGCGCTCTGCATTCAACCGTGCGAAAGCTCTCGACTTCATCAAGGTTGGCCAATTCAAACCAGCGAGCGTGACTCAGATTGCCGAAAAATCCGACGCACGATAAGATACAAGGTCTGGCGGTATCGACTAGGGGTTTAGGTCGCCACCCTCTCAAGGTGGAAACACGGGTTCGAATCCCGTTACCGCTACTAACTCAAGCCGCAGCGCCGACTTTTGTTTTCTCGATGAATTTGTCTAAGTCTAGCCGGTCAATGAATTGCAGCAGGTCCTGGGGAGCGGCTTCGCCAACAAGAAAACGTACTTCTGCCATTGTGACTACATCAACCGAACCGACGGATTCCCGGGATTTTCAACACGATGCAAATGTCCGGTCCGTCCCACAGCCGCTCATTTCACCGTTTTTGCACATCGGACAATTGGGCGTGCGCCGCTTCGGAATCGCCCAGCGTGATAGGCCGCTTGTTGTTCTTGTACCCTCGGTACTTTCGTCCCATAGCCTCCCTCCTTTCGGTGCATTACCCTCAGACATGGACTCATCTGCTCTGAGAAACAGGACGATCACAATTTCTGTCATCACGGGCCCCTTGAATGGCCATGCCTACCAACTGACCAAAGCAAGCACCAGCATAGGGCGGACAGGTGGCGGAGCCGACATCGAAATTGATGATCCGCAAGTTTCTGCTTTGCATTGTGTTGTAGGCGTGACATACGACACGGTTCGGCTAGGTGATCTGAACTCCGCGAATGGCACATATGTAGACGGCGAACGAGTTCAGGACGCCGAACTCGGACACTTGACCGAGTTCTGCCTCGGTTCTACTTGGCTCGTGGTCACCATCGTCCCGAAACACTTCAACGAGAATTCCGAACTCTAAAGGGCATGGCCTGTCTCGACATGGGCCGCAGAAATCAAGAGGGCCTATGTCCCCATATTCCCGGCCTAAGAACGCCGAGACCTTAGCGCCTACATGGTAGGGCCCCTGGTCGCGATACAATAAGCCTGAGGAGCTTGACCTAGGTGAGTG